>CAJTXX010000014.1:5318-45207 GCA_910584145.1 uncultured Eggerthellaceae bacterium | reverse complement strand
GAAAAGATGCCATTTGCTCCGTCCCTTTGGCATTCCCCGTCCCTCTGGCGCCCCTCCTTCGTGCGCGGCTCTTACGAGCTGCGCACGGTGTCTATGGCTTCTTGGACGCTGGGGGCTATGCCTTCGCGGGCTCCGTCCTCGGCGCTGCCGGGCACGGGCTCGCCGGCGGCCTCTTCCGCTGCCACCTCGGCCTCGAAGGCGCGATCGGTCGCCGAGAGGCGCGAGGGCGGGTCGAGCGGGAACTCCTTCGCGGGCGTTATCAGGCTCACCAGCGGCACCACTGCGAGCGACAGCAGCATGCACAGCGCGCCGCAGTTGATGGGGCTCGCGATCAGCGGCGTTCCTGCGAAGCCCACCACCATGTTCGTCGCGGTCAGCCCCACGCCGATGGCGAACGAGCACCACACCGCCGCCTTCGACACCTTCTTCTTGTACAGGCCCCACAGGAACGGCCCGAGGAATGCGCCGGCCAGCGCGCCCCACGAGTAGCCCATCAGCTGCGCGATGAACACGATGGACGAATGATATTGCAGAAGCGCGATGCCCGCCGATATGGCGATGAATACCACCAGCAGCCCGCGCATGCTGAGCAGCTGGCTCTTCTCGCTCATGTCCTTCACGAAGTTGCCTTTGATGAGGTCGATGGTCAGCGTGGACGACGACGTGAGCACGAGCGAGCTCAGCGTCGACATGCTGGCCGACAGCACCAGCACGATGACCAACCCGATCAGGACATCGGGCAGCGTGGAGAGCATGGTGGGGATCACCGAGTCGTAGATGGGGGTGCCGTTCGCGGCGTATTCGATCTGCCCCTCGTACAGGCGGCCGAACCCGCCCAGGAAGTAGCTGCCGCCGGCCACCACGAAGGCGAACAGCGTGGAGATGATAGCACCCTGCTTCACCGCTGGGCCGCTCTTGATGGCGTAGAACTTCTGCACCATCTGCGGCAGGCCCCACGTGCCGAGCGAGGTCAGCACCACCACGTCGAGCAGGTTGAACAGGTCGGGCCCGAAGAAGCTGACGAACGGCCCTTGCATGGCGCTGCCCTCAGCCGGTATCTGCGAGAGCTGCACGATGGCCTCGCTGAACCCGCCGTTGCTCATGACCACCGCCACGATGACCGCGGTGATGCCCAGCAGCATGACGATGCCCTGGATGAAGTCGTTCATCACCGTTGCCATGTAACCGCCTACCACCACGTACACGCAGGTGATGACCGCCATGCCGATGACGCACACGTCGTAGGGCAGGTCGAACGCCATGCCGAACAGGCGCGACAAGCCGTTGTAGACGCTCGCCGTGTAGGGGATGAGGAACACGAAGATGATGGCCGCCGCCGCGATGCGCAGCGCTTTCGAGTCGTAGCGCTTGCCGAAGAACTCGGGCATGGTCTGCGCGCCCAGCCGGTGCGTTATCTCGCGCGTGCGCGGCCCGAGCACCCACCACGCCAGCAGGCTGCCCAAGATGGCGTTGCCGATGCCGGCCCAGGTGGCCGCAAGACCGTACTTGAAGCCGAACTGCCCTGCGTAGCCGACGAACACCACCGCGCTGAAATAGCTGGTTCCGTACGCGAACGCGCTCATCCACGGGCCTACCTTGCGGCCGCCCAGCACGAAGCCATCCACGGTGCTCGTGGAGCGGCGGCAGTAGATGCCCACGCCCACGGCTACCGCCACGAACGCGAGCACGAGCAATATCTTCACAGTCATGTTATCTCCTTGCATCTGTTACCGGGGAAATGGGAGTCGAAGGCGCACACGGCTTCTCGCGTGCGGGCATAAAAAAATGGCCCGCGATGAGAACCCGCGTGCCATCAATATCGGTAAACCAGATGTGGGGGAGCAGCGGCACAGCACTCGGCCATGTGCTCGCTCATAACGGCGCACGCCGCATCGCTACATTTCTGCGCGAAATGCTGCGTCATGATGGCGCAGGTGCCCGCAGGTGCGATAGCGATATGTCGGTCAGCCTGATTCACGGGCGCTACTTTAGCACAATAAAGCGCCGGGCACGTGAAAGAGAGCGACCAAAATAGCCAAAATGTTCGATTATGGGACCTTTTCGGTGGCGAAGTGGCCTAGAGCGGCCGTCGGGCACGGTGCCATACGGGGCGAATAGGGGAGAGCGGCGCAGCAGGCGTCGGATATGAGCGCAGAATCGAAAAAACCGCCTATTCTGAGGGCTGTTTTTCACACGGGCGCGCGTGGCGCCCCATCTGCGGCGCTACAATAGTCAGGCTTAGCTGATGGAGCGGTTGGAGGTTCGGTATGGGCAAGGGCATGCATATCCTCGTCGGTGCGATAGCGGTGCTCGCCATAGCAGCGGTGGCGTTGGTGGTGGTCGCATTCGGCATGGCCGAGCGGCCCGGCGACCCCGAGCTGCCGAACGGCACCGCGCCCGATGCGCTGCCCGTGGCGCAGATGGGCGGCGGCGCGCCGCAAGCCGAGGATGTGATCATGACCTTGGGTGGCAGCCGCGACACCTACGTGCTGGTGGGCGAGGAATACCTGGAAGCCGGTTGCCATGCGGTCGACCCCGACGCGCAGGGTGCGGCCGACATAACGCCCGGCGTGCAGGTGGCGGGCACCGTGGACACCGCCAAAGCGGGCGACTACACCATCACCTATACCGCTACCACCGAGGGCGGCCAGAAGGCCACCGCTGAGCGCACCGTGCATGTGGTCGATGCCTTCGACGGCGGCTCTGCTGCGAGCATCCCGGTGTTCATGTACCACTATCTGTACGACTCCGCGCAGCCTCCCGCCGACCTGAACAGCAACTGCTTGTCTGCCGACGACTTGGAATCGCACTTGCAGTATCTGACCGAGAATGGCTACTACTACCCGTCGTACGAGGAGATACGCGCGTTCGCGGAAGGCACGCATTCGCTGCCGGCCAAGTGCGCCACCCTGACCTTCGACGACGGCGAGGGCAATGTCTACACGCTGGGCGGCGACCTGTTCCGCAAGTACGAGGTGCCGGCCACCATGTTCCTCATCTGCGAGAACGAGGATATCCCCGATGCGGTGGTGAGCCGCGCGAACCCGTACATCTCGTTCCAGTCGCACACCTACGGCATGCACAAGGCCGGCTCGAACGTGGGGCGCGGCGGCCTGCTGCACGCGCTGTCGCACGACGAGCTGGTGGCTGATATCAAGAAGGCGCAGGAGATACTGGGCACCACCGAAGCGGTTGCCTACCCGTTCGGCGACAACAACGAGACGGCATGGGCGGCGCTCGACGATGCGGGCGTGCTGTGCGCGTTCACCATCGAGAACCGGCGCATCGTGCCGGGCGACAACCCGATGGCTCTGCCGCGCGTGCGCATCAGCAATGGCTACGGCGCCGATGCCTTCGCGGGCGTGGTCGCGCCCGACCCCCAGCAGTAAGCGCGCAAAAGGAAAAGGCCGCTCCTCTCGCTTGAGGGGCGGCCTTTCAGATGCTCGGTGCAGCTGCCTCAGTAGCGGCTGTCGAAGATGCGCTTCGTCTTCTTCTCGCTGCGGGGGAGCTCGCCGAGGGGCACGCCCTTAGCCTCAGGGGTGCAGCCGATCTTCGCTTTGAAGATGGTGGCGAGCTGCTGCTCAGCCGATTCGCGCGCCTCGCCTTCGAGCGGCGTCTCGAACAGCACGGTGAGCACGTCGGTGCCGCTGATGTTCTCGATCATCACCTGGTACTCGCTGGAGGTGCCGTCGGTGATGGAGATGACCTCCTCCACCTGCGCGGGGAAGATGTTGCAGCCCTTCACCTTGAACATGTCGTCGGTGCGGCCGGTGAGCGTGGCGATGCGCGGATGGCGCTCGCCCAGCCCGCAGGCGCAGCTGCCGGGCAGGATGCGCGTCAGGTCGTGGGTGCGGTAGCGGATGAGCGGCGCGCCCTGCTTGCGCAGCGTGGTTATGACCAGCTCGCCCTCTTCGCCGTCAGGCAGCACGGCGCCGGTGACGGGGTCGACCACTTCGATATAGCAGTAGTCGTCGAAGATGTGCATGCCGTTGTGCTGGTCGCACGAGATGCCGATGCCGGGGCCGTAGATCTCGGTGAGGCCATAGATGTCGTAGATCTCGATGCCGAGCTCGTTCTGGATGCGCTGGCGCATCTTGTCGCCCCAGCGCTCGCTGCCGATGACGCCCTTGTGCAGCGCCAGCTTGTCGCGTATGCCGCGCTGCTCGATCTCCTCGGCGAGCAGCAGCGCGTAGGATGAGGTGGCGCAGAGCACGGTGGAGCGCAGGTCTTGCATCATGCGCAGCTGCTTCTCGGTGTTGCCCGGGCCCATGGGGATGGCCATAGCGCCCAGCCGCTCGCAGCCAGCCTGGAAGCCGATACCGGCGGTCCACAGGCCGTAGCCCGGGGTGATCTGCACGCGGTCGAGCACGCTCACGCCGGCTATCTCGAAGCAGCGGGCGAATTGGATGGCCCAATCGGCGACGTCCTGCGCCGTGTAGGGGATGATGACCGGCGTGCCCGTGGTGCCCGAGGACGAATGGATGCGCACGATGTCGGCATCGGGCACTGCTTGCAGCCCCAGCGGGTACGCGGCGCGCAGGTCGTCTTTCTCGGAGAAGGGCAGGCGCTCGAAATCGGCTTGAGAGGCGACATCGGCGACGTCGAGCCCCTCGAACTTCTTCGCGTAGAACGCCGAGCGCTCCTTGATGGTGCTCAGCTGCTCGCGGATCAGCTCAAGCTGCTCAGGCCTCATCTGCATAGTAGTCGATCCTCTCTCCCACCATCTCGATGGCGTCTATGTTCATCTGCGCGAACTGCGGCTTCACGCACGCCAGTATCGCGCCTTTCAGGTCGTCGAGCGTGACGGGCAGGCAGTACTTCGCCACCGCGGCGCCCAGCAGCACGGAATTGAGCACCTTACGGTTCTTGCCGAGCGCGTCGGTGACAGCCATGTCGTCGATGGCGATCAGGCGCCGATGCGCGTTCGGGCGGCGCTGCGCCTCGCGCGAGCCGACGGAGGTGGCGATGCGGCTCGCCACGTCGTTGTAGAACGTCAGCCGTATGTTCTCCAAGATATCCTGCGAGGTGTAGGGCTTCGATGCCAGCGACGCCGCCACCGGCTCCACCGTGGTGGTGGCGGTGATGACCACCCCGCCCGGCGCCAAGTAGTCGAGGCAGCGGGCGGCTTCGCCCGGTTCGAACGCGATGATGAGGTTCGCGGTGCCATGCGTGACCAGCGGCGCATGCACGCGCTCGCCCAGATTGCCGATGCGCACGTGCGACACCACGCTGCCGCCGCGCTGCGCCATGCCGATCGTCTCGGCGGTGCGCACTTGCCAGCCTTTCGCCGCCGCTGTCATGGCGAGCACCTTCGCGGCCAGCACGGTGCCTTGGCCGCCAACGCCGGTGAGCAGGATGTTAATCACGGCTACCCTCGCCTCCGTTCGCCGGGTCGCTCTCGAGCTGGATGGTGAATGTGCCACCGAACACCGACTGCTGCGCGGGCGCCTGTTGCGGCTGCGCGCTGGGCTGTGCGCCCGTCTGCACGCCTTGGTCGTAGCGCGTGCCGAAAGCGGCACGCCTCTGCGCCTGCATCTCCTCGCGGGTGTAGACAGCGGCCGGGCGGCGCGCCGGTGCTTCCTCGGGAAGCTCGCCAGCGGCGTCGTCCAGCTCGTCGGCGTTGTCAGCGTCGAGCTCGTCGGCATCGGCCTCGAACTGCTCTTCGGGTTCGGCGGGCTCGCCTGCGGGGTCGTCCTCGTGCAGGGCTTCGAGCTCGTTTTCGCGCGGTATGGGGGCATCGCCTATGTCGGCCACGTCGGGCTGCTCGTCGGCGGGCGCTGCGGCCGGCACGGCAGCAGCCGCGGACGCCATGCGCTTTGGCGTGCGCGCCGGGTTCGCCGATGCGTCGCGCGATACGTAGTCGAGCATCGAGGGGATGCCGATGGCATCGAACGGGCACACCTGGAGGCACAGCCCGCAGCCGTTGCACAGGTCGGGGTCGATGATGGCCTGGCCGCGCATGCCGCTTCTGCGCCCGCGCGCCATCGGCGCGAATGCGATAGCCGGGCATCCGATATCGGTGATGCAGCGTTTGCAGCCGGTGCAGGTGTCAGCGTCGACCTCGGCAGGGATGCCGAACGGCGCCATCCACACGCACGGGCTGCGGAAGATGATGGCCGAGGGACCCTTGTGCCGCAGCGCCACGGCGCTGGCTTCTTCGGCTTGCGCGCGGTCGAGCGGGTCGGCGTGCATGATGACCTCCACCCCGAGCGCTTCCAGCACGGCTTCGATGCTGATCGGCACCGAGCGCCCGCCCATCAGCGTGATGCCGGTGCCGGGGTGCGGCTGCGAGCCGGTCATAGCGGTGGTGGCGTTATCCAAGATGGCGAACGTGACATCGTGGTCGTTGTACACGGCGTTGGCGATGCCCGTCATGGCGCTGGCGAAGAACGTGGAGTCGCCCGCGAACGCCACCTGCTTCTTGTCGGGCTCGGCAATGTGGAAGCCCTGCGCCATCGTTATGCCGCCGCCCATGCACAGGCAGGTGTCCACCGCAGCGAGCGGCATGGCGTTGCCCAGCGTGTAGCAGCCGATGTCTCCGCAGAGCATGGCGTCCTCGCGTTTCACGCCCAGCTTGTCGAGCGCGCCTTTGACAGCGTAGAAGCTGCCCCGGTGCGGGCAACCAGCGCACAGCACCGGCGGGCGCGGCGGCAGCTCGGCCGCATAGCGCAGCAGCGCCTTCGCTCCGATCTCGTCTTCCATGATGCGCAGGATGGAGAGCCTGTTGCCCTCGCGGTCCATCAGCTCGCCGGGTGCGCCGTCCTTCTCGGGCACCGCCACCGCGGCAGCCGTCGCGGTGGCCTCTTCCGTCTTGGTGGGCGCCTTGTAGCGTGCGGCATGCGTCTGGCGCCGCCGTGCGGCCGACTGCGCCTGCCGACGGCTCGCCGCCGATTGCGCGTGCCGCTGCGCCATGCGCTCGGGCACCGCCTCGCTGCTCTGCGTCGCGTGGTAGTCGGCCGCTATGCCGATCAACCCGATGCGCGGCTCCTCTTCCGGCTCTTCCCCGCGCACGTGGTCGGGAAGGCGGTGGTTGGCCCGCTTCTCCTTGACGTGGGTGCGCTTCACCTCTTTGGGCTCCTTGGGGCGCACCGATTCCGGCACGATCATGGGCTGCGGCCGCTCGGTGGTCTTCGTGTACATGTCGAAGAAATGCGCGATGGAGACGACCGCGCTCTCCGTTGAGCTCTCGCCGCGGTCGGGCGCTTCGCCGGTCAGGCGGCCATGCACATGAGCCGACAGGAAGCGGTCCGCGGCGATCATCATCAGGTCCTCTTCCAGCACCGAGTCGAGCTCTTCGAGCACGAGCACGTGCGAGAGCCCCTCCATGAACCGGCGCACGGCGCGCTTCGGCAGCGGATAGGGGATGCCCATCTGCATGAACCGGTACGGCGGCAGCTTCACGCCCTCGCGCGCTGCGCTGCGCTCGATCATCTCGAGCGCCTCTATCGCGTACTGCGTGGAGACGCCGCCGGTGAAGATGCCCAGGTACGGCGCCTCGGCTGGGGTGGCCGTCTCGCTCTCGCGCCGGTCGAATAAGGGCAGGAACTGCGAATACTGCGCGTCCATCGCCAGCACGCGCGTCATGCTGTTCAGGCGGTCGATGATCTCGCCGTGCGCCTCATAGGAGCGCTTCGGGAAGATGACCCAGCGGTCGGGGTCGTGCTTGAACCCGCCGGTGGGCAGGCGCCGCGCGCGGGTGTCATCAGCCACGTCGAAGAACGTGGAGGCATGGTTGATGCGGGTAGTCGGCCGCACGATGACCGGCGTGCGGTACTCCTCTGAGAGCTCGAAGGCGGCTTTCATCATCTCGTAGCCCTGCTCAGGGGTGGCCGGATCGAACACCGGCACTTTCGCGAATTGGGCGAACCGGCGCGTGTCCTGCTCGGTCTGCGACGAGATGGGGCCGGGGTCGTCAGCCACGAACAGCACCAGGCCGCCGCGCACGCCCACGTAGTTCAGTGACATCAGCGCGTCGCTCGCCACGTTCAGGCCCACCTGCTTGCAGGTGAACAGCGTCCGTGCGCCGCTCATCGATGCCGCCGCGCATACCTCGAGCGCCGCCTTCTCATTCGTCGACCACTCCACGTGCACGTCCTCGGCATGCCCGGAGGCGACGAGGCGCGCGACCGTCTCTATCAGTTCAGACGAAGGCGTGCCGGGGTAGCCGGCTACCACGCTCACACCGGCTTCCAGCGCGGCATGGGCGAAGGCCTCGTTGCCCATGAGCAGCTTCTTCGTCATACGGCTGTGCTCTCCTTCTTCCTTGGGCTCGGGCCTATGCTTCGGCCATCGCGCGCTTGAAGGCGCTGATCTTGCCGCGCATGGCCGCGTCGCCGGTGCCCAGCATCTGAACGGCCAAGATAGCGGCGTTCTTCGCTCCGTTGATGGCGACGCATGCCACGGGCACGCCGCTCGGCATCTGCACCATCGACAGCAGGCTGTCCAGCCCGCCCAGGTCGCTCGTCTTCATAGGCACGGTTATCACGGGAAGCGGGGTGAATGCGGCCACGACGCCGCCCAAGTGCGCCGCTTTGCCGGCTGCGGCCACGATAACGCGCATGCCGCGCTCTTCGGCGCCGGCGGCCCATTCGTGCACGACGTCAGGCTTGCGGTGCGCGCTCGCCACCTTCACCTCATAGGGTATGCCGAATTCTTCCAGCTGCTGCATGCACGGCTCCATCGCCGCCATGTCAGACTGCGACCCCATGATGATGCCTACCAGCGGTGTTCCCATCTAAACCTGCCCCCTCGAGTGCGATCAGAACGTATTGTAATGCGCCGCGCTCGCAAAGTCAGGCCCAACCTGCGAAGTGGTGGGGAAGTCGGTGGGAAGCTCGCTCGGCAGCTCGGCCGCCGGCTCGCCCACGGTGAGCCGTGCGCTGGCGCGGATGGCGGCGAAGGCGCACACCAGAAGCGGCGCCATGTCGAAGATGGGCACGCAATAGCGCGCGTCGTAGACGGGCGATATCATGCAGAAGGCGAGCAGCACGAGCGCCGGTATGAGCAGCGTGCCGCAGCGCAGGCGCCGCCGCATCAGCACGTACAGCAGCCCGGCCGGCAGCCAGAACGCATAGGTGACGATCAAGAACGGCAGGTTCACGCCGGGTATCTCAGCTATGAAGGTGTAGCCTTCGTCGAGCCCCTCGCGCAACCAGTCGAGCTCGTCGGGGTTCCAGAGCATGTAGCGGTCGTCGTCGCCCATGTGCGTGTCGACGGTGACCATCCGTATGTTGGCGTAGGCGGTGGGCGCCACATAGAAACCCGCCAGCGAGGCGAATGCCGCCAGGTACGAATCGGGGTGCCGCGCGCCCATCGTCACGTAGGCTTGCAGGTAGTCGATCACCTGCTGGGGCGTGGCGTTGAGGTTGTAGCGGTACTTCACCGAATCGGCGAAATCGAACTGGTACTGGTCGGCCAGCTTGTCGTAGTCGATGATGTTCTGGAGCGCGCGTTTCTCCGATACCGATATCTCCTCGCCGTAGTCGACCAGGTAGCGGGCGCTCTGCTGGAACAGCGGCCCGAGCACCTCCTGCGCGCCGCCCGGGCGGATGTTCGCCGCCGGGAACACCACGAGCGGCAGCAGCACCGTCATCACCAGCACGCAGCTGCCCGCTTGCACGAGGCATGCGCGCACCGCGCCGCTGCCCGCGAACGCCGGGCGCTTGCCGCGCCGCAGGCACACCGCCGCTATGATGGCCGTGGGCACCACCATGTAGAGGCCCATCTTTCGCGTCAGGCACAAGAACAGACCCAGCACGCAGAACAGCACCACCGCGCGCACCGGCTGCAAGCTGGCGCCGCGCGTGCGCACGGCCTCGAACAGCATGATGAAGTAGGGCACGCATAGCGCCCCGAACATGCTGTCCTTCACCATGCACATCGCCCAGGTGCTCACGAACGGCATGATGCAGAAGAACGCGTAGGCGCCAAAGCACAGCACGATGGGGCAGTTGCGGTCGCGCAGGTAGCCCACGGCGGCGGTGAAGGCCACCACGTGAGCCGCGCCTTGCAGGCACACGAACACGAACACGCCGAGCATCCAGTTGCCGGTGATCTGGTCGGACACCCAGCCGAAGCCGCCGTATATCAGCGTGGTCAGCACCGGGTGATGGTCGACCAGCCACGCGTCGGTGACGGTCTGATCGCGTATCTCCTCCCAGGGGATCACCGAGACGGGGTGGTTCTCCGGGTATATCTGATATATCTGATAGTAGGTGTCCCAGTAGGTGCCGCCGGGGTAGTTCGCTATCAGCCACGGCAGCCACAGCAGCGCCATGATGAGCGCGAAGATGGCGATGCTGCCGGGGCTCCAGCGCGGCGTTATGCGCGCGAGCAGCGGTTCGCGCTGGCCCTGCGGCAGCTCTATCTGGAGAAGGCGCGTGCCGGCCACCCATTCGAACAAGAGGTCGAGCAGGTAGAAGGCGAACGCAGCCACGATGGTGAATATGACGGACAGCAGCCCTATCTGCACGCCGTCGAAGATAGGCGTGCCCTCGCCGACCACGTACGACACGCCCACCACGCCGCACACCGACACCACCGCCGATATGCCCAGCAGGGCCGCCCAGTCGGTTATGCGCATGTTGTTCATATCAGAGCCGATCCCATCTCATCCGTTCCGTATCATCCATTATGCCGTTCCGGAGCCGATATGGCCGATTCTCTTCAGAAAATCCCCGCCGCATCCCATCGCTCTCATCATGAGCTGTCTGCCAAATAAAGTGCGATTCTGAGTTGACAAGGGGGGGGGGGGGCGGAGTAGGGTATATGGCGCATGTGGTCGTGCATCTTTTATGAAGCACTGAAAACAAAGGAAGAAAGGCAGATAAATGAAAAGATTCGTAGCTGCACTTTGCGCCTTCGCGCTCGCCGCAGCTCTGCCGATGGCGGCCTTCGCCAGCGGTGAGAATGACGGCAATGGCGACAGCAACACGGGCGCTCCTACGGTTCCCGTTGCTCCGGAGACCTACAACGAGTACGCCGACCTCGGTGTCACCACTTGGTCGCAGACCTATCAGGCCATGAAGGTTCCCGGCGAGGCTGACACCTTCGTGTTCGACTTCGAGGCGAACATGCCCGGTTACGACTCCCTCACCGGTCTGAAGGTGCAGGGCGTCGAGGATCTGACCGTCTCCACGGTCGACCAGTACGACCTTGATCAGTACGCCGAGATGGTGGGCCAGGAGAAGCTCGACGAGTACATGAAGGACCTCGAGGACATGAAGGCCACCGAGGGTGTCGAGCTGATGGGGTTTCTGCGCATAGACGCTGAGATGGCCGACGATGACGCCATCGTCACCTTCTACACCGACCGCAACGCTGGCGATATCGTGCGTGTGATGATCCTGCACAGCGACGGCACCATCACCTACGAGAACTACGAGGTGGACGCTCAGGGTATGATCTCCTTCACGGTCGACGGCTTCTCGCTGTTCGCCCTGTTCGACGTGACCGAGGCTCCGCAGGTCTGGAGGAGCAACTACGTTGCTGCCACGTCTCCTAAGACCGGTTGCTAAGCAAGAGAACGATCACAAGCAAGAGCACGTAAAAGGTGCATGATTTCGCGATTTCATGTATGGAGGGGGGCATTCTCATGAGGCCTCCCTCCTCTAGTTTGAGGATGGGTTGTCCGGGCCGCTGAGCGGACCGCCGAAGAGAGAGAGCGAGGAGCCTGCATGCCACAGCATTCGAATGCAGCCGAGCCGAAGAGCAGCAAGGGCCTGATAGCGGCGATCATCGCCGTGGTGGTGGTCGCATTAGCCCTGGTGGGAGCTTGGGTGCTCGTGGCGAACCAGCCCGAGCCGGTGGTCGAGAACAGCGGCGAGTCGACCGCGATGGGCGTGGTGGATGTCGCCGACGACGGCCGCATCAAGAATCCTATCGACTGGCAGGCCTATCAGGAGCGCAATCCGAGCGTGTATGCGTGGCTCGCGGTGCCTGGCACCGAGGTCGACCTGCCCATCTTGCAGCATCCGATGGCCGACGAGTTCTATCTGACGCATGACATAGACGGCGAGCCCGATCTGGCAGGCGAGCTATTCACCCAGATGCTCTGGAACAGCAAGGATTTCACGCAGGATGCGGTCACGGTGGTGTATGGCCACACGTTCGAGGATAACTCGAGCTTCAAAGATCAGATGATGTCGACGCTCCATAACCTCGAAGACCCCGCGTTCTTCGAGGAGAACGGAGAGTTCTACATCTTCACGCCCGATAGCAGGCTGACGTATCGCATCGTGTCGGCGTTCGAATACGACAACCGGCACATCTTGCAGACCACCAGCGGTTTCTCTGACCCTGCTGTCCTGCAGAATTGGCTCGACTACGTGCAGGCTCCCGATTCGCTGAACAAGAATGCGCGCGCCATAGAGGGCGGCCTGATCGCCGGCGAGGACAAGCTGGTCATCTTGAGCACCTGCACCAAGCCGGCGAATGACGCCGCGCGCTACCTCGTGGTCGGAGTGCTTGAGAATGTCGAAGAAACGGTCTGACGAACCCAGATTCAAGCGGTTGTTCCCCGGTGCGGAGCCGTTCGAGCCGCTCGGCGCAGGTGGCGGGTCTGATGAGGACGCCGCGGCGACCGAGCCGAAAGCGCAAGAGGGCGGAGCGCCTTCGCATTCCTGCAAGGTTCGGAAGGCCGCGCGCTTCTCGAAGAAGCGCATCGCCATCGTGGCCGTGTCGTGCTTGTGCGGGGTGCTCCTGTGCGGAGCGGGGGCGTTCGCGCTCGCGCTGAACATGGGCCGGGCGAGCATGGTGCAGACCTCCGACATGGAAGTAGGCGACGGCGCCGTCTCCTATGACAACGGCAAGATCGTCTTCTTCGAGGGCAAGAAGTACCGGCTGAACGAGGATATGACCTCCATCCTGTTCCTCGGGCTCGATGGGCGGGCCCAGGGCTACACCAACGGGCAGGCCGACGCCGTCATGGTGATAGCGATGGACACCAGCAACGGCAACGTGAAGGTCATCTCCATACCGCGCGACAGCATGGTGGAGATAGACCGCGACTATCTCGGCAGCGATCGGTATTACGACACGATCACCGCGCAGCTGTGCATGGCTTACTCGTATGCCGATTCTGAGGAGCAGAGCGCCGAGCTGATGTGCCGGGCGGTGTCGCGCATGCTCTATAACACCCCCATGCGCTATTACTACGCGCTAGATATGGACGGGCTGGGCGATCTGGCCGATGCGGTGGGCGGCGTTGAGGTGGAGGCGCTGCAGAACGTGAAGCCCGCCGGCATATGGCAGGGCCAGACCGTGAACCTGACCGGTCAGCAGGCGTTCTACTACATCAAATACCGCGACATACACGAGCCGGAATCGGCATTGAAGCGCCAAGAGCGCCAGAAGCAGTTCGTGCACGCATTCGTGAAGAAGGCGGTCGAGCAGGCTAAGGGCGATGCGGGCGTGCTGGTGAGCATCTTCAACAGCCTTTCCGAGTATTCCATGACCAACATCGGGCCGACGGAATTCACGTTCCTTGCGGCGAACTTCCTCGGCAACGGCGTGGGCGACGTGGAGATATACAGCCTCCAGGGCGAGAACGTGCTCTACGATAGCAACGAGGGCGTAGATGAGTTCTACCTGGATAAGGACAGCGTGTACCGGACGGTGCTCGACGTGTATTACACCGAGGTGCTGGACGAGGAAGCCGAGGCGGCCGCGCGTCAGGCTGAGAAGAGCATCGATCATGTGGACGACGCCTCGTTGGGCGGGTAGGTGCGCGCTGTGGCGAAGAAGGCGGGAACGAGAGCGGCAGGGCGTGCGGGCGCGGGCAAGCAGGTGCGGCCGACGGCGCACAAGGCTGCGGGTGCGCTGCCGGTGGTGCCCTTGGCTGGCGTGCTGTTCCTTGTGGGGTTGTGCGCGGCCATCGTGGCGCAAGGTATCTACTATCCATTCCAGCATGCTTGGCTCGGCTTCGGAGCTGTTGCGGCTATCGTGTGCGTGGTGGTGGTCGATCGGTGCAGTGCGAGGGCGCTGCACCTGCCCTTCTCGTGCCTCTGTTTGCTGGGCATCGGCGTCTTCTGCTTGGTCAGCGGGGCGGCGCATGGCCTCACGCTGACGCATGTGGCGGGTGCGTTGCCGTGGTTCACGGCGTTCGGTGTGGGCGTGCTGTGCGCCCAGATGACGCTCGATGGCCGCGATGCCGCCTTGCGCGCTCTGGGCTATGTCGGTTTCGGTGCATGCGCGTTCGCGCTGCTGTTGCTGTGCCAGGCTCTTCCCATGCCGGGCACCATCACCGACGGGCGCCTGCAATTCTCGGTGCAGTACGCCAATACGGCGGCTGCGCTGTTCGCGGCGTTCTTCTTCGTGCAGATGCTCAGCGCCGATGCGCGCTTGAACCGGCTGGCGCTGTTCAGCTTGGCGATGCTGCTGTTCACGCAGTCGGGCGGCATGGTGGCGATCTTCATGGTGGCGATGCTGGCCATGCTGGTGCGGTGGCTGGTGGCGCGCGACTACGATCAGGTGCTCGATGTGCTGCTGCAAGCCATCTTCGCTATGGTGGGCTTCGGCGCGTGCTTGCTCGTGGGCATTTCGTGGTCGGCGCTGACGGTGCCGGTAGCGTTCGGGCTGTACCTGGGGGTGCGCTGGCTGTGCGGCGAGCGCTTCGGCAGCGGTGCTCCGGCGGCGCTCGCGTGGGGGCTGCTGGGCGCTGTGGTGGCAGCGGCGGTGGCCGTGGTGGTGCTGGTGGCGGCGACGGGCCGCATCTCGCTCGCGCTCGGCACGTTCGCGGAGCGCTTCGTCCAGATGCACGATGGTTGGGCCATGCTGATGCAAGACCCCATCCTCGGGCTCGGACCCGATGAGTGGCAGTTCCAGTACCGGCTGTTCCAGACCATGCAGTACAACACCATGTTCGTGCATAACAGCTATTTGCAGCTGTGGCTCGACGGCGGCTTGGGGGCGCTCGCCTGCTTCTGCGCATTCGCCGTGCTGGGCGTGCGCGCTCTGTTCCGGCAGGGGCGGGCGGGCTTGGCCATCTGCGCGCTCGCGCTCTTGGCGCACGGGTTCATCGACATCGACTTCCAGTATGGGTCGTTCCTCATGCTGCTGGTGTTCCTGCTGATGGCGCCCGGGCAGCCGGAGCTGCCCGCACGTGCGGCATTCCCGGCGGTGCTGGCGAGCGCGGTGGTGGTGTGCGCGGCGTGCGTGTGCGGCCTGCTGGCGTACAACAGCATCCAGTACAGCAAGACGGCGGCGAACCAGGGCGCATACGGCTATGTGGAGAGCGTGCTGGCAGACGATGCGCTCGCACAAGCCGACCCGCAGGTGCGCGCGTCCTATGTGGCGGCGCTCACCGTTGGCGGAGAGTACGGTCGCGCGGTGCAGGCATTCGAGCAATGGAAGGATCGCATCCAAGACGAGGCATGGATGAACGCGGCGTTCGCCTACCACGGCGCGGGCGACGATGCGGGAGCCATCGACACGGCGCTCACGCAGATAGAGCGCGAGGTGGGCAAGCATCCCGGCTTCGAGTTCGCGCGCTATATCCTGTACTGCGCCGATGCTGACGAGGCGGCGTGGCGGCGGTATGCCGAAGCGGCGCGCCATGCGAACGAGGTGATGGACGGCGGCTTACCCGCCGACGTGCTACCGCGCCGCAGAGAGCACGAAGCGCTCACCGACGAAGACCGAGAGCGCTTCGACGCGATACGCCGCGGCGAGAGCGGATTCGCCTACGAAGAAACCTACTGGACCGGCGCCTGAGCCGCACAGCGCCCGTTCTGGGTCGATCATGATATCGGGTTCCGATATGAGAACGGGAGCCGTGTGGCTCCCGTGGCATTCGTGGTGGTCGGAGGGGGACTTGAACCCTCGGCACGCGGATTTTCAGTCCGCTGCTCTACCAACTGAGCTACCCGACCAGAGCATGAGTATTTTACCTGTTTAGGCTGCGGGAAGCAACAGTGCCAGCAGAGTTCCTGCGGCTATGGCCGGTGCGAAGGGAACGGTGCCGGCGCGCTCGCCCTCGCAGGCGAAGCGGGTGCGAGGCACGATGAGCGCGAGCGGCACGCTCATCGTGCAGGCGATGAGCAAGCAGAGCGCGCTGCGCTCCGGCCCAAGGTACAGTGCGCAGGCAGCCATCAGCTTGATATCACCGCCGCCCATGCCAGCACGTTTGCCAGGGGCCTCGAACACCAGCGTGAATGCCAAGAGGCCGCCGCCATAGAGCAGTGCGGCCATCAGGCCAGGCGTTATCCCCTCGGTGGTGCCGAACAGCAGCGCACAAGCCGCCTTCCAGAGAACCCATACCCCAGCGAGCGCCGCTACGATCTTATCGGGTATCAGCCGCTCGCGCAGATCGGTAGCGCATGCAGCGGCCAGCAGAGCAGCCAGCACCGTGGAGGCGCCGATGGCTAGCGCCGGCATTCGCCCGAGCCGAGCCGGCATTCGCCCGAGCCGAAGATGAGCTCGCGCTCTTCACCGGTGAGCGCTTCGCGCGCTTGGTCGCGCAGGTTGTTCACGCCGATGAAGAACTGGCGCATCATGACCACGATCAGGTAGCGGCCGCGCGCGGTGAGCGTCAGCTCGTCGGCGTTGTCGGTGGCGAAGGCCCCGTTCAGGCGCATGAAGGCCATCTCGGCGGGCAGTCCGAGCTCTACCGGCAGGCCGAAATCGCGCTTGAAGGCGCGCTTGTCGAGCCGCAGCCCGAACAGCTGCATCATGAAGCGATAGCGCATGCGGTCGTGCAGGCTGAACCGCGTGCTGCCCATCATGGACATAGCGCCGCGCTCCACCGCATCGTTGTAGTCCACCACGCTGAACGTGTTCACATACAGCGTGTCGCCCAGATACGTGATGCCGCCCGAGCCGATAGCCGGGTATTCCTCGAAATCGACCACGTACTCGTCGATCATGGGCGCATCGTCGCCTGCGATGAACGCGCCGTCGCTTCCTAGCGCGCCGCGGCGGTTGAACGTCCACGCCGAGCCGAACTCGAACAGGCCGCGCTCGCCATGCGCTCCCGTGCCCAGATCGCACCCGGGCAACGCGCCGGTGAGCAGCTCGCAGATCGTCTCGTAGAACCGCTTTTCGCGCGAATAGTCGACCCGGCCCACTGTGCGGGCCATCTGCTTCTGCACGCTGGGGCTCGCCATCAGCGGATAGAACGTGGTCTGGCTGGCGCCCGACGCTATGACGCGCTCGATGTCGCGTATCAGGATATCCTCGGTCTGCGCGGGGAAGTTGAAGATCATGTCGGCGTTCATCGACACGAAATACGGGCTGGCCTCGCCCAGCCGTTCGAATATCTCGTCGCCCGAGCCGTACTTCTCGAAGCGGTCCATCTGGCGCAGCAGCCCGTCGTCGAAGCTCTGCACGCCTACGCTCAGGCGCTGCACGCGCCCGCGCAGCTTCTCGAGATAGCTGGGGATGAGATGGTTCGGGTTCGTCTCGCTCGATACCTCTTGTATCCCCGGGAAGGTGTCGCGTGCGAGGTCTATCGTCTCGCACAGCTCGTCTATCAGGATGGTGGGAGTGCCGCCGCCGATGTAGACGCTCTGGAAGTCGTAGCCCAGCTCGCGCAGCATCAGCATCTCGGCGCGCATGTTCTGGAAGTAGCGCCGCGCGCGGTCCTCGCGCATGGGGAAGCGGTTGAAGCTGCAATACGGGCATAGGCGCTCGCAGAACGGCACGTGCATGTACAGCATGTACGGTTGCCCCGGCTTGGGCGCGGGCATGCGCACCTCGCTCGTGGGCGACAGCTTCAGATACTGTTTCGTGCAGCCTGCGACGACTGCTGACAGCATGCGCTCGGCTAGCATGGCCTACTCCCAGGCAGAGCGCCCTTGCAGGGCCTTCTTGCCTATGTCGCGCCGCAGCTGCTTGCCGCGGAAGGTGATGAGGTCGCAGGCTTCGTAGGCTGTTTCGCGCGCTTGCTCGAAGGTGGCGCCGGTGCCCACCACGGTCAGCACGCGCCCGCCTGCGGTGACGAGCTCGCCATCGGCGTTGCGCGCCGTGCCGGCGTGGTAGACCGTGACGCCGGGAAGCGCCTCGGCGTCCTCGATGCCCAGTATCACATCGCCCTTCTCGTAGGCACCCGGGTAGCCCTCGCTCGCCAGCACCACGCCCACGGCCCAGTCGTCCGACCAGTCGAGCGCGATATCGTCAGCGCGGCCCTCGGCCACGGCCAGCATGACCTCGCCCAGGTCGCTCTTCAAGCGCGGGAGCACCACTTGCGTCTCCGGGTCGCCGAAACGCACGTTGAACTCAACGATCTTCGGACCGTCTTCGGTCAGCATGAAACCGCCGTACAGCGTGCCGCGATAGTCGCGCGCTTCTTCGTCGGCGCCAGTCGCAGCTGCTGCGCGCGCCATGATGTCGACCATGGTCGACATCTCTTCATCGGTTACGATGGGCACCGGGCTATACACGCCCATGCCGCCCGTGTTCGGGCCGGTGTCGCCGTCGTAGGCGCGCTTGTGGTCTTGCGAGGGCGCCATCGGGAAGCTGCGCCCCTGGGTGACGAACGAGAGCATGCTGCATTCCGGTCCGCGCATGCATTCCTCGATGACCACCTTCGCGCCCGCATCGCCGAACGCGCCATCGAAGCATGCCCGCACGGCGTCTTCCGCGTCCTCTAGTGTCTCGGCCACCACCACGCCCTTGCCGGCCGCCAGGCCATCAGCCTTCACCACGATGGGCGCGCCCTGCTCGCGCACGTATGTCAGCGCGGGCTCGAGTGCGTCGAACGTCGCGTACGATGCGGTCGGTATGCCGTTCGTCTCCATGAACTGCTTGGCGAACTCCTTCGAGCCCTCCAGCATGGCGCCGCCCTGGTCGGGTCCGTACACGGCAATGCCAGCATCGCGCAGCGCATTGCCCACGCCCGCCACTAGCGGCGCCTCGGGTCCGATCACCACCAGGCGCACGTCGCTGTCACGCGCAAACTGCAGCACTGCGGCGGCATCCATCGGGTTCACCGCCACGTTGCGGGCGACATCGCCCGTGCCGCCATTGCCCGGCGCCACGAACAGCTCGTCGGTCAACGCAGATGCGCGCAGCGCGCGCGCTATGGCATGTTCGCGTGCTCCGCTGCCCAACACCAAGATATTCATGCCGAAACCTCTCAATCTCGCCTTCGTCTGGCAGAAAAACCCGTCGAGTAGACGACTTTTCCGCCGTCGGGTCAAAAACGCCTCGAAAAACCCTCTAAAAGCCCCGTATGCTCCACAACTCTCAGCACTGCCCCGCAGAAATCCGTCTACTCGGCAGCATTTTCTGCCATCGCGGCGCCCTCAAGCCAATCTTCGCGCACGATCGTCTGGTCACGGTCGGGTCCCACGCTCACGATGCTCATGGGCACGCCGCCCAGCTCTTCTAGGTACTCGATGTAGCGGCGCGTGTTCACCGGCAGCTCCATGTAGTTGCGCACGCCGGAGATATCCTGCCCCTTCCAGCCCGGCAGCTCCTCGTACACCGGCTTCGCATGGAACAGCACGCTCTGCTGCATGGGGAAGTAGTCGTATTCCTTGCCCTCGCACTCGTAGGCCACGCACACCTTTATGGTATCGAAGGCCGACAGCACATCGAGCTTCGTCAGCGCCACGTGCGTCAGGCCGTTCACCTGCGCAGCATAGCGCGCGATGACCGCGTCGAACCAGCCGCAGCGCCGCTTGCGCCCGGTGGTGACGCCGAACTCGTGGCCCGCCTTGCACAGCAGCTCGCCGTCGATGGCGTCCTGCCCGGTGCCGCCGTCCTCGGGGAACTTCAGCTCGGTGGGGAAGGGGCCGCCGCCCACGCGGGTGACATACGCCTTCTGGATGCCCAGCACGCGGTCTATCTCGCCGGGGCCCACGCCTGCGCCGGTGCACGCGCCACCAGCCACGCAGCTCGACGACGTCACATACGGATACGTGCCGTGGTCGATATCGAGCATGGTGCCCTGCGCGCCCTCGAACAGGATGTTCTTACCGCTGCGCAGCGCCTTGCTGAGCAGCTGGGCCGTCTCCCACACGTGGTCGCGCAGTATGTGCGCATAGGGCAGGTACTCTTCGCATATCTCGGCCACGGTGTAGGTTTGCAGGCCGTATATCTTCTGCAAGATAGGGTTCTTCTGCGCCAGCGCCGTTTCCACCTTCAAGCGGAAGATCTTCTCGTCGAGCAGGTCCTGCATGCGGATGCCGCGCCGTGCGGCCTTGTCCTGGTAGCAGGGGCCGATGCCGCGCTTCGTGGTGCCGATCTCGTGCGCGCCCAGGCGCTTCTCCTCGGCGCCGTCGAGCACCTTGTGGTACGGCATGATGAGATGCGCGTCACAGCTGATGCGCAGGCGCTCGCAGCTGATGCCCTCGCTCTCCAGCAGGGCCATCTCCTTCACCAGCACGCCGGGGTCTACTACCACGCCGTTGCCGATGACGGGCACCGCGTTCTCGTACATCACGCCCGAGGGCATGAGGTGCAGCGCCAGCTTGGTGTCGCCGTGGATGACCGTATGCCCGGCGTTGTTGCCGCCCTGGAAGCGCACCACGTAGTCGTAATCGCTGGCGATGAGGTCGGTTATCTTACCTTTGCCCTCGTCGCCCCATTGCGTTCCCACAAGCACTGTCGATGGCATCTGATGTCCTTTCGCGCTCGGTTGAGCTTACTTCCTCATTCTAGCTTTGAACGGCGGATTGAAAAGCAATATGACCACGGCGAGCGCCAGAATGAGGCCGAATGCCACCAGCACCACTCCGAGCGCCGTATACGATAAGCTGCCTGTCACGCGGCTCTCCATGAACACCGGCACCCCGATGAGCAGCAGCAGCGCGCATAGGAACGTGGAGACGGCTATCTTCACGTAATAATGGATGCGCAGGGTCCTGCGGTCCTCTTTCGTCAGTGTGCCGTTCTGCGGCAGTTGGCCCACAGGCGCTTCGGGGCTGGGCAGGCTGGCGCGGGTCGGTTCCGGCTGCGGCAGGTTCTTCTGCTTCTTCTTGCCCATGAGCGCTCCCTACAGGCGCGATTCGTCGAAGAAGTCGCCGAACTTGGTGAACTCGGGGTTGAACGCCAGCGTGATATCGCGCGTGGGGCCGTTGCGGTGCTTCGCCACGATGAGCTCGGCGGTGCCCAAGTCGGGGCGGCCGTTCTCCTCGGCTTCCATGTCGTCCATCGAGCGGTCGATGAACATGACGATATCGGCGTCCTGCTCGATGGAGCCCGATTCGCGCAGGTCGGCCAGCATCGGGCGCTTCTTGCCGCGCATCTCAACGGCGCGGTTCAGCTGCGACAGCGCGATGACCGGCATGTCCATCTCTTTCGCCATGATCTTCAGGCCGCGCGATATCTCGCCAACCTCCACGGCGCGGTTGCCGTCGCGGCGCACTTGCGGCGGCTGCATCAGCTGGAGGTAGTCCACCACGATCAGGCCCTTCTTCTCGGTGCCGATCACGTGGCGCAGCTCGCGGCGCGCTTTCGCGCGGGCCTCCATGATGGACAGGCCTGGGGTGTCGTCTATGTACATGTCGAGGCTGCTCAGCTTCGCGGACGCATCGGCGATCATGCCCCAGTCGGCCTCGGACACCTTGCCGCTGCGGATGCGAGACAGGCTGACGCGCGCCTCGCTGCCCAAGATGCGCTGGGTCAGCTGGCCGGCGCTCATCTCCAAGCTGAAGAAGGCCACGGCGGTGCCCAGCTTAGCGGCGTTCACCGCCAGGTTCAGCGCGAACGAGGTCTTGCCCACGCCCGGTCGCGCCGCGATGATGACCATGTCGCCGCCGCGCAGGCCGTGGAACAGCTCGTCCACATCGCGGAAGCCCGTGGGCACGCCGATGACGCTGTCTCCTTGCTGCGAGATGCGCGAGAGATCATCGAAGGCTTGCGTCACCAGCGAGTCCATCTTCTGGAAGCTGGATGAGACGCGCTTCTCGGTGACGTTGAACAAGGTATGCTCGGCCTCTTCGACCACCTCGTTCAGGTCTTCGGGGGCGTCGTAGGCGAGGGCGTTTATCTCGGCTGCGGCGCGGATAAGCTCGCGCTGGATAGCTGTGCGCTTCACGATCTGCATGTGGCGCTGCCAGTTAGTCAGGGCGAAGGTATTCGCGTTCAGGTCTGCCAGATAGACGCGGCCGCCTGCTGCTTCGAGCTGCCCTTTCGCGTTCAGCTTGTCAGCCAGCGAGATAGGGTCGGGGGAGATGCCGTCGCGCACCATCTCGAAGATGGAGTCGAACAGGATGCGGTGCGAAGTGCGGAAGAAATTCTCTGATTTCAGGGCGATGGCTATCTCGTCGGCTACATCGCCATTCAGGATGCAGGCTGCGAGGACCGCCTGTTCTGCCTCTATATCGCTCGGCAGTTGCGCGTGTTTTCCAGACGATTCCACGAAGGGAACCGTCTGGAAATCGTTGGTGTTGCTCGGGGCGGGCACCTACTCTGCCGTCTCTTCGGCAACGGCCTCTTCGGCTGCGGCCTCGACGCCCTCGGTCGCCTCCACTGCCGCCTCGATGGCGTCAGCTGCTTCCTCGGCGGCTGCCTCTTCGGCGGCTGCCTCTTCGCCCACGCGGACGTTCACCGTCGCCTTGATGGCGCGGTAGACGTTGATGTCGATGGGGAACACGCCGGTATCCTTGATCGGCTTGCCAAGCTCGATGCGGCGGCGGTCTATCTCGATGCCCAGCTCAGCTTTGATGGCATCGGCGATCATCGGCGCAGTGACGGAGCCGAACAGCTGACCCTCGTCGCCCACCTGCACGTCCACCTTCACGGTGGCGCCGTCGAGCTTCTCCACCAGAGCCTGCGCATCGGCCACGCGGACCTCTTCGCGCTTCTCGATGTTCTTGCGGCGCTCTTCGAGCTGCTTTAGATTGCCGGGGGTGGCCTTCACGGCGTAACCCTGGCGCAGCAGATAGTTGTTCGCGAAACCGCGGGAGACCTCGATGACGTCGCCCTCGCCGCCGCGTCCGCGCACTTCCTTCAGCAAAATAACCTGCATGGCGCTCTCCTATCTACCGCGACGGCGGTCGCCGCGGCCGCTGACCGCGGGCACCGAATAGGGGACAAGGGCCATGATGCGAGCGCGCTTGACGGCTTGCGCCAGGTCGCGCTGGTGCTGGTTGCACGCACCGGTGACGCGGCGAGGCTTGATCTTGCCGCGATCGGTCATGTATTTACGCAGCATCTGAGTATCTTTGTAGTCGATGAACTCAGCGTCGTCTTTGCAGAATTGGCACTGCTTACGGCGAGGCTGCTTAGCGTAATCGGCCATAATAACCTCTTATCTTCTTCCTAGAATGGGATGTCTTCGTCGTAGACCGAAGCATTCGTGTCCACGGACGGCATCGCCGGTGCGCTATAGGCGGAGACATCGTTGCCGTAGCTCGGAGCCTGGTTGCCGCCGGCACCCCGGCTCTGCATGAACTCCAAGTCGTCGACGATGACCTCGATCTTGCTGCGCTTCTGACCATCGCGCTCCCACTGGCTCCACCGCAGCTTGCCCTCGATGGCCACCTTCGTGCCCTTCGAGAGGTACTGCGACACGCTCTGCGCGCGGGTGCCGAACATGGTGCAGTCGATGAAGTTCGCGTAGTCCTCCCACTCGCCGGTCTGGTTGTTCTTGCGGCGGTCGTTCACCGCAACGCCCAGCGACATGACGGGCATGCCCGATTGGGTGGTGCGCACTTCGGGGTCGCGCGTAAGGTTCCCGCTTATAACCACACGGTTGATGCTCATTGCCTACCTCTTTCGCTCGCTTCTCACTCTTCGTCCCGGTCAGGACGGTTCACGATCATGTGGCGCTCTACCGCATCGTTGATGCGCAGAACGCGATCAAGCTCCGTGATGCTCTGGGGATCTGCGTGGAAATCGACGAGAGTGTAGTCGGCATCGGTCAGACCGTTCACCTCGTAGGCAAGTTTGCGCTTGCCCCATTCATCGACATTGTCGATAGCGCCCTTCCCTTCGGTGATAGCGGTCTCGATGCGCTTCATAACGCCTGCGCGAGACTCTTCATCGATGGTAGGAGCGACAAAAAACAGCAGTTCATAAGCCTTCATCAGCTCACCTCCTCTGGTCTAAACGGCCCTGGTTAGGTGCAAGCTTCTTCCCAGGGCAGGACAACTCGCCCATTGTATCAGAAGATGACGCCTGTGAATGCTGTTCTTTCACCACACGGAACCTCCGCATCTCGTTGCCGGTGCAGCGGCGGAGCTGCAAGCTGGGCGATGAGGGGTATGGGGTCCATCTCCCGGCTCGCAGGCTCGGCGCTGCTTCGTGGCTTCCCTCCGGTCGGTTTCGTCTACGTGGTCGTGTCTTCTGCGGTACCGGTCCGAAGCCATGATCCCACTATAGCCAGCGCATCTGGCATCTCCGTCGCACAGATGCGGAACCTGTCGCCATGCGACCTCTGCGCATATGAGGGCTGGCGCATCGGCCGCATCGCCGCGCATCTGCGCCGGTGCGTCTTCCATCTACCCCGGAACCTTCCCGCGACCTTGCGTGCATCTGGCACGGGTGCATGCCTGCTCCGTGCGCAGTCCTGCTTCCGGGTGGCCGAACGGCGCTTTTTGCGAGAATGGCGCCAGCGGAAGCAGATACTGGTGCATACTGGTTCCAACATGCAACGCGACGAGGAGGCGACCATGATAGACCGCGCGGCTTTTCGCACCTTGAGCTATGGGCTGTTCGTCATATCGGCCAAAGATGCCGACGGGCGCATGGCGGGGTGCGTGGCGAACACGTTCCAGCAGATAGCGAGCGATCCCGCTCTGGTATGCGTGTCGCTGAACAAGCAGAACGCCACCACGGCGGCCATCCAGCAGACCGGCGCCTTCACTGCCAGCGTGCTGACCGAGGCGGCCACGATGGACCTGATCGGCGCGTTCGGCTTCCGCAGCAGCTTGGAGTTCGACAAATTCGCCACCACGACCTATGAGCTCGATTCCGCCGACGTGCCCTGCCTGACGCAGGCGTGCGCGGCCTCCTTCTCGGTGAAGGTGACGCAGACGGTGGATGCGGGCTCGCACCTGCTGTTCTTGGGCACGGTGGAAGAGGCGCGCATCGTGGCTGACGAGGCGCCCATGACCTATCGGTTCTACCATGAGGTGCTGCGCGGCAAGACCCCGCCGAAGGCGGCGAGCTACCAGGCCGAGCCCGCGGCGGCCGACGAGCCGGCCAGCGAGCCCGAGCCTGCAACGCCCTCGGCGCGTTACGCGTGGCGCTGCACCCTCTGCGGGCATATCGAGTACATCGACGAGCTCCCCGACGATTTCATCTGCCCCATCTGCGGCGTGGGCAAGAGCTTCTTCGAGCGCATCGAGGTAGAGGGCTGATAGCCGAGCATGGATGAGCTGATACGCATAAGCCTCGTAACGCTGCTGGCCGGGGTAGGGGGCACCGGTGCGGGCGGCGTCATCGGGTCGCTGTTCCGGAAGAGCTCGAATAAGGTCATCAGCCTGCTGCTGAGCGCTACCAGCGGCGTCATGATCGCCATCGTCTGCTTCGAGCTGCTGGTGGAGAGCGTCGAGGCCGGCAAGCAGCTCGCCGGCGGCCCTGGCGTGCTGATGACCGCAGCTACCGTGTTCCTCGGCGTGTTCTTGGTGCTGCTGCTGAACCATGTGATAGACAAGCGCACCGAAGGGCAGGTGGCGCACACGGCCAGCACCGACCATCCGAAGGTGCACGACAACATCGACGAGCTGCACCATGTGAACCACTACAACGAGCACGCGCGGCAGGGCGCTGCGAAGCGCGAGCTGTGGACGGCGGGCGTGGTGATAGCCTTCGCCATCGCGTTGCACAACATCCCCGAGGGCATGTCGATCGGCGCCGGGTTCGCCATACAGGATGACGGCGCGGTGTCGATGGGCCTCATGCTGGCGGTGCTGATCGGGCTGCATAACATCCCCGAGGGGATGGCGGTGACGGTGCCGCTGGTGGCGGGCGGCATGGGCCGGGCGAAGGCCATCTTGCTGACGGCGTGCTCGGGGCTGCCCATGCTGATCGGCGCATGGCTCGGCGTGTGGCTCGGCGACATAGGGCCGCTCGGCCTCTGCTGCTCGCTGGGCTTCGCTTCGGGCGCCATGCTCTACGTGGTGTTCGGCGAGATAATCCCGCAATCCATCCTGATGTACCGCTCGCGCGTGCCCGCCATCCTCGTGGTGGTCGGCATGCTGATCGGTATGTGCCTCATCTACTTGTAGCGCGGCGGGCGGGGCCGCAGGGTGACGGCCGCGCGCTGCTAGCCGCTGCGCTGCACGCGGGCGAGCGGCTGCCTGCTTCCTGCCGACAGCCGTTGGCGCTCCGCGCTCCTCTTCCCGCGCCGCCTACGCGCTGTGCTCGAAGCGGTTCGCCAGCGCTTCCTGGTGGATGCCATAGCGCAGCGCCGTGTCCTTCGAGATGACCCCGCGCGCTGCCAGATCGTAGAGGCTCTGGTCCATCGTGCGCATGCCCTCGGCGCCGCTCGCGGCTATGACGCTGTCGATCTGGTGCGTCTTCTCCTCGCGTATCAGGTTGCGGATGGCCGGCGTGGCGTACATGATCTCGAACGCCGGCACCACGCCGCCGTCTTCGGTGGGCACCAGCTGCTGGCTGACCACCGCTTGCAGCACCATCGACAGCTGCATGCGTATCTGGCGCTGCTGGCTGGCGGGGAAAGCGTCCACGATGCGGTCGATCGTGTTCGCCGCGCCCGTGGTGTGCAGCGTGCTGAACAGCAGCTGCGCCATCTCGGCGGCGGTCATGGCGGCCGCTATCGTCTCTGCGTCGCGCATCTCGCCGAGCAGCATCACGTCGGGCGCTTCGCGCATGGCGCTGCGCATGGCCTCGGCGTAGGTGGCGATATCGGTGGGCACTTCGCGCTGCGTCACGATGCAGCCCTGATGGGCGTGCACGTACTCGATGGGGTCTTCCATGGTGATGATATGCCCCTGGCGCTTGCGGTTCAGGTCGTCGATGATGCACGCGAGCGTCGACGATTTGCCCGCACCCGCCGGTCCGGTGACGAGCACCAGGCCCTTCTTCAAGTCGGCGAGGCGCATCACCTCAGAGGGTATGTTGAGCTCTTCGGGCGTCGGCAGCGCGAAGGGGATGATGCGGATGACCGCGCCCAAGCTGCCGCGCTGACGGAACACGTTCACGCGGAAGCGCCCGGTGCCGGGCAGGGCGAACGAGAAGTCGTCGTCATGGTTGCGCGCGTCGGCCAGCTGCTGCATGGGCCGGCCGGCTAGCTGGTATATCTGCCCGATCAGCTCTTCGGTGTCAGCCGGGCGCAGGGCGGCGGCGTCTTGGCGCACCTGGCGCCCGTCTGTGCGCCACGCCAGCGGAAGCCCGGCGATAATGAATACGTCGGATGCCTTCGCGTCGACCATATCCTTCAACAGCTCGTCCAGTTTCATCGTCTCTCCTTCGGGTTGCGCCGCTCGGGCGCGCTCGCGTCCGGTCGTCATTCGGTTATCAGCAATCGCTCGCTGTTCGCATCGTCGCTCCAGAGCTTCGCCTGCTTCCAGCCGATCACCTCGTAGGTGGCGTCGGCGTGTATGGCCAGCGTGCAGGTCAGATTCTGGTTCTGTTCGGTGGTGAAGCTGCCTATGAGCACGCCGATGGTCTGGCCCGTGGGGGCCAGGTGCTCGATAGGGGTGGCGGATTGCTCGGGGGTGAGCGCATGCGCCTCGCCGGTGGTGCCGGCCTCGGCGGCTTCTTGCGCGCTGGCGGCCGCTTGTGCGCACGACTGCGCGGCGGCGTCGAGCATGCGCATCATCTGCTGCGGGTCGGCGCTGCTCTGGCGCAGTTGATCGAGCTGCGCGTCCACCACCGCTAAGAACTGCTGCCCAGCGGCTTCGGCGGCGTAGACCTGGTGCAGCTCGTCTGCCTGGCGCTCGCTCAGGCGCGCGCCCGCTTGCGCGGTGACCAGCGCCAGCAGCGCCAGCACAGCCAAGCTCAGGGCTATCACCACTACCAGCAGGTTCAGCACGCCTATGCGCACGGGGTGGCTGCGCGCCATCAGGCATCACCGCCTTCCGCGCTCGTGCCTTGCGCGCCATCCGCGCTGAGGTAGCGGGTGGCGCGCAGCTGGAAGGCTTCGGCGCCTTCGTGCTCGACGGAGATGGTGGCGTGCAACAGGGTGCCAGCCGCGCGCGGCTCGGGCTCTACCTCGCAGCGCACCGTGTAGCCGCCCTCTTCCTGGAGCGGCGGCACCTGCGCTGGGTCGGCGGCGAAGCGCTCGGCGGTCTGCTGCGCCAGCGTCATGGCCTGCTGCGCGCGGTCGGTGCGCGCGCCTTGCGTCCACGCAGCGCCGAACGCCGCCATGACCACAGCCAACACGATCAGCAGGCAAGCCAGCATGAGCATGGCTTCCACCATGAACGCGCCCCGTGCCCGCTCGCTGCGCGCGCGGGTGCGCTCCCTCAGGCGGCCTACCATGATGCCTCCGTTCGCGCGCTGCGCAGCGCCACGCAGGTCGTGCCCTGGTCGGTGCCGATGGTGAGCAGCCCGTCGTCGAAGGCGAACCAGAAGCTATCGGTGGCGAGCACCGGGGTGGCGCTCTGCGGATTGAACGGCGCGTCCTGCACAGCGTATTCCTGCATCAGCATGCCGTCGTACATATATATACGCGTTTGGAATGCGCCGCCGCGGGCGCGCTCGGTCAGCACCAGCGCTTCGCCCTGCGGCCCGGCGGCCGCTCCCACGGCGTCGATCGCGTCGGCCCCGCGCACGCTGTTCACGAGCAGCCCGGTGGCGAAGCGGTCATCTTCCACGGCGTCCTCTGCGCTCACCAGCGCGGCGTAGACGCGCACGCCGGCCACGAGCGCCAGCAGCAGCGCCACGGCGAACAGCGTGAACAGCGCGAGCGCCGCGGTCCTCCCTGCCATGCGGTCTGCGCGCCTCATCGGGGCACCACCACTACGCTGGGCGCCACGTTCGACGCGAACGCCTCGTAGGTGACAGCGTACGCCTCGTGGTTGATGGACACGCCGTAGCGCTCTTCCAGATAGCGCAGCGTCTGCGGGTAGGCGCCCTCTATGGCGAAGCATTGCATGGCGGCGTCCATCACGGTCTGCCGCAGCGACACCGCGCCCTGCTCGCGCGCCTGCTGGGCCGCGGCGCCCGCGCCCACCCAGAGCCCTACGGCCAGCACCACGGCCACCAGCACCAAGAGCATCTCCTCGCCGAGCGACGCCGAACCGGCAGCCTCGCCGGAGAAGCGTCGATCGTCGGCAGCCTGGCCAGCGGCCGCGCGGCCCTCGTCGGCGGGCCCTCTCATCACCAGGCGCTCATGCTCGCGCTCGCGCATGCTGTCCTCGTTCTGTTCCCGTATGCTGCTCAATGGATGCCCCGCGCCTAGCCTATGGTCCCCATGATGCCTATGAGCGGCAGCATCACCGCTATGAGCGTGGCGCCCACCGCTACGGTGGTGAAGCCCGCGAGCGCCGGCTCCACCCGGTCGACCATCGCATCGAAGCCGTCGATGGCCTCGTCGAAGAACCCGTCTGCGAGCTCGGTCAGCACATCATCGACGCGCCCGGTGCGCAGGCCGAATGTCAGCGTGCGGATATGCTGCGCATCGAACACGCCCGCGGCGGCGAACGCCTGCGGCAGGCTGCTGGCGCGCACGGGCTCGGTCATGGAGCCGTAAGCGGCCGCCACCTTCGCGCGCAGGGCGGCGTCTTCCACCGTCCGCAGCGCTTCACCCACCGCGTCGTCGACGTTCATGCCCGCCGCCGTGTACACGGCCAGCGCCGAGGTGAACTGCGACAGCGCCAGGCGTGAGAACGCTGCGCGAGCGAACGGCATCTTCCCCAGCGTGCGCATCAGGCGCTCGCGGCCGGTCGGCGTGCGGCTCGATGCGAATGCTACCAGCGCCAGCACCGTCAGCACGAGCGTCAACCCGAGCGCCACCCAGCCGATGACCATGCCGGCGCCCACCATGCCATACGACGACGCGGCCAACCCGCCCGCCATCGACTCGTATACGCCCAGGAACACCGGCAAGATGGCCGCCACGGTGAACGCGAGTATCGCGCTCAGCACGCACAGCAGCACGCACGGGTATCCGATGGAGGCGCGCACCTTCGCGAACAGGCGCTCTTCCTCGTCGTAGTAGCCGGCGAGCTGGCGCAGCACGCTCTCGGTGCGCCCGGTGCCCTCGCCTGCTGCCACCAACGACACCGCATATGCGGGGAAAGAGCCCGTCTGCTGCATGGCCGCCGACAGCGCGTCGCCCTCTATCAGCGCGGTGTACACCCGCTGCGCGCAGCGGCGCAGCGCGCCGTCGTCGGTGGATTCCAGCAGCAGATGCACCGCTTCGTCGGTCTGCACGCCCACGGACAGCATCAGCGCCACATTCTCGAAGAATGCTCGCAGCTCTGCACTGCTCAGTTTCGTATCCGCCATATCCTCTTGCCTCTAGCTCTCTAGTACACGAACCTATCGGTGTATGTCTCGCCGTCGCCCACGGTCTCGGTGCCCTGCTGTGCGGCGGCGAATGTCAGGTCGATGCGGCACCACGTGTCCGCCTCTACCGTTATCTCAGCGCTCATCCATTCGCCGTCTATGTAGATCATGTTCCACGCATGGTACAGGTCGCCCGGCGACACGTACCCGGTTATCACTTTGCACGGCAGCCCTAAGCTGCGGAACATCGCTGCCGCGAGCGACGCGTAGTCGAAGCAGATGCCCTTGCCGGTGCTGAGCGTCTCGTCGGGGTCGGGCACATAGCCGGTGACATCGGCGAGCTGCGACGCCTTCTCGCTGTCGTAGGCGATGGCCTCTACCATCCAATCGTAGACGTTGCGCACCACATCGCCCTGGTTCTGGGCGCCCGCGGCCAGCTCGCGCGCCTTGGCCACGCAGGCGCTCTGCGGCGTGTAGTCGCAGAACACATTCGGGTGCAAGAACGGCGCGAACGGGTCGGCCAACTGCACGGCGGCGCTGGTGCTGCCCACCTCCACGTAGTTGCTGCCGTCGGTGTTCTGCATGATGCGGAATGTATAGGAGCCGTCGCCCATGTTGAGCGGCGCGTAGATGGGCGTGTTGTCGGCGGGCAGGTCGTAGTTGTAGCTCATCTGGCCGCAGGTCACTTGCAGCTTCAAGCGGCTCGCGGCGCTGCCGCGTGCGCCGATGTAGCCCTCCTGCACGGTGGACGCGTCGATGGCGCAATCGGCGAAATGCACGGCGGCATCTTCATTGAAGGCGTCGGTGGCTATGGTGCTGGGCTCGGTGTAGGCTGGGCCTGCGGTGGTGCCTTCCGCGACGCCGGGCGCCGCGCAGCCCAAGATGGGCACGGAAGCTGAGACGATGGACGCGCAGGCAAGGGTCGCCATGATGCGACATGCCGGATGCCTGGTGCGTTTCTGGTCCATTCGTTCCGCTTTCGTTACATTTGGTAGACGGATTATAGCATCACGCAGCATCGTTATCCGCGCCGCGTACGTGCCCTTTCTCGATTTACGGTAGAATCTGCTGAAACGTACCCGAGAGAAAAGCGGAGCACATGATATCCGGGGATATGGAAAAGCTGTACCCGTCGGCCAAGACGCTGGTGAAGGAGCATATCGCCAGCCGCATCTTCGCGCAGGACGGCAGCGTGTTCGATTTTTCGGAAGAGGCGCAGGCATGCGCGAACGAGTTCATGGGGTGGGCCACGCTGGGCAGTAAGCCGCAGTGCGACGTCGATGCGCTCATGGCCTTCGCCGATGAGGTGGTGGCTGATGGCATCGAGTCGGTGGTGCTGCTGGGACAGGGCGGCTCCACGCAGGCGCCCATGACCATCACCAAGTACAACAAGCCCGATCGCAACCGGGTGTCGTTCAAGACGCTCGACAGCGACTCGCCCGTGCGCATGCGCGCGCTGTTCGCGTCGTGCGACCCGGCGCGCACGCTGTTCATCATAAGCAGCAAGAGCGGCGGCACCATCGAGCCGCGCATGCAGTTGAAGGCTGTGCGCGCGCATTTCGAGGAAGCGCTCGGCGCCGATTTCCCGAAGCACGTGGTGGCCATAACCGACCCGGGCACCGAGCTCGAGCGCATGGCTATCGAAGAAGGCTGGCGCGCCGTGTTCCCGGGCGAGCCGTCCATCGGCGGGCGTTTCAGCGCGCTGTCCGTGTTCGGCCTGCTGCCGGCGGCGCTGGTGGGCATCGACCTCAACGACTTCCTGGCGCACGCGCGCGAGGCGGAATGCCGTTGCAGCGAGGACGCCATCGACAATCCGGCGGTGAACCTGGCCGCGTTCCTGTTCGACAACTACTGCCAGGGGCGCAATAAGTTCAGCTTCCTCACGCCGAAGCGCGGGCGCGTGCTGGGCCTGTGGATAGAGCAGCTGGTGGCGGAGAGCCTGGGCAAAGGCGGCCAGGGCATCCTGCCGAACATCGAGATAGACACGCTGCTCTTGACGAGCGACCCGGGCGACCGCTCGGTCATCATGTACCAGACCGAGACCGACCTGTGGGACGAGAGCCGCAACTTCGAGATGAGCCTGGCCTATATCGATCCGAACATCCCGCGGCAGAACTACCGCATCAAGAACGTGAACGAGCTGGCGGAGCATTTCGTCATGTGGGAGTACGCCATCGCCATGTGCGGCTACCTGATGCGCGTGTGCCCGTTCGACCAGCCCGATGTCGCCTCAACGAAGGCTATGGTGGTGAAGATCCTGTCGGAGGGCATCCCCGAGCCCGATTACGTGGAGACGTTCGCCGACGGCGTGGACATGGGCCTGGTGGAGGTGCGGCAGTCGCACAGCCTGAAGAGCCGCACGCATCTGTACAGCACGCTGTACGGGCTGATCGGCGGCATCATGCCGGGCGATTATTTCGCGCTGAACGCGTTCCTGCCCTTCACGGGCGAGGGGCGCCGCGAGGCGCTGGAGAGCATCCGGCACGACATGGCCGAGGCGTTCGGCATGGTGTCGTGCCTAGAAGTGGGGCCGCGCTATCTGCATTCCACCGGGCAGCTCCAGAAGGGCGGGCCCGATTGCGGCGTGTTCCTGATCGTGTCGGCCGACGAGTTGAAGGACATCCCGCTGCCGGCGGATGCCGAGGCGCCGTCGCTGGGCGGTCTGGCGAAGGCGCAGGCGGTGGGCGATGCGCTGACGCTGGCCGATCGCGGGCGGCGCGTGGTGCACCTGCACCTTCCCGACAATTCGGCGGTGACGTTGCGCATGCTGGCCAGCGTGATAGCCGACGTGATCGGCCAGGTGCTGATCGACCGCGAGCTCGACCTGGGCGCGGAGGACGACCTCGAACCGGCGAACGCTGCCGAAGCTGACGTGCTCGCCTGATAGATCGGATGGATGGGGCGTCTCTCGTGTCCGCCCTGTCGGATAGGATGGGCAGATGGACACTGCGCTCGACATATGGGTGAAGGGCATCGTGCAAGGGGTGGGTTTCCGCCCCTTCGTGTATCGGCTGGCGAAGCGCTATCTGGTGCGCGGCTGGGTGCTGAACGGCGCTGACGGCGTGCATATCCATGCCGAGGGTGATGAGAAGCTGGTCGACGAGTTCGTGCTGGAGATATCCGAGAGCGCGCCGGCCGCTGCGCAGGTGACCGAGATAGAGATGCGCGAGGTGCCCATCGAAGGCTTCGAGGGGTTCGAGATACGCACGTCTGACGGCGCGGAGGCGGGCGAGCGCACGCTGGTGTCGCCCGACCTGGCCACCTGCGCCGACTGCGAGCGCGAGCTGTTCGACCCGGCCGATCGGCGCTTCCGTTACCCGTTCATCAACTGCACGAATTGCGGGCCGCGGTTCACCATCATCGACGAGCTGCCCTACGACCGGGCCACCACCTCCATGAGCGCCTTCCCTATGTGCGAGGAGTGCGCTGCGGAATACGCCGACCCGCTCGACCGGCGCTTCCACGCCCAGCCCGACGCCTGCTTCACCTGCGGCCCGTCGATCTCGTTCGCTTGGCGCGAGGGTGCCGAAGATGCCATTTGCTCCGTCCCTTTGGCATCTTCGGCATCGGGGCTTCGTGTCGTTCAGGCGCATACGCGCGAGGAGACCGATGCTGTGTTCGCCGAGGCGGTGCGCATGCTGCTCGCGGGGAAGATACTGGCGGTGAAGGGGCTCGGCGGGTTCCATCTGGTGTGCGACGCGAACAATGCGCAGACGGTGGCCGAGCTGCGGCGGCGCAAGCGGCGACCGTCGAAGGCGTTCGCGGTCATGTGCGAGCGGCTCGATGATGTGCGGGCGGTCTGCGACGTGCGCGAGGCTGAGCGGCGCATCTTGGAGGGCTCGCAACGGCCGATAACGCTGCTGCGCATCCTGCCGGGCGTGCCGGTGCCGGCGGGTATCGCCGATGGCTTGCCTGAGCTGGGCGTCATGCTGCCCTACACTCCGGTGCAGCATCTGCTGATGCACGATTTCGCGCTGGCGTATGAAGGGCGCTGCGACGATGCGGCTGCTGCGGCAGGCGCTGCCCGCGGCGTGCCCATGTTGGTGATGACGAGCGGCAACCTGCATGATGAGCCGATCGTCATCAGCGACGAAGAGGCATACGAGAAGCTGGCGGGTATCGCCGATGCGTTCTTGGGCAACGACCGCGCGATACTCTCGCGCTTCGACGATTCCGTGGTGCGCGTGCTCGACGCCGCTGGCACCGAAGCCGTGCAGTTCATCCGCCGCGCTCGCGGCTACGCCCCCATGCCCCTGAACGTGCCAGCCATCGGCGGTGAGGATGCCAAAGGGACGGAGCAAATGGCATCTTTTGCCGAGGGTGCGCCAACAGCAGGATGCTCTTCCGAAAAAGATGCCATTTGCTCCGTCCCTTTGGCATCGCCATCATCTGCTGTGCTCGCGGTGGGGCCTGAGCAGAAGAATACGTTCACGTTCGCGCGGGGGGCGGAGGCATTCGTCTCGCAGCATATCGGCGATGTGGAGAACGCGGAGACGTTCGACGCGTGGCTGCATGCGAAGGTGCGCTACGAGCGGCTGTTCGACGTGGCGGCGGACGCGTTGGCATGCGATATGCACCCGGAATACCTCACCTCGAAATGGGCGCACGGGCAGGCCGCAGAGCATGGGCTGCCGCTTACGGAGGTGCAGCACCATCACGCGCATATCGTGGCGGCGATGGCCGAGCATGGCCTTGCGGATGCGGTGTGCGGCATCGCGTTCGATGGCACGGGCTATGGGCCCGATGGCGCCATCTGGGGTGGCGAGGTGCTGCTCGCGAACCTGAGCGCGTTCGAGCGGTTCGCCAATTTCGCGTATGTGCCCATGCCGGGCGGTCAGGCGTGCGTGAAGCATCCGCTGCGCATGGCCTACGGCGTGCTGTGGGCGTTCGATCTGCTCGACCACCCCGGGGCGCAACGAGCGCTCGAGGCGCTCGGCGAGCAGCAGGCGCAGGTGTGCGCCGCCATGATAGAAAGCGGTCTGAACACGCCGTATACCTCCTCGGTCGGGCGGCTGTTCGACGCTGCGAGCGCTCTGCTGGGCATCTGTCCCGAGCCGTCTTACGAGGGCGAGCCGGCCATCATGCTCGAAGCCGCGATGGGCACGGCTGCCGCCCCTGCGTGCGCTCAGCGCACGGGCGCCGCTGAGCCGGCCCGTGCTGCGGAGCACAGCGGGGCAGCGGATGGGGCAGCCGCGTCGGCAGAGGCTGCCGGCACGCCCTCCGCGGTAGACGCCGCAGCTGCCGCGCCCGATGCCCAAGGCGGGCGCTACGAGGCAGCAGTGGTGAAGAACACGGCGACGGCCGACAGCACGGCGCAGGACACCTCGGTGGTGCTGCTCGATGCCGAGCCCATCTTCCGCAGCCTGCTGGATGATCTGGCGGCTGGCGTCGCGGTGCCCATCATCGCGCAGCGCTTCCACGATGCTATCGTGCGGGCGGTGGTGCTGTCGGCGCAGCTGGTGGCTGCCGCCTACGGCATACGCACCGTGGTGCTCTCGGGCGGCGTGTTCATGAACCGCTACCTGATGGAGTGCGCGCTCGACGCGCTGCAACGCGAGGGCTTCACCGTGGCTATCAACCGCGACCTGCCTCCCAACGACGGATGCATCTCGCTCGGCCAGGCCGTCGTGGCGCGCGCATCGGCCGCGCAGGGCTAGTAATACCGATAGTACGCAGCGCAGCTGCCCTCGCTCGACACCATGCACGGGCCCACGGGGTTCTCGGGCGTGCATACCGTGCGGAACAGGGGGCATTCGTCGGGGCGAAGGTGGGCGCGCAGCACGTCGCCGCAGCGACAGCCGGCGTGCTCCTTGGTGGGCTCCACGTCGGGCTGGAGGCGGCGCATGGCGTCGAAGGCGGCGAATCCCTCACGCAGCTGGTAGCCGCTTCCGGGGATGGCCCCCAGGCCGCGCCAGGTGGCGGTGGTCGTCTCGAACACCTCGTCGATGGCAGCGAGCGCCACGGGGTTCCCCTCGGCCATGACGCCGCGTGCATAGGCTATCTCCACCTCGGAGCGGCCTTCGCGCAGTTGCCGTACGATCATGGCGATACCCTGCAAGATATCGTTCGGCTCGAACCCGGTTATCACGCCGGGGATGCCGTATTCCCGCGCGAGGAACCGGTACGGTTCGGCGCCGATGATGGTGCTCACGTGCCCCGGCAAGATCAGCGCGTCGATGTGCAGCTCCGGGTCGGCCACGATGGCCTCCAGCGCACCCGGCATGTTCTTGTGCGCGCCGTACACGGTGAAGTTCGCCAGGCCCATCGCCTGCGCGCGCTTCACCGCCATCGCGGTCAGCGGGGTGGTTGTCTCGAAGCCCACGCCCACGAACACCACTTGGCGCTCGGGTAGCTCCTGCGCCAGCCGCAGCGCGTCGAGCGGCGAATACACGATGCGCACGTCGCGTCCGGCGGCTTGCTCGGCGAGCAGGCTGCTGGTGGAGCCGGGCACGCGCGTCATGTCGCCGAACGTGGCGATGGTCACTTCCGGCACGCGCGCCAGCGCTATCACCTTGTCGATGTCGTGATTCGACGTCACGCACACCGGGCAACCCGGCCCCGACGACAGCTTCACGCCGTCGGGCAGCAGGTTGCGGATGCCGTTGCGCGCGATGGATACCGTATGCGTGCCGCAGACTTCCATGAGCGTGGCGCCGGTCGCGGGCGCCAGCTCCGCTATGGCCTCGATCAGCCCGTGTGCCAGCTCGGGGTCTTTGAACGCCGCCAGTTCGGCCTGCATCGCATCCATCTAGGCGCTCCGCTTCGGCACGTCGCCGAATTCCGCGGCGAATTCCATGGCTAGGCCGCCGCTCGGCATGCCCGCGCCTGCCGTCGCTTCCGCGCCCAGGTCTTCCGCGGCCAGCTCCGGGAACTCGCGGATGAGCTCGATCGTCTCCAGCGCGAACTGCTCGTCCACCACCTCGATGGCGAACCCTGCGTGCACGAGCACGTAGTCGCCCACGCCGGCCTGCGGCGTCAGGTCGAGCGACACCTGCCGCTTCACGCCCAATATGTCCACGTCGGCCAGGCTATCTGCGCCGATCTGCGTCACTTTCGCCGGTATGGCAAGGCACATAGCGCCTCCTCTTCCGCTCGTTTTCCTCCATGATAGCCGCAATGGGCGAATTGGTAGAATGTATCCACCCATAAATCGGAAAGGACGCTCAATGACTCGACGCGCGATAACGCCCGGCACGTTCGACCCCATCACCCGCGGGCATCTGGATATCATCACGCGCGCCGCGTCGCTGATGGACGAGGTGATCGTGGCCGTGGCTGCGTCGGCGGGGAAGCACCCCATGTTCAGCCTGCCGGAGCGCACGCAGCTGGTGCGCGAGGCTACGCAGCATCTGCCGAACGTCACGGTGGAGCCGTTCGGGAACCTGCTGGTCGATTTCGCGCGCGAGCGCGATGCGAAGGTCATCGTGAAGGGCCTGCGTGCCATCACCGATTTCGAATACGAGTTCCAGATGAATGCCCTGAACCACCAGCTCGATTTCGACTTGGAGACGACGTTCATCATGAGCCCGCCCGAGTTCATGTACCTCTCATCGTCGATCGTTCGAGAGATGGCCAGCCTCGGTGGCGACGTAGCCCAATTCGTCCCCCCCTGCGTACAAGAAGCCCTCACAAAGAAGTTCGCCTGACCCAGGAGCTCAAACATCCCAACCGGCAAAAATGTTTCACGTGAAACAATTCCGGAGGCACAGCACGGTTGAGCCCCAGCCAACTTTGAATCGTTTCACGTGAAACATTTTTGGCACCCACGGGTCGCAGAACAAAGTTGCCAGAATCTCCTAGGTCGAATCAACCAAGGCTGCATCCCAACCAAACAAGAATCGTTTCACGTGAAACATTTTTGGCACCCACGGACCGCAGCGCTGAGTTGCCAGAACCTCCCAGGTTGCAGCAAGAAGGCCGGCGGGTGCCGGCCTTCTTGGTTCGTTCGCCGCTCTTGTGTGCGGGGCCTGTCGTGCGGTCCGTGCGGGGAGCCGAGCGTAGCGCTTAGTAGAAGCTGAAGTAGAGGTCGAGGAAGTCTTCCCACTCGTCGTCGCTGATCGTCCAGGTGCCGTCCTTCTTCTCAAGGTCGAGCGAGAGGTAGCTGTCCTCCATGTCGACGTTGTCGATGGCTTGCAGCAGCAGCTTGCCCATCTCCTTGTAGGCTTCATCCTCCGACGCGAAGCTGGACACATCGACGTCTTCCAGCAGGTCGATGTAATCGTAGGAGATATCGTAGACATCGCGGTGGGCGATTATGTCGAAGTCGGCATAGCCCTCGTCGCCGCTGGAGAAGACGTAGCTGTCAGACCACTCGTACTCGAAGCCCTCGACCAGCTTCTCGGCGATGACCATCGGGTCGAGCCCGAGCTTCTCGAGCGTGACATCCTCGGAGGTGAACGAGCCCATCTCGTCGAAGCTGTCGGCCACCACGTCGGCTATCTGCTTCATGGTCTCCGGGTCTTTGTCGGCTATCTTCTTCAGCTTGTCCTCGGCGACCTTGGTAAGGGCCTCTTCCTCTTCGTCAGAAGAGGCGAAGCTCGAGGAGCTCGAGCTGGAATTCGAGATGGCTGCGGACGATATGGCCGCATCGAGCTGGCGCTCGTAGTTGCTGAGAACGCTCAGGGAACCGAACACGATCATGAAATTGATGATCATCAAGATCACCGACAGCACGATGCCGACGATGCCGCAGATGCGGCCAGCCTTCCCGCTGCCCTGCGTGCCGCCGGCGCGGAAGTACTTGCCTGCCAGTATGATGGCGGCGATGCCCAGGCCGATGCCGACGATGGGGAGGAAGCACAGCACGATAGCCAAGATGCCGCACACGAGCGCAGCGGTGGGGCTGGGCTGCGGGGCACCGGGCATGGGCGCGGGCGCTCCGGGCACCGGCGTCGGCGTGCCAGGTGCGGGCGTGCCGGGAACCGGTATGGGGCCGCCGGTGCCAGCGGCAGCGGCGTTCGCGTCAGCCACCGGCGCTGCGGTAGCGACACCAGCCACCGGCGCAGCCGTGGCGGTGCCAGCATCGGCTGCGGGCGCAACGCTCGGGGCAGCCTGGTATGCCTGCTGATAAGCCGAGGTCGGCTGCGCCTCGACGCTCGGCTGAGCGGTCTGCGCGGTCTGCACCTCCGGCGCGGCCTGCGTGCCGGCTTGCGGCATTATCGTAACCGTCGGCTGCACAGCGCCCGGCTGCATCTCAGTTGCGGGCTGCACGGTGCCAGTGCTCGGCTGCACCTCGATCGCGGGCTGCACAGCTCCCGCGTCCGGCTGCGCTCCCGACGCCGCCTGGTCTGCGCCCAGACCTTGGTTGTTCGTCTCGTCGTTCATGATGATCCCTCCTGGTCGCCTTGCGTCCCATCTCCGTCGGAGCAGGCCTTTCCCCCTCCGCTTCCTCGTGTGCATCACCTGCACATTCATCTATGCGCAGATGGTAAGCCATAGAACCCGATGCACATAGCATAGGGTAGCACCTTACACCCCCAGGAAACGGGGAACTTCCCGGAAGGCAACGGAACGGTACGCGCGCCAACGCAGGGGTAACGCCTGCCGCCTAGCGCGCCGCCGCCGCGGCGGCGGGCCGACCCTC
>CAJTXX010000014.1:0-5308 GCA_910584145.1 uncultured Eggerthellaceae bacterium | reverse complement strand
GGCCATGACTGATACCACTAGTGTTGCTGCTCCCAGCACGAACCTGACAGATTCCCCGCATTACCTCGCTGAAGCCCTCTTGAAGAGCGGTGTGAAGAATATGTACGGCGTCGTCGGCATCCCCGTTACCGACTTCGCCCGCATCGCGCAGGCTATGGGCATCCGCTACATAGGCATGCGCCACGAGGAGGACGCGGTGAACGCGGCCGCCGCCGAGGGCTTCCTCACCGGGCGCCCGGCCGTGGCGCTCACCGTTTCCGCGCCGGGCTTCTTGAACGGGTTGCCCGCGCTGCTCGAGGCGACGAACAACGGCTGGCCGGTCATCATGATCGGCGGCAGCTCCACCCGCCATGTGGTGGATATGAAGCAGGGCGAATACGAAGGTCTCGACCAGATGGCCTACGCGCAGGCGTTCGCCAAGGAATCCTTCCGCATCGACCGCATCGAGGACATCCCGCTGGCGGTCGCGCGCGCCATGCACATCGCGTGCTCCGGGCGCCCTGGCGGCGTGTACCTCGACTTCCCTGACGACGCGGTGGCGCAGACGCTCGACAAGGAGCAGGCCGCAGCTCAGCTGTGGACGGCCACCATGCCCGCGCCCGTCGTGCCCGCGCAGAGCAGCATCGACGAGGCGCTGAAGCTCCTGGCCAGCGCGAAGAACCCGCTCATGCTGATCGGCAAGGGCGCCGCTATCGCCCGCGCCGAGACCGAGCTGCAAGAGTTCGTGAAGAAGACCGACATACCCTACCAGCCCATGAGCATGGCGAAGGGCCTCATCCCCGACGACGACCCGCACTGCACCGCCAGCGCGCGCGGCTTGGCGCTGCGCACCGCCGACGTGGTGCTGCTGGTGGGCGCGCGCCTGAACTGGATGCTGAACTTCGGCCAGGGCAAGGAATGGAACCCCGACGTGAAGTTCATCCAGTTGGAGATCGACCCGCACGAGATAGAGAACGCGCGCTCCATCGCGTGCCCCGTGGTGGGCGACCTGCGCTGCGCGCTCCAGATGCTGATAGCGGGCCTCGACACCACGCCGGTGAAGGCCAGCGCCGAGTGGCTCGCTGCCATCCAGGCCGATACGCAGAGAAACGATGCGCGTTTCGACCCGCGCGAGACGTCCGACCAGGTGCCGATGGGCCACTGGAACGCGTTGGGCGCCATCAAGAAGGTCTACGACAAGAACCCCGACCTCTACCTGTGCAACGAGGGCGCGAACAGCCTGGACGACTGCCGCGACGTCATCAGCATGTACAAGCCGCGCCACCGCCTCGACTGCGGCACGTGGGGCGTCATGGGCTGCGGCACCGGATACGCTATCGGCACGGCGGTGGCTACCGGCGGCAAGGTGCTCTACATCGGCGGCGATTCCGCCTTCGGCTTCGACGGCATGGAGGTGGAGACGGCCTGCCGCTTCAACCTGCCCATCACGTTCGTGGTGCTGAACAACGGCGGCATCTACCGTGGCGACTTCGAGAACCTGGGCGACGACGGCGACCCCAGCCCGCTGACCCTGTCCTACGACGTCCATTACGAGAAGATGATCGAGGCGTTCGGCGGCAAGGGCTACTACGCCACCACGCCAGCCGAGGTGGAGCAGATGGTGGGCGAGGCCGTAGCGAGCGGCAAGCCCAGCTTCGTGCACGTGCAGCTGGCCGATTACGCCGGCAAGGAATCGGGCAACATCGGCAGCTTGAACCCCAAGCCGGTGGTAGGCCCGCTGGCGACATCGGAATGCACCGAGCACTCTTACATCGACGGTGCGCATATGTAGGCAACGGGAACGATCGGGGCGCCCACGTCGGCGCCCCGATCGGTTAAACCGCTGAGAGGAGGAAACTGTGGAACGGATAATCGTTGAAGACATCATCCCCATCTTGGTCATAATGGCCTTGGGGTATCTGTGCGGCAAGTTCAAATTCTTCGACGACGACCAGCGTCAGGGCTTGAACAAAGTGGTGCTGAACATAGCGCTGCCCGCTGCGCTGTTCGTGTCTATCGTGAAGGCGACGCGCGAGATGCTCGCGCAGGATATCGTTCTGACGATACTCGGGTTCGTGGGCATCGTGGGCATGTTCATGCTGAGCTTCCTGCTCTGCCGCCTGCTGTTCAAGCACAGCATCCAAGAAGCCGCTGTGTGCGCGCTGATCGCCGGTTCGCCGACCATCGGCTTCTTGGGCTTCGCCGTGCTCGACCCCATCTACGGCAACACGGTGGACACCAACCTGGTCATCGCCATCATATCCATCGTGGTGAATGCGGTCACCATCCCCATCGGGTATTACCTGATAAACCTGGGCCAGACGAAGGCGAAAGAGAAGGCTGCGAAGGCGCTCGCCGCCGGCGCCGAGGCGACGCACCCCGATGTCGTGGCCGCCCCTGTCTCCGAAGCCGAGGCCAAGCAGCACTTGGCCACCACCGGCAAGGTGCGCGAGATACATGCCGCGTCGCCGTCGGGTGAGCGCAAGGCGCACAAGAAGTGGGAGCCGAAGAACCCCAACGTGGCTGCTATCGTGAACGCCATCAAGCAGCCGGTGTGCTGGGCTCCTGTGCTGGCCGTGGCGTTCGTGCTGGTGGGCATCCATGTGCCCGAGCAGGTAGACCCCACGTTCGACCTGATAGCGAAGGCGAACAGCGGCGTGGCTGTGCTGGCTGCGGGCATAGCGCTGTCCACCGTGAAGTTCAGCCTGGGCGTGGAGACTATCTGGAACACCATCTACCGCCTCGTCCTCACCCCTGCGGTGTTCTTGGTGGTGGGCCTGCTCTGCGGCATGGCGGGTGACGGTGACAAGCTGTCGATGCTGGTCATGTCGGTGGCGCTGCCTCCGGCGTTCAGCGGCATCATCATAGCGAGCCGCTACAACATATATGTGAAGGAAGGCGCCTCCACCACTGCTGTGGCAACGGTGGGCTTCGCCGCAACCTGCATCTTGTGGGTGTGGCTGGTGCCGGTGGTCACGCATATGTTCTGATAGCGCTGGCTGCGGCGTTGCGTCCGGTTATGCTCGCGGCGCGCAGCCTCGAGAAGCCACCCCTCGTGTGGCGTCACTCACAGCCTCTGGTGGCGTCACGTTCCGCATAGGGAGCCCCGTTCGGGGCTCCCTTTTTCGTGCGGCTAATAGCCCATGGCGTGCAAGCGGTCGTCGTCGAGCCCGAAGTAGTGGCCTATCTCGTGGACGACCGTCTTGCGTATCTCGGCCACCAAGGTGGCGTGCTCGGGGAAGGAGCGCTCGTGGGGCCCCTTGAAGATGGTTATGACATCGGGGGTGTCGTCGTCGAAGCCGTCGGCGCGCTCCACCAGCGAGAGCCCGTCGAACAGGCCGAGCAGTTCGTTGCCGTAGACGGCGCCGCCGGGCGCATCGTCGGCCACGGCGTCGATCTGGTCGTCATCGGGTTCGTCTTGCATCACGATGGCGATGTTGTCCAGCGCATCGAGGAACTGCTCGGGCATGCCGTCGAGCGCCTCTTCGATGGCGCGCTCGAACTCTTCATCGGTCATTCGCGCTCCCGCCTCTCGGTTTCAGCCGATTTTTCGATTGTACGCTCTCTGCTGCTGGCTGGGGCGCTGGTGCGAGCAGCTTTGCCCTGTGTCCTCCACATTTGGGAGCCTGGAGAGGTTCGATCGAGTCGAAAAAGCTCGCCTGAACGTCCCGAAAGCAAAATAATCGCCTCAAAAATCGGCCCGAAATCCCGAATGGCCTCCTCGGGTTGATGTGGACCCCTGATCTCGCACGCTTACGCTGCTAGTCCAGCAGCATATTCAATCGGCGTTCGCCAACCTAGCCGCTTCTGGGCTCGATGGTCGTTGTAGTAATGCACGTACCTGTTCACTGTTTCGGATAGCTCAGTGAAGGTCATCTTGTCAGTCGGTCCCATCTGCTCTTTCATACGACCGAACCAAGACTCCATGGCGGCGTTGTCAAGACAGCATCCCTTGGCCGACATGGATTGAGCAAGGCCGATCTCTCGCAGCTTGTCGCGATACGACTGTGCCGTGTAGTGCGCCCCTCTGTCCGAATGGCTTATAACGTCTTCGGCGAACTCGATGCCGGCGAGCTTGTCGAAGGTCCTCAAGACGAAAGGCATCTCCAAGGAAAGCGACAGCTCATGGGCGAGCAGCTCGTTGCTTTGGGCGTCGAGCACGGCAGAGAGGTAGGCGAAGCCCTCGCAGCAGCGCAGGTAGGTGATGTCGGTCAATATGACCTTGCGCAAGCATCCTGGATGGAATCCTCTCTTCAGGATGTTGTCGGCTACCTTGGGCGCACCGTCTTGTCCGATGGGATAATAGGGTCGCTTGCGCTTATGCGGGCATACGATGCCGTATTTGCGCATGATGCGCTGTATGCGCTTGCGGTTCATGATGATGCCCTGTCCGCGCGCAAGCTCGCTTTTGATGAGGCGCGAGCCCTTCTTGAGCCCATGCGCTGAGAAGGCCTGCTCTATGTGCTCCTTCGCCTCGAGGTCGCGCATCTCGCGGGCAGCTCGCTTGCCGGCTGCGCCCACCCAGTCATAGTATCCTCGCCCGACGCTTGAAGCGCTCGGCATGCAGCTTTGATGTCAAGCGTCGGATCTGCTGTCCGAAGGTTCCATATCACCTCGAACCTCTCGGACTTGGACGTCTGATGAGGGGCGCGCCTGCTCGCCCTCGCAAGCGCGCCAAGCGCTTTTAAAGCCTTCACCTCGCTTCGCAGGCGCTCTATCTCGCGCCTTTGGTTCGCTATGATCCTCTTCTCCTTGGCCGTGGACGCCTTTTTCAGCCTGGACACGTCATGCCACCTCTTCTCGCGTGCTCGGCGCTTGAGCTCTGTCTGGTATCCTATCTGCTCTTTGAGCTTTGCTACCTGCTCCTCGTGGGCGCTTTTCGCAGCGCAGCGCGAGCTGGTGGGGCAGAACGAGCATACGATCTGAGCCCGCCTCGATGGCACGACCGCGCCGACCTTGCGCTGCCTCCATCGAGCGCAGCATCTCTCGATGCGCTTGGCCCCTATGACCTCAGGGCCGCATCCTGCTTCCCTGAATATCCGAGATGGAGCATCTCCGGATTCAAGGCGCATCCTCGCATGCGCCTTGAATCCGGCATTCCAGACGATGCTCTGGCCTTTGACATCATCGACGCAACCGAGCTCTTTCAGGTAGCAGATCTCCTCGTCGGACAGCATCTTTGCAGCCATCTCTCCTCTTTTCTCGAAATTTTCCATTCCTTCTTTTCGTGTGCGGAGAACGGGGTCCATTCCAATAGAGGGGAGAACGTGCGATGTGGTTACTTTCCAAAGTAAACGCAACCCCTGGGGGTGTGGGCTCCTCTTTCAGG
>CAJTXX010000013.1 GCA_910584145.1 uncultured Eggerthellaceae bacterium | reverse complement strand
CAAGAGGCGCAGTCGCTCCCCGCATGGGGGGCGGGTTGAAACAGCGCAGTCGGATCGCGAGGTCGCGCCATCTTTTGTCGCTCCCCGCATGGGGGGCGCGGGTTGAAACCAGGATTGGTACGAGATGCGGCTCGCCGAGGCTTGGTCGCTCTCCGCATGGGGAGTGTGGGTTGAAACGTCCAGATGTCGGTGGGCTTCATGCGCGTGTCGTCGTATCGTTCCCCGCATAGGGAGCGTGGGTCGAAGCTCCGGAGTATTCCGACGTCGTCGTCTCGTGTGCCGTCATCGCATCAAGACGGAGAGAGGAATCGCGAATGAGCATTGTGAGAGCAGCAGGTGTTCTTCGGGCGCGGTTACGTGAGCGCTCGAGCGTCTTAGTAGAAGGCCGTTCAATCGATAGATGAAGAGGTTTGTACTCGGTATGCGCGAAATCACAATGCCTCGCGGGAGGCTTGTCGATGAGGAGCATGCAGGGGCGTGGATCGAGGCGGTCATGCTCTTTTGGCCGAAAGAGCATGGCCCTAGGTAAGGGGTTTTGTGAGTGTGAACCGAGCAGAGCCGGGGCGGCTTTTCGGAGCACGGTGCTCTCTTGGAAAGAGATGGCATCGCCTATGATTCGATTCTGTATACTGCTGGGAGTTGCTAGGGCGCTGTGCTCGGCAGAGGGCTGCAAGGCTTGCTGGTCAGGTTGTCGTGCGGGAATAGGGCTTAGCAGAGCATGACGAACCCCGAGGATGCAGCTTGTGAAGGCGAGCGGCCGACAAGGAGGGGATAGTGGATTACAGTCCAGATGATCCAGCTTCGATAGCGGCGTATGCCAAGCAGCTAGAGGGCATGACGTTCCGTGATGTGCTCGACTTGGGGATCGTTGCGGAAGGTGTGAGCAGGGAATACGGCAGCAAACGCTATAAGGGGGGCTTGGGCACTCTTCTGGAGGAGCGGTTCTTCGGCTATAAAGCGAATAGCGACCGCCTTGCGGACTTCCCGGAAGCCGGAGTGGAGCTCAAGACCACATGCTTGGATATGAGGAGCGATGGGTCCTTGGCGCCTGGCGAGAGGCTCGTCATAACGATGATTCCCCTGAACGAGCCGATCGCTCCCAGATTATCTGAATCTCATGTTTGGGAGAAGGTCAAGTGCTTGCTGCTCGTATTCTACGAGCGCAATCGCTCTAAAGACGGTTATGACCAGATCATACGCCACGTGAGCTTGTTCACTCCGCCGGATGACGACCTCAAGATTATCGAAGATGACTACAACAAGATCGCGGCCTATGTGCAGGAAGGGCGAGCTCAAGAGCTCTCAGAGGGCATGACGACATATCTCGGGGCATGCACTAAAGGATCGCGAGAAGCTGATATGTGGGTCGATCAGTTCTATCCGCCCCATGCGCCTGCGAAGCGGCGCGCGTTCTGTTTCAAGCGAAGCTATATGGTCACCGTCTTCAATGCTCTTTTCGCCGATCAAGCCGACAGGGCTGAGCCTATCATCAAGGATCCCAGGCATCTTGATGGTCGCACATTCGACGAGCTCGTCCTCTTGACGATCAATGAGCATATAGGGAAGACCGATCGCGAGCTCTGCTCGATGCTGGAAATACCCTACACCGGCAAGAAGCGCCAATGGTCGCAGATCGTATACGCTCTTCTCGGTGTGAGGAGCGGGAGGGCTGAGGAGTTCGAAAAAGCGAATATATCGATAAGGGCTGTGCGCCTCGAAGAGAATGGGACGCTCAAAGAGTCGCTCTCACTGGATACATTCCGATTCAAGGAGATCGTAGGGCAAGATTGGGAGAGCTCTAGACTGCGGGCGTATTTCGAGGAAACCCGATTTCTGTTCATCGTGTTCGAGAAGGCTGGCGGGGGTGTCCGCTTGGCTGGGGCGAGGTTCTGGTCGATGCCCGTCTGCGAGATGGACGGACCGCTCCGCGCATGCTGGGAGAGGACCAGAGATGTCATTGAGAGAGGCGTGAAGCTTTGCGTCGACATCCGCGATGACGGCCGTGTGGAGGTGAGGAATGACCTTCCTAAGATGGGCGACGCGGGGTCGATAGCGCATGTGAGGCCTCACGCGTCGAAGAGCGGGTATCGATTCGAGAATGGAGACGTGATCGGGGACCCGGATAGATACGGAGATGAACTGCCCGATGGAAGGGTGATGACCAAGCAGAGCTTCTGGCTCAACAGGGGCTATGTATATGAGATCATCTCCCTCGACGAGGAAGATGCCGGCTGATACGCCGTGCGATGCTCTTGGGTGTCCCATCGATGGATCTTCCCTCATATAGTTCGATCAGGTAAAATGCCATTGGTTTTCAGGCACAGTAGCGATAGGAGAAACGTGCCATGGGAGATATCAGGGTCGCTGAGCTCTTCGCTGGGGTGGGAGGGTTCCGCCTCGGTCTAGAGGGTTATGCGGATGCGAGAAGACCGGATTTCGGGCGGGAGCCTGCAGGGCCTTTCAGGACGGTTTGGGCGAATCAATGGGAGCCTCCTGGAAGCGCCGCGAAGCAATTTGCATGGCGCTGCTATGAGGAGCGCTTCGGTGAGGGCAGCTGCGTCAATGACGATATCAATCAGGTGCTCGACGCCTACGAAGCCGGTATCGCTACCATCCCCGATGTCGATATGGTCGTTGGCGGATTCCCATGCCAGGACTATTCGGTGGCGAAGCCCCTCTCTCAAGCCGGCGGGATCGATGGGAGAAAAGGCGTTCTCTGGTGGGATATATATCGCTTTCTGCATCTGAAGAGGCCGAGATACGTTCTGCTAGAGAACGTCGACCGGTTGTTGAAGAGCCCGGCGAAGCAGCGCGGCCGAGACTTCGCGATCATGCTCTCCTGCCTTGCTGATCTAGGATATTCAGTCGAATGGCGCGTGGTGAATAGCGCAGAGTATGGTTCGCCGCAGCGACGCAAGCGCGTCTATATCTACGCTGAGCGCGATGCGCGCAGCTGGGACCTTATCGAGCGGCTGAAAGACGGGGTCTTGGCCGATGCCCTACCGGTGGAGGTGCCAGCCGAGCATGCTGCATTCCCCATCCCGGATGACCCCTATGATGCCAGTCGATCGTTCAATGCCGAAAAGGATGGGCGGTCTCCTTTTCGGAGCGCTGGCGTTATGCAGCATCATCAAGTTGTGACCGCTGATGTCCTAGAGGCATACAAGGGGGAGCGCGGCGCGCTCAGGGATGTGATCGTTCCTGCGGCAGAGGTGCCTGATGCGTTCTATATCCCGGAGGACAAGCTGGAGCGATGGCGTTACCTGAAGAGCTCTAAGAGCGAGGAGCGGATCAACAAGCGGACCGGGTTCAAATATCATTATTCGGAGGGCTCGATGGCGTTCCCCGATCTGCTAGAGAACCCGTCGCGGACGATCTTGACGGGCGAAGGCGGTACGGGGGCATCTCGGTTCAAGCACGTCATAGAAGTAGATGGGCGCTATCGCCGTCTTGTCCCTGATGAGCTCGACCAGTTGCAAGGGTTCCCCAAGGGCTGGACCGATACCGGGATGACCGATGGGCAGCGGGCGTTCTGCATGGGCAATGCGCTCGTGGTGCAGATCCCGCACGAGATCGGGAAGGCCATCGCCAAGAGGCATGCCGATGGCGCTTTCTGAGGGAAGCGCAGCGCGCATCAAGGTCCCTCGTCCGCCGCGGGCGAGCTCTGAGGCGACGAGCAAGGCCATGAGGGGCAATAAGCGCAAGGACACGAAACCCGAGCTCCTCGTGCGGCGGCGGTTGCGAGATGCGGGGTTGGGCGGCTATCGGCTGCCGTGGAAAGCGGCGGGGCGCCCAGATATCGCGTGGCCGGGCAAGAAGGTCGCCATCTTCGTGAATGGATACTTTTGGCATCGGTGCCCGCACTGCGACCTGCCGATCCCGAAGAGCAACGTCGAGTATTGGGTGGTGAAGTTCGAGGCGAATATCGAGCGCGACCATCGCAAGATCAGCCAACTGGAAGAGGCTGGCTGGAAGGTGCATGTGATATGGGAGTGCCAGCTCAAGAAGGATGCGATCGATGAGACCTTCGGAGAGCTGCTCCCGATCCTGGCTGAAGAATTAGGCAGAAGCGGTCCATTGCTGAATCGCTGATCGGTTGAGGCTCAGCATCCCACGGCACCGCCCAAATCCCAGTAGATAGCGATCGGGGTGGCTCCTTAAAACCGCTCCTCGTGCACTTTCTCCATCAGTGCGTTATCGAACTCGCGGTGGTCGGGCTGCTCTTTTGGCATTCCTAGCGACAGGATGGCCTCTAGTTGCCATGGCTTGGGGATGCCGAGCAGGTCGGCGACGGAATCCTGGGTCGACCGACCGTCGGCGGCGGTGCGCATGCGGCCTTGTATCCAGCAGCTTCCGACGCCTGAGGCTGATGCTTCGAGGTGCATGTTCGCCATGACGATGGAGCAGTCCTCGACCCACGTGTCGGCTACCTCGGGGTTGCCGAGCACGGCGATGGCGGCATCGGCGCCCGCGAGCATGGCTGACCCAGCGTCGCGGCATCCGGCGAGCTTAGCCAGCGTATCGCGGTCGCGCACGACGATGAGCTCCCAGGGCCTGCGCCTGCGCCCCGATGCGGAGAGCAGTCCGGCGCGTATGATGCGGTCCAGCAGCTCCTGCGGCACGGGCTCGCCCGAATACTCCCGCACGCTGCGCCGGGCTGTCATGGCCGACAGCACGTCCACGCCGGGCTGGGGTGCGAACTCGGCCTTCTCAGGCAGGATCTCGAGCCAGCACCCGTCGGGGTCCTCGATGAAGTAGAGACCCATCGCCTCGTTCTCGTGGCAGATGCAGCCCATGTGCTCGTGCAGCGCATGGGCTGCCTCGTAGTCGGGCACGGTGAAAGCGAGGTGCGAGTCGCGGCCGCCGTTGTCGTAGGGCTCGGTGCGGCCGCGGTTCCATGTGAGCTCCAGCTGGAATCCGGAGCCTTCGCTTCCGATGAATGCGTTGATCCACGAGCCGTCCTCGGGGCCCATGCGGCGGATCTCGGTCATGCCGAGCGCCCTCTCGTAGAAGTCGAGCGACCTGTCTAGGTCGAGCACGTGCAGGCAGCGGTGGATGGCTCTGCTCTCCATGATGTTCTCCTTCGAGTTGAACCGCGGCTTTTTCTGCAAGCCTAGCAGAATCGGAAGGGGAGGGGGGCTTAGAAAGAGGCCGGAAAGGGGATGCGAGCGCTCGGGAATGCTGCGGTGGGGCAGTTGCAAGGCAAAAGGCGTCCGCCATATCGTCTCGAAAAGGGATCGCAGCGCTATCTGCTCGGCGATCGTTCGTGCGCTCATCTGCCCATCTCGCACAGTCGTGGACCGCTCTCGGGGCGTGCCATGATATCGTATGGGAGGCCGCCCGCGCGGCCCCATCCCAACAGTGAGGAGCATCATGCCACCAGCATCTGACGAGCGCACCTCGAACCAGCCGCCCGCCGCATCGTCCGCGAGCGTCCCGACGATGGGTGCGCCCGACGCGAAAGGCGCCATCTACGACGCTCGCGCGCTCGGCGCTCCGAAGATGGCGCTGTTCGGCTTGCAGCATATGTTCGCCATGTTCGGCGCCACTATCTTGGTGCCGACGCTCACAGGGCTGTCGGTGTCGGCCACGCTGCTGTTCGCGGGTCTCGGCACGCTGCTGTTCCACCTCATAACGAAGGGGAAGGTGCCGGCCTTCCTGGGCTCCTCGTTCGCGTTCATCGCCGGCTACGTGGCCATCGCGCCCGCCGGCGAGCCCGAGCTGCTGCCGTATGCCTGCCTAGGCGTCGCCTGCTCGGGGCTGCTGTACCTCGTGCTCTCTGCGCTCTTCCGCATCTTCGGCACCGAGCGCATCATGCGGTTCTTCCCGCCGGTGGTCACTGGGCCCATCGTCATCTGCATCGGGCTCATCTTGGCGAGCTCGGCCATCGCCAATTGCGAGACGAACTGGCCTATCGCCATCGCGGCCATCGTCATCATCATCGTGGCGAACATCTGGGGGCGCGGCATGATCCGCATCATCCCCATCTTGCTGGGCGTCATCGGCTCGTATGCGGTGGCTGCCGTCACCGGCATCGTCGACTTCGCGCCGGTGGCCGACGCAGCATGGATCGGCCTACCCGTCCTGTGGTCTAACACGGTGTTCGCATTGGCGGGCCCTGGGTTCGATGCGGGCCTCGCCATCACGGCCATCATCACCATCATGCCGCTAGCCTTCGCCACTATGATCGAGCACATCGGCGACATGTCCGCCATCAGCTCCACCTGCAATCGCAACTATCTGGCCGACCCGGGGCTGCACCGCACGCTCCTCGGCGATGGCTTCGCCACCATGCTGGCTTCGCTGTTCGGCGCGCCGGCCAACACCACCTACGGCGAGAACACCGGCGTGCTCGCGCTCACCCGCGTGCTCGACCCGCGCGTGGTGCGCATCGCCGCTCTGTTCGCCATCGTGTTCTCGTTCTGCCCGAAGTTCGCGGCGGTCATCGCCGTCATGCCGGCGTGCGTCATCGGCGGCGTCTCGCTCGTGCTCTACGGCATGATCTCCAGCGTGGGCATCAGGAATCTGGTGGAGAACCACGTCGACTTCATGGCGAGCCGCAACATCCTCATAACGGCGCTGATACTGGTGCTCTCGCTGGGCATCGCGTACAGCGCGGCCGGCGCCATCGTCATCCCCATCGGCGGCATCGACGTGTCGCTGTCGGGGCTCGCCATCGGCTCCATCGCGGGCATCGTGCTCAACATCATCCTGCCCGGCTACGAGAGCTCGTGGGGCGAAGCGGCGCCGAAGTCCGAGGGTCCGGGCGACCCGCCCCTGCCGCTCGAAGCCGAGGTGGAAGACCTCCCGATCGGCTGAATGCCTGGCACGGGTACCGCCGCATCTCGGGTAGAATGCTATCAGCAGCCGCATCAGGAGGAGGGCGCATTATGGGAAGCCTGCACGTTATCACTCATCCGCTCATCGAGGCGAAGCTGACGCGTATGCGCGACCGCCGCACGTCCTCGCCGGAATTCCGGGCGCTGCTGAAAGAGATATCGCTGCTGATGGGCTACGAGATCACGCGCGATTTCCCGACGAAGACCGAGAGCATCGAAACGCCGCTGTGCCGGGCCGATTTCCCAGTGCTGAAAGACGGGTTCTTCACCATCGTCCCCATCTTGCGTGCGGGGCTGGGCATGGTGGATGGCCTGCTCGAGCTGATGCCGTTCGCGCATGTGGGGCACATCGGGCTCGTGCGCAACGAGGAGACGCATCTGCCCGAGGAATACTATTACAAGATGCCCGAGGGCTACGAGCAGTCGGTGGTCATGGTGGTCGACCCCATGCTGGCGACGGGCGGCAGTGCGGTGGACGCGCTGACCAGCCTGAAGCGTCGCGGGTGCACGAACATCAGGTTGGTGAACCTGGTGGCGGCGCCGCAAGGGGTCGATGCGGTACGCGCTGCCCACCCCGACGTCGACATCTACGTGGCAGCGGTGGACGAGACGCTGGACGAGAACGCCTATATCGTGCCCGGGCTGGGCGACGCGGGCGACCGCATCTTCGGCACGCGCTAGGCTGGCGCGAGGGATGCGGCGAAGGTGAGCCGCCGGGCGGTCGGCGCCGCTCGCCGCGACGCGCAATGGGGCAGCAGGATCGTACCGGCGTCCCTGCTGAGCACCACCGCCGAGCCGCATATCGGCCAGCCACAGCCTCGCTGGTTAGCCGTCAGCATCGCGCTAGCTTCCCCGCATAGCGCTTGACCTTCACGCTGCGTCAAGGTGCATCATGCTCTCCGGAGGTGATACGGATGGACCGCACAGCGCCCGTACCGCGCACTATGAGCATCGGCGAGCTGGCCGAACGGGCCGGTCTGAGCACGCGCACCCTGCGCCATTACGAGAGCATCGGCCTCTTGCGCCCCGCGCGCTCAGCCAACGGATATCGTGCTTACAGCCCCGCTGACGCGCGGCGGCTCGCGCAGATACAGGCCATGAAGCTCTGCGGGTTGCCGCTCGGCACCATCGGCGAGCTGCTGGCTGATGACTGCTCGCTCTACGACGCGCTCATCCGGCACCTCCAAGCCCTGCGCGCACAGGGCCGATCGCTGGAGGAGGCGGTTGCGCACACCGAGGCCGCCATCCGTGCTATCGAGAGGATTGAGCATATGGGAACCGAAGATGCCTTCGAGGAGATGAAAGCGCAGACCCTGCGCGATGCCGAGGCGGCTTACGGCCGGGAAGCGCGCGAGCGCTATGGTACCGAAGCCGTCGAGGCGGCGAACGAGCGCATGATGGCGCTCACGCAGGACGAGTGGGACGCGAAAGGGCTGCTGGAGGAATCCATCAAGGTGCAGCTGCGCCTTGCGTTGGCGGCGGGTGATCCGGCGGGGGAGGCGGCGGCTGAGCTCGCGCGCATGCATGAGCGCTGGGTCGCCTTCCACTGGGGCGGCATAGCCGACAAGCAGGTCTATCTGGCCCTCGTGCGCAGCTATCTGGCCGACCCGCGCTTCACCGCCTACTACGACGATGCAGCGGGCGAGGGCGCGACCGCATTCCTAGTCGCTGCTGTGGAATCTTTCCAAGGCTCCCGCTGAGACAGCGCCGCACTGCGCCGCCGGCATGGCCGACGTGGAGACGGTCGACCGGGCATGGACGCTCGGCACCGGCGCGCTTTTGGGCCCGTTCCGCATCCTCGATATCGTAGGCCTCGCTACCGCATACAACATCGTGGCGGCGAACCCGGCGGCGAAAGACCCTGACAGCACCGCGGGGCGCATCGCCGCGCTGCTCAAGCGCTACATCGATGAGGGCAAGACCGGCGTGAACGCGGGCGCGGGCTTCTATACCTACCAGTAAGCGGCCGCTTCCGAGGGCGTCCGGTGGGGCCTTCTCAGCGATCGTGCGCGGCGGAGGGTGCCTATCTGCCGGGCCGATATTCAGCCGACATGGAGGGCGCAGCATGCGCCCTCCGCTGCTATCTGCCATCTGATATCGGAGACGGCTTCGCGCAGGGCGGCATCGTGCGTCACCAGCACGAGCGCACCGGGGAAGCGGCACAGCGCCTCGCCGAGCGCTTCGATGGAGCCGATATCCAAGTGGTTGGTGGGCTCGTCGAGGATGAGGAGCTGCGGGTCGCCGATCAGGTATTCCGCGAGCAGGAGCTTCTTCAATTCGCCGGGGCTGATGTCGTCGCCGCTGACGAGCTGCGCGGCATCGGTGTTCAAGCGCTCTACGAGGGAGAGCACCTGGCCGCGGGCGGCATTGTCGAGCTCGTCGAGCGCTCGCAGCGCCCGCGTCCGCGTGGCAGCATCGACCTCTTGGGGCAGGCAGGCGGCCTTCACGCCATCGTGCACGGCTGCGGCGATGCGCCCGACGAGCAAGCTCTTCCCGCAGCCGTTATCACCCGAGACCGTTACGTGGTCGGTGGGTCCCACCCAGAGCTCGGGGATGCGTAGCGAGAAGCCGCCCGCGCTGATGGTGCCGGCATCGAGGTGCGCCACCGTCTTGGCTCTCGATGCGCTGCCATGCTCGGCGATGCGCCCGTCGTAGCGCTTGGCTGTGCGCGCCGAGGCGAGCTGGTCTTTCGCCTTGGCGAGCCGTCCCTCCATCGACGCAGACAGCTTCGGCGCCACCCCGTCCTTTCCGGAGACGATGGCTCGCCCGATGCGCTCGCGCCCGTCGCTGTCATGGCGGTCGAGCAGGCGCGCGCTGCGCTTCGCCCCTGCGCGGCTGGCCTCCTCGCGCCGCCTGGTGGCCTCGGCTTGCAGACGGCGCACCTCGCCGCGCGCTTTCTCTTGCGCCCGGTGCGCGGTCTGCGCTTCGACGAGCGCTTGCGCTCGCGCTCGGGAGTAGGTGCCGGGGCGCATGGTGGGGCGCCCCGCCTCGTACATGAGGCACTGCGATACCAGGTGGTCGAGCAGGTCGCGGTCGTGGGAGATGAGCAGCCCGACGCCCGTGAAGGAGGCGAGCGCATCGGCCACCGCAGCGCGCGTGGTGGCGTCCAGGTCGTTCGTGGGCTCGTCCATCACCAGCACGTCGGGCCGCGCTGTCAGCGCGCAGGCTATCTGTATGCGCTTGCGCTGGCCGCCTGAGAGCGTATCGTAGCGCCAGAGCCATTCGTCGTCTATGCCCAGCATACGGCGCATCGCTTGAGCTTCCCCGCCCCAATCCGCCGCGAAGTCAGAGAGCCTGTCGGGCTCGATAGCGGTGCTCTGCTCGCAGTAGATGGCGAACAGAGCCGGGCTGACCGAGCCCGCATCGGGGCGCAGCTTGCCGCAGGCGATGGTGGCCAGCGTGGTCTTCCCGCAGCCGTTGTCGCCTACGATGCCCGTCCACCCTTGCGGGAAGGCGACCGTGACATCTTCGAGGATGGGCGCAGACGCGCTCGGGTAGGTGAAGCTGATATGGTCGAGATTCAGTTGCATGGCGAGCTCCTTCTTCGGAAGGGGAGCCGCGCCGGGCGCAGGCATGCTGATGCGGTTCAGGCGGGAAGAGACGTGCATTGCGATGCAGCACCCAAGACGCAGCTCCCGTGATCGGTCGTGTGCGGTATGGGCTCCCGTTCGGGCATCGCTATCTCTTCATGCACCTTGCCTTCCTCGAGGCGGTGCTTGCCAAAGGCCCCGCCGGAACATCGATCCTCGCATTGTAGCCGCACGGGGGCATCCGCGCAATGCTCGGGTCGCGGGCGCATCCATCGTATATAGTGGCAGCAGATGGCGGACTGGGCATGGACGGAGCGCGCATGGGCGATTTCTCGGAGAGGGTGTTCGCGGTGGTGGGGCGCATACCGCGCGGGAAGGTGGCGACGTATGGCCAGGTGGCACGTTTGATCGGCGCGCCGCGGTCGGCCCGCTACGTCGGCTATGCTCTGCGCGCTAACCCGGCGCCGGGGATAGAGGCTGATGCCATACCGTGCCATCGGGTGGTGTTCAAGGACGGCTCGATGGCGACGGGGTTCGCCTTCGGTGGGGAAGACGTGCAACGCGGGATGCTCGCGGAGGAGGGCGTCGGCTTCGATGATGAGGGCCGCGTCATCATGGGGACGTACCAGTGGGATGGCGCCTCACTCGACGATGCGCGCCCGTTAGGGCCGCCGCCCGATATCGACTGGGCGCGCGAGCTGGCTGAGGAGCCGCCGCAGCGCGGCGACGCCGGCTGAGCACCAACGGGCGCGGGGTTGCGTCAGCGGACGCAGAAGGGGAGGATGGCCCGGTACGCCTCGATCAGCTGCGCGAGCGATGCCGCGGCGTTGGTGGGGCTCGTCGAGGGGAGCCGCGTGGCGGGCATGCCGCAGGCAGTCTCGCAGTGCTTCTGGTAGAGCTCAGCCGCCTTCGCCCCCGTGCAGAAGATGGCTTCGATGGGCGCTGCGCCGAGCACCTGCCCGATATCGTTCGGCACGCAGGCGCCGATGCTTCCATCGCTCGCGCCCTCGATGGTGCAGGAAGCCAGCACATCCCAGAGCGCGATGCCATGGCGCAGCGCCAGGTGCTCCTTCTGCTCGTTCGACGCGGGCGTCGGCTCGTCGAACAGCGCCGCCATCACCTTCCAGAACCTGTTCTGAGGGTGGTTGTAGTAGAACCCTGTGGCCCGCGAGCGCGGCGAGGGCATGGTCCCTAAGATGAGCACGCGCGAGCACTCGTCGTAGACTGGGGCGAGCGGGTGCTCCACGTGCTGCGCCCGTGCACGGGCGCTTCCGGCAGTCACGCTCAGTCCTCTATGAGCCCGTGCAGGTAGGCGCGGTATTCCCGCTTCAGGCTCTCCGGACCGGCGATGCGCACGGTGTTCCCAAGGCCCGCCACCCAGCCGAAGAACTGCTCCGACACGCGCACTTTCACGGTGGCTGTGGCTGCCCCTCCATCGCCGCAGTCGAGCTGGGCGGCCTCGCCGAAGCGGTCGAGCACGATCTCGGTTTTGCCGGCGTCCACCGCTAAGGTGACGGTGGCTTGCTCGCCGTTCATGCGCCCGAAGCTGACATGCCCGTCGTTCTCGCAGGTCCAGCGGGCTATCTCGTCGTTGCTGGCGGCCCGTTGCTGCGACAGGCTGAGGCTGCCCATGCGGTCGATGCGGAATTCCACCATGCGCCCGTGGTCGTCGTCCCAGGCGGTCAGGTAGTAGAAGCCGTCGTCGTAGCTGACGAGCACCGGCGTCACCACATGCGGTTTGCCGTCGTGCGTGGCTTGCCGGCGCCCGTCGGCGCCGAGGCGGTAGTACATGAACTCGACCATGGTGCGCTGGCGCAGCGCGTCATGTATCAGGTCGATATGCCCGAACACGCTGTCGTTCTTCGATGCGATGCGCCCGCTCACGTGGATGCGTCGGTCGAGCTGGTCGCGTTGCGGGTCGCTCGCCAGCAGCTTCAGGTTGGTTATGAGCGCCCGCGATTGGCGCTGGGTCAGCGAGCGGCACGACTCCACGGCGTCCACCAAGAGCATCAGCTGGGGGAGCGAGAAATCGCGCGTGGCGATAGCGTATTCCACCGGGTGGCGCTGGTAGGTGCGTATATCGACGCCGAATTCGCGCAGCAGCTCGATATCGCGGTAGATGCTCTTGCGCTCGGCCTCGATGCCGTATTCCTGCAAGCGCTCGATCAGCTGCCGCATGGACAGGCCATGGTCGCTGTCGGTCTCCTCTTCCAGTATCTGCCTCACGAAGAGCGTCTTCAGCTTCGCTTTGCCGTTGTTCGCCATGCTGCCATCCTTCCTGTTCCTGCGATTATCTCATGTCCGGGGCGCGTAGCTCAGGTTACAGGGGCGCATCTTTTGCGCAGCGGCGCCGGTGCGGGCGGCGGCTATCCGATATCCTGTTGTGGAGAAGCGAGCGCAGAGCTGGTCGAAAGGAGCTGTTATGGGCGCAGAGGCGAAGGTGATGGAATTCGGATACCCATCGTGGGATGGGACGAGCACCATCCACGGCATGCTCTGGCTGCCGACGGGTGCTGAGCCGCGCGGCATCGTGCAGCTCATCCATGGCATGTCCGAGCATATCGAGCGCTACGACGCCTTCGCGCGCTTCTTGGCCGAGCAGGGCTTCGCGGTGTGCGGCCACGACCATATCGGGCATGGGAAGAGCGTTCCCTCGCGCGAGCTCTTGGGGCACATGCCGGCAGACACCGGCGCCGATGTGCTGGTGGAAGATGCCGACACGCTGCGTTCCATCGTCACCGCTGCGCTGCCCGAGGGGCTGCCGTATTTCATGTTCGGGCATTCGATGGGCAGCTTCACGCTGCGCGTGTACCTGACGCGCCACGGCGCGGGCCTTGCGGGCGCCATCCTGTGCGGCACCGGCCAGAAGCCGCGCATCGTCTCCCTTGCCGGCAACCTGCTCGCGAAGGCGAGCGCGAAGGTGCGCGGCGAGATGGCGAAGAGCGAGCTCATCCACTCGATGGCCGACGGTGCGTTCTCGCGCCAGATCGACGACCCGCGCACGGAGTTCGACTGGATATCGGCCGACCGCCAGAACGTGGACGACTACATGGCAGACGACCTGAACGGCTTCCCGTTCACGCTGGGCGGCTATGCATCGCTGACGCGGCTGACCATGCTGGCTGCCAGCCTGGAGCTGGCTCGGAAGGTGCCGCACGACCTGCCGCTGCTGTTCATAGCCGGCGCGAAGGACCCGGTGGGCGAGAACGGGCGCGGCGTGGCGGCTGCCGCCGAGATGATGCGCAAGGCGGGTGCCGAGGATGTTGAGGTCATCCTCTACGATGGCATGCGCCACGAGATACTGAACGAGGCCGATGCCGACGTGGTGTTCGACGATGTGCTGGCATGGCTGGAGGCGGTGCTCGCGGCTTAAGGCGCGCGGCGCTACCGCTCCCAGAGCGCGAGCTCCAAGTACGACCCGGTGCAAGCCGCGGCGAACCCCACTACGATGACCACGAGCATGATGTTGGCCACCGGTGGGCGCAGCAGCGAGAACCCCTCGCAGATGAGCGGGTAGAGCACCCAGACGTAGAGCATGGCCGCGAGCCCGATGAACACGTCGTTCACCAGCCATGCCTGCCCGAGCACGTTCAGCGGGAGCTGCGAGTTGTCCCAGTACGGGTATTCACCGCTGGCATCCGGCTGGTTCACGATCAGCCCGATGATGAGCTCCATCAGCATGCTCAGGAACACCACGATGAGGAACGTTTCGAGCAGCGCCCCCCAGAGCGTCTTGCGACGCAGGATGATGCGCTCTTTCAGCGGTTCAACCAACAGCGTCATGAACACGGCGCCCACGCCGTAGACCCAATACGGGTGATACCACGGGTCTATCCAGATAGCGTAATCGGGCTCCACGATGCCGAATAGCTGGTCCATGATGACGCAGTACAGGAACTCGAGCCAATGCCCCACGATGGTGAAGATGCAGAAGCTCGCTATCAGCGCGCGCCAGAACTCCCAGGTCTTCGGCGCGAAGTAGCCGATCTCGTCGCTTTGCGTGACCTTATGCAGCCGGAGCTTCCACATGAGCTCCTCCCTTTCCAGCCTCTTGGTCGATACGCATACCGTAGCGCTTCTGGGGCGCTCGCGCACGCGTGGCTGCGATATCTTCTCGGGGCGTTGCTGCTCCGTTACCGGGATGCGGATTCTCCCGAATGGGCAACCGTTCGCTCTGCGCGGGCCGAAACAGGGTATCATCGGGGAAACGACGCGTTTGATGGAGGTTGGAGATGTCCGATCGCATGAGATGGCCCGCGCTCTTCGCAGCGGCATGCGCCCTGTTCGCCCTGCTCGCGCTCTGCGCGTGCGCACCTGCGCCCGAGGGTGCGGGAGGCGCATCTGCCGGCGATGCGGCGGAAGAAGGTGTGGAATCAACGGCGATGGTCATCTACGCCGACGATAAGACAGCGCTCTTGGCTGACCGCGATACCGGAGCGGTGTACTTCCCGACCATACCCGAGGGCGCGCTCTTCGATGCGGCCGGGCAGAGCCTCGCGCTGGGCGACCTGCGGGCGGGCAACGTGGTGGCGGTGGTGGGCAACGGCATCATGCTGGAGAGCTATCCGGGGCAATATCCGGGCATCACCCGCGTACAGGTGTTGGAGGAGGGCGACCCGGCCGATGCCGACGAATACGCCGACCTCGTGGCCGAGGTGATCGTGGAACACGACGAGAACGAGGTTCCCAGCGGCACGCTCGACTATGCGACAGACTTGGCGAAGGTGGCCGTCATGCTGGAGCCCGGGAGCTACACGTGGGTGGTGCGCGACGGCGATGCGGAGAGCACCATGGCAGCTGATGCCGCCTTCAGCGAGGCGGATGGCCGCCTGTCGAGCGAGCTCGCCGATGCGCGCATAGCGGAGGCGGTCGATGCCGAGCTGCGGTTCCCGATGGCGCCTGCGAGCGTGAGCATCAAGCGCACGCCGGTGTCCACGGCGGTGGATGGCGCTATGTCCATCCAGCTGGCTGCGGAATATGAGGCGGTACCCTCTACGCTGGCTTCCGACGGCGCGGCTCGCCTGCGCATCGAGCCTGGCTACCTCTATGTCGCCGAGGTGCGCTTCTCGCGCGGAGAGGTGCTCTACCCGTTCGTGACCGCGAAGTAGGATGGCATCAGCGGCGTGTGCTCGCGCTGCTCCGTGGATGCCTGCGGCGGCGCTCTGCGGGACTGTGGCGCCATTCTTCCTGCTAAGCCTTGAACTGGGCGCGCGCTTGCCGTAGAATATCCGATTGCTGATCAAGTGAATGGCGCGAGCTGTTCCACCTGGTTCGGCGCCGCTGGCAGCCGATGGGTCGTTCGAATATCGTATCGCGCACCGCGTGTGCGCTTGCCGTATGGACGAGGCCCGTCTGCGTATGCAGCGGGCTTTTCTATTGCAGCGCGGGTGCTTCAGAACCTGTGCACACGTCGCACCGCCGGTGCGAGGAGAAGGAGGTGAGCGCGATAGCCGCTCAAGAGCCACGGCTCAACGAACAGATCACGTTGGACACCTGTAGGCTGGTGGACTTCGATGGCAATCAGCTGGGCGTATACCCTATCGAGCAGGCGCAGAGCATCGCAGATGCCGCGGGCCTCGACCTGGTGGAGATAGCCCCGAACGCCGACCCGCCCGTCTGCCGCGTGATGGATTATGGCAAGTTCAAATACGATCAGGCCATAAAGGCGAAGCAGGCTCGCAAGAACCAGAGCAAGATCGAGATCAAGGAGATGAAGTTCCGTCCGAAGATCGACATCGGCGACTACACCACCAAGAAGAAGCACGTGCTGCGCTTCTTGGATGCAGGGAACAAGGTGAAGATAACCATCATGTTCCGCGGCCGCGAGATGGCGCATCCCGAGCAGGGGCTTTCCATCCTAGAGCGTCTTGCAGACGACCTGAAGGACGTTGCGGTAATAGAGAACCAACCCAAGATGGAAGGGCGCAACATGCACATGCTGATAGCGCCGCTTCCGCAGACTGCGAAGAAGAAGACCGAGCAAGACAAGAAAGGGGAGACGCACGATGCCTAAGATGAAGACGCATCGCGGGACCGCCAAGCGCTTCCGCGTCACCGGCAGCGGCAAGATCATGCGCGCGAAGGCCTACAAGAGCCACATCATGACCAAGAAGAGCCAGAAGCGCAAGCGTAATTTCCGTCACGAGACCGAGGTCGCGACGGCCGACAGCAAGGTTGTGGCACGCAACCTGGGCCTTCGTTAGGGGGTAGAGAACAATGGCACGAGTGAAGAGGTCTGTCCACGCGCGCAAGAAGCGTCGCGAGATACTGAAGAAGGCGCGCGGCTACTACGGTGCGAAGTCGCGCTCGTATAAGGCTGCGAAGGAGCAGGTACGCCACTCCATGCAGTATATGTATCGCGATCGTCGCAACAAGAAGCGCGACATCCGCCGTCTGTGGATCACCCGCATCAACGCTGCGGCGCGCCTGAACGGCCTGTCCTACTCCGTTTTCATGAACGGCCTGAAGAAGGCGGGCATCGAGCTCGACCGCAAGGTGCTGGCCGACATGGCGGTGAACGATCCCAAGGCGTTCGCGGCTGTGGCCGAGGCAGCGAAGGCGGCTGTGGCTGCGTAGCTGCTCGATCAGAGGCTTTTCAGCGAGGGGCCCGCATCGTGCGGGCCCCTCGTGCGTTATCGGCGGGCGTGCGCGTGCGATGTACGAGGCGTGGGAGCGCGCAAGGAAAGATGAAGGAGGAGGAGGGGTCGGTCAGCCGAGCGAGCTGGGAATATCGGCCGGGTCGGCTGGGCTCATACCGACCAAGGGGAATCGGCCTTCTGGTCGGCTTTCTTCCGCTTCTTCTCGGCGCGCTTCTTCGCTTGGCGCTCCATCCTGCTCGAGCGCTTCTGGAGGTCGTCCAGCGTGGCTGACATCTCCTCGATGGATGAGGCGGTGCGCGGCATCTGCTCCATGTCGCGGGCGGCTTCGGCTATGTCGGGGTTCGGCGGGGGCGTGCCCGCTTCTTCGGCCTTCTCGGTCCAGATGGGAGCTTTGGTGAACACGTCGCGGCGGATGAATAGCGCCATGCCGAGCGCCATCAGCGGTACGGCCACCTGCCAGGTTCCCAGGTACAGCTCGAGGCCCGCCAGCGCGCAGAGGATGAACATGCTGGCCGCCCAGAGGATGCGGCTGCGGCGTATCAGGCCGATGGCGCACACGACGAGCAACACGCCGCCGACGATCAGCGATGGGCCGCCCAGCACGCCCGACAGATCGACGAATTGCGTCAGTATGCCGTAGGGCGCGAGCGCCGGCGCCACCAGCGCGAGCGCCACGTTCACGACGCCGAACAGCGCCATGAGCGTGCCGGTTATCCAGGCGAGATCCTTCTGCTTCTGGTCGGGCGCGGCGGTCTTCTTCCCCTTGAAGAAGCCCGACTGCGACAGCAGCACGGCGCCTACCAGGAACGGTATCCACAGCATGATGCCGCGGTACACGAGCGCGATAGCCGCCGCCGTGGTGGCGGTGGAGCCCGCCGCGGTCAGCACGATGGCGATGGCGGCTTCGGTGACGCCGATGCCTTGCGGCGTGGGCGAGAGCATGATGGTGACCACCGCCAGCGCGAATGCTGCCACGAGCGGTGCGATCTGCGTGAAGCCGAATGCGAACCCGATGGCCATCAGGCACGCCATGTTCAAGATGGCCGACAGCGACGCCCAGCCGATGGTGATGACCACGCCCATCGGATTGTGCGCCAAGATGCGCGATGCGTCGATGAACTGGTCGGCTGTGGAGGTGCCCCACGCCGCGCGCATGCTCTTATGGAAGAAGCGCAGGACCCAGTTCCCGACCTTTTCGATGCGCGTCAGCAGCCAGTAGAGCGCGTCGGGCTTGTAGTAACCGATGATGAAGCAGGCGGTCTGCCCGAACAGCACAGCCGCCAGCGCGATGAACCCGGTGAGGATGACGTAGTTCAGCGAGTCGGATATGAGCATGACCGTGGTGCCGATGATGGCGATGACGAACACCGCCGCGAAGAAGCCGATCTGCGAGAGCAGCCCGCCGCCGGTGGCCACGCCGAGGCTCGCGCCCTTGCGATGCGCGTCGTCGATGATGAAAGCGAGGCCGGTAGCACCGCTGAACAGGCAGAACGTATTGATGAACACGAGGCTGAAGATGAGAACCACATTGTGCCAGAAGCCGGTCTTGAAGCCCACAGCGTCGAAGGCAGCGTCGTAGGAAGCGGCCTGCGTCAGATGGCGCAGCACCATGAACACGATGGCTATGATGAGCGGGATGGTGGCCCCCGTGCCCACGATGTCGATGAAGTCGAACACCATGTCGGCATTGCCCATGAAGAAGGTTATCGCCAAGATGGCGACGATTATGAGAAGCGCCTTCTTCACCAGCGGCCCCTATGCGCTATCGATCTTGTCGTTCGCCGTGCATGCATACTCTACTTAGGATATCAGATTACCCCTGCGCATACCGTTTTCGGGCGCAGGCGGGCCGAATGGAACCGGTTAGTTGAAATTGAACATCTTGCGGCCCTGCTCGTAGCCCCACAGCCCCGCGCGGCGCCCGAAGCGCCCTGGGATGTTCGAGCCGATGACGAGCGGATGCCGTTTCACCCGTTTGAACAGCTCTGGGCTGTGGAAATGCAGGTAGTCCCACATGTCGGCGAGCTTCTTGTCGTCTTCGGGGGTATTGCGCATGCGCAGGAAGATGGCGCACACGCAGATCATCATGGCCATGTGGTTGCCCATATAGCCGAACAGCTTCGGGTCGGGCGCATCGGCGGGCAGGTGCACGGAATCGATCATGGAGCGCGTCACCTCGAGGTGCTGATCGATGCGCTCGAGCATGGCCTCGATGCTGACGCTCTGACCCTCGCGGCCGATGTAGTAGCGGTAGGCGTCCTGGTCGAAGTAGCGGATGCTCTCCACGTGCGGCAGCGGTATGTACACGTACAGGTTGTCCACGTAGAAGCAATGCTCCGGCAGCTTCAGGCCGATATCCTTCAACAGCTGGGTGCGGTAGATGACTGCGTGCATGTGCAGGTACTGGAACAGCGAGAAGCTCCCCAGCTCGTGCCAGGTTATCTCGCGGTCGGTCGGATAGGTGTTGCGGTGGGCCATCACCTTGCGGGTGTTCTCGTGTATCTTCTCGTACACGTAGTTCGCCACGATCAGGTCGGTGGGGTGGGGAAGGGTCGCCTGTTCCCGCATATAGCCCATGATCTCGGACATGGCGTCCTCGTCGAGCCAGTCGTCGGAGTCGACCACCTTGAAGTAGACGCCTTCGGCTGCGTCGAGCCCGGCGTTCACGGCTGAGCCGTGGCCGCCGTTGGGCTTGTGGATGGCGCGCACCGTGTCGGGCATCTCGCGCGCCCAGCCATCGGCGACTTCGGCTGTAGCATCGGTGGAGCCATCGTTCACGATGATGACCTCGATGTCGGTGCCGCACTTCAACAGCGATGTGATGCAGACATCCATGTATGCGGCAGAGTTGTAGCAGGGCACTATGAAGGATATGGTTTTCATCCTGCTGGAACCGGCCTTCTCATATATCGGAAGCGGCTTCGGGCGCCGCCTGCGCATTCCACTGAACCAAGCCATTATACGCCACTTCTCCCGCCGGCGCCGCTTTGCGGTGGAGCGGTGGCTGCGGGCGTGGGAGGCGGCTCGGCTGGGGTATAATCGTGCGCATCCGAGCGGCGATCGGCTGCGCGGCAAGCGAAGAGGCGTATTCAGGGGTTGCTATGGTGAATGATGCAGCGGTCGAGACGGGCGATGTGGGTGCTGCGGCTGAAGGAGCCGGCGTTGCCGTGCTGGTCCCGTGCTACAACGAGGAGCTGACCATCGGCAAAGTGGTGGACGATTTCCGCCGCGTCATGCCGCTGGCTGATATATACGTCTACGACAATAACTCCAGCGACAAGACAGCCGAGATAGCTCGCGCGCATGGCGCCATCGTGCGCACGGAGCCGCGGCAGGGCAAGGGCAACGTGGTGCGCCAGATGTTCCGCGAGATAGAGGCCGACTATTACATCATGGTGGACGGCGACGATACGTACCCGGCCGAGGCGGCGGCATCGCTCGTGGCGCCCTTGGCGGCGGGCGAGGCTGACATGACGGTGGGCGACCGCCTATCGAACGGCAGCTACGGCGAGGAGAACGACCGCGCCTTCCATGGGTTCGGCAACGATCTCGTGCGCTGGCTCATCAAGGTGATCTACGGCTACGCTTTCGATGACGTGATGACGGGCTATCGCGCATTCACCCGTGTGTTCGTGAAGACCACGCCGGTGCTGTCGGCGGGCTTCCAGATAGAGACGGAGCTGTCGATACATGCGGTGGACAAGCGCTGGCGCATCGTCGATGTGCCCATCGACTACCGCGACCGCCCCGAGGGTAGCGAGTCGAAGCTGTCGACGTTCGGCGACGGCGCCAAGGTGCTGATGGCTATCGCCTCGCTGTTCAAGGACTACAAGCCGATGGCGTTCTTCGGGTGGCTCGCGCTGCTCTTCGTGGTGCTGGGGCTTGTGGCCGGTGTGCCGGTCATCATGGAGTTCACGACGACGCATCTGGTGGAGCGGTTCCCCACGGCGCTGCTGGCGGTGGCGCTCGTGCTGTGCGGGGCGCTGTCGCTCACGGTAGGGCTGGTGCTCGACACGGTGGCGAAGAACAACCGCAAGCAGTGGGAGATAGACGTCTACCAAGCATACAGCCGATAGCAGCTCGATGAAGATCAGCGACGGGGCCGGCGAATATGCGCTACTCTAGCCAAGCTGCCGCATAAAGGCCCCATCGCTGATGATTACGATATAGGAACATCATCCTCGATATAAGAGTGTTCTTGTCAGCCTTGAAGTAGCATGATTGATATCTCTAAGCTCTGACTGTAAATATATATTTACAGTTCGGTCAGCGATCTGTTCAAGACATCCAAAACAGCAGCATGCAGCCAGAGCGTTCTTTGCGCAGGGATACGCTCTCGCAGTGCGGCATCTCTTTTTCACGGCGAGCGCGCAGATCGAGCGATATGCGCGCTTGGGCAGTCGGCCTTTTGCGGCATGCTGCTGATGCTATAGAGGCGCTGACCGTTGTGCTATCCTGTTCTCGCCGCATACGTGCGGGATGTTCCGCGGAGGAATGGCCGAGTGGTTGAAGGCGGCAGTCTTGAAAACTGTTGTGCCGAAAGGTACCGTGGGTTCGAATCCTACTTCCTCCGCCATATGTTCTGCCTTGTTCTTGCGATGGGAGCAGGATTCCCAGCGCATCTTGGCCATATCAGAGCGTGCAGAGCGAGCAGGATGCTCTGCGAGACGCTCGTTTTATCCGGCGACCGTGACCACGCCATCTTTGACCAGCAGCATGGAGCCGTCACCGATGGGCCAGAGGTTCGGGGTGGTCGAGAATGTGTCGCATGCCCAGATATCAGGTTCGCCGTCGAGCGTGTCGCAGGGAGCCTTCCAGCAAGAGCCCACGGGGGTGTGGCCGACGATCTGGCGTATGTTCGGCAGCGGGTCTGAGGTCAGTTCGGCAAGGTCCGCCCAAAGCGGGCTCGGTATGTCGCTCCCACCGCGACCAGGGCCGCAGGTCCCGAGCGCATCGTAGGCGCCTTCTTCGAGCATCGCATTCAGGTCATGCGCGATAGCGTGGATGTCGTCGGTCTGTTCGAGCCACTCATCAGCCCAGTCTTGGGTAACGCCGGCATGCGTTATGAGGAGATCATCAACGACAGCCGCTATCTTCAGCTCAAGCGGAAAGAGCACGTCGCGCACGAATCGCATCTCCTCTATCATCGTTCCCGGCCCCGGCTCTCCGATCAGGTATTGGAAATCGTGGTTGCCGAAGAGAAGGTCGACGGTCAGACCCTCTTCGCGTCGGTCTTCCACCCAGTCGGCGAGCTCGAGGATGTCGGCCTCGAACGACGCCTCGGTCGCCCGCCAGTCGTCGCAGTAGTCGCCCGTGAAGACCACGCGCTTGATGTTCCATCGCTCGATGGTCTCCTCGACCTTCTCAACGATATCCACGAACTTGAGATGCGTATCCCCAATGACGAGCGTTCTCATCTCAGCTCCTGTCTACTGCTGTTGCCTGCTTGTTCCGGTTTCTGTTCCAAGCGTCGAGGTCTGCGATCATCTTGCTGGCGATATAATCATCTGCTTTGTCGGCGCTCATCAGCAATTCTACGAAGAGCCCAGCCGATCTCAGTTTGTCGTAGTCGGTCTTATCGTCCTCCGCGTTGAGCGATGCTTCTTGTTTAAGATGCTCCAGCAATGCCATCAAGCAGAGCTGCCACACGTATTTGTCCTGCACATAGCGCGCATTCTCTTTCTCGTGCTTTACGGCCTGATAGATACGCTCTTTGATCGCCTTGAATCGATCTGCTGCATCCTCGCTCAGATGGGCCTGCATGAATGACGGCACAACGATGTTGTCGTCTGGGAGGCCCTTCATCTTCTCAGAGAGATCGAACCAGTCTAAGTCGGGTTCGCTGAAAGCATAAGATACGGCCTTCTCGAGCAATTTGGTGCGAGAGAGCTTTTGAGGGTGGAGTATCGCAAGCTCGTGCTCTATCGAGAGGACCCTGCGGTTGCCGCGGATATTGATAAGCATGTTTCGCTCCTAAGCCGGGTTTCATGTGTGTCTTATGGCTAGTATAGAACTTTTCTTAGATTTCTAACACAGTAACCTTGCTTTATCGAATCAGAAGAGATATGGTTATCAATAGATATTGAGTATATTTAAATACGCTATTCAATACAGAAGGAGATGAAACCATGGATAACGAGAGTCGGTACGGTATATCTGATGAGTATGGAAGGAGTCGGAGCGCGTACAATACGGCTAAAAATCTTGAGAGGCTAAGAATAGTGCGTGGCCTGCAGGAAGTCGGCTTTACTGCGTCGGGGCGTCAAGGAGTACCCGGCTATACGAGTAGGGGCTGCATAGCGCCCTGTAACCTGGGGCTCTGGAAGTGGGTGTTTGCGAAGAAGGGTCGATGGATAGTCGTCATCGATCTTCAAACCCTCGAGCAGGATCCCCTTACCAAGGCGGTCCATGCATTGGAAGGCGTCATCTCGGTAGATGTGCTCCCGGCAGACGAGATCGCGCCTGGTTCTTGGGAGATCGATGATCGGTACATGCGCAGCGTAAGGGCGCGCTATGGCGTAGAGAACCTCTACGATCCTCCAGCTTTCGAGAGCATGTGCACGAGGTTCTGCTTGCCTTTGTCCGATCAGGATAGAGCCGAGCTCATAGACGAGATACTGTTGCGTATCGATCGTCTTGAGGAAGCGCATGGTGAAGATGCCGAAGGCAGAGGGTGAACTCTTCGCTGATGATATTCGCGCAGGCGGCGGTCTAGGAGATAGCCGTCTGCGCGGTGCATGGCGGGGTCAGCTCAGATCGTTCAGGTTGAACTCTACGCCGTCTCGCTCGCATTGGAGCTGCTTGCGGAAGCGCATGCAGACCGAGGCGATGCCGCCGGCGGGGTTCAGGTAGTTGCTCTTATAGCCGCAGTTGCCGTAACCGCTGCATGAGCGGCACTTGATATCGTCGAGCGAGAAGCCGTCGAGCACGTCGGCGGTGAGGATGCGCAGATTGCCCTTCGGTTTGGGCCTGCTGGGTGCTGCGTCTGCCATTGCTTCTCCTTCTCGCGTGCGATGCCGACAAAGCTATTCTAGGAAATCGAGCCGCTGGGGTAAAGCGCGTCTCAGCGCTGGTCGATGGGCGTGTAGGCGCGCGGCTCGATGCGCGTGCTGGCGTAGGCCGGCCGGATGATGCGCTTGCCGCTGACGATCTCCTCGAAGCGATGCGCCGCCCAGCCTGCCATGCGCGCGCAGGCGAACAGCGGCGTGTACAGATCTTCCGGGATGCCCATCATGGAGTACACGAAGCCCGAGTACATGTCGACGTTCGCGCACAGCGTCTTGCTCACGCCGCGCCCCTCGGCCACGATCTCGGGCGCGAGGCGCTCGATCGTCTCCAGCAGCCGCAGCTCCGCTTCGTACTCGGTGCCGCTGGCGAGCTCGCTGGCGAAGCGCCGGCACACCACGGCGCGCGGGTCGGACAGCGTATACACCGCATGCCCCATGCCGTACACGAGCCCCGTGCGGTCGTAGGCTTCCTTGCGCACGATGCGCCGCAGATAGTCAGCCACGGCGCCCTCGTCGGCCCAGTCGGCCACTTCGCGCTTCAGCTCGCCTTGCATGGCGCGCACCTTGTGGTTCGCGCCGCCGTGCCGGTACCCCTTCAGCGACCCGATGGCAGCCGAGTAGGCGGAATACGGGTCGGTGTCGGCGCTCGTCAGCACGCGCGTGGTGAAGGTGGAGTTGTTGCCGCCGCCATGCTCGGCGTGCAGGCACAGCATGATATCGAGCATGCGCGCCTCTTCGGGAGCGAACTGCCGGTCGGGGCGCAGCATGCTCAGGATCGTCTCTGCGGTCGATTCGCCCTCGATGAAGCGGTGCATGATCATCGACTCATGGTTGAAGCGCGCGCGTTTGCTGTAATACGCCAGCACCATGATGCGCGGCAGCCGGCTTATCAGCGACAGCGCCGTGTGTATCTCGTGCTTGGCCGTGCGCTCCTCGGCGTGCGCATCGTAGGCGTACAGGTGCAGGATGGAGCGCGCCAGCACGTTCATCAGATTGCGCGGCGCCACGGGCATGAGCGTGTTGGCGGTGAAGCCGTCTGGCAGTTCGCGCTGGGAATCTATGGCGGCCACGAAGCGGTCGAGGCGCTCCTGGTCGGGCAGGTCGCCCATCAGCAGCAGGTAGCACAGCTCCTCGAACGCGAAGCGCCGCTCGGCGCCCTCCTCGCCGAGCAGGTCGTATAGCTCGTAGCCGCGCAGGCGCAGCGAGCCTTCGGCCGGCACCTTCACCCCATCGACGACCTCGTAGCCGTTCACCTCTGAGATGTTCGTCATGCCAGCCACCACGCCGGTGCCGTCGGCGTTGCGCAGGCCGCGCTTCACGTCGCGCCCTTCGTATGCTCGCGCGGGGATGCGGTTCACCTCATCGAAGGTGTCGTAGAGCCCGACGCAGCGCTCCTCGTCGGGCGCTATCTCGATGGTCTGGGCTTCTCCGACCTGTATGCTGCCGTCATCGTCTGCTATCAGCGTCTTGTCGATCTCTATTGCCATGCGCGCTCCTCAAGAATCGTATCGGAGTATTCTACTATGCCGCGCTCGCTCTCCGCGCCCCGCTCAGCTTTTCTGAAAAAAAGAGTTGACACGTCGGGCGCTCTAGTACAAAATGTCTTCTGCTGAACTCGTGCGCCATTACCTCAGCTGGATAGAGGAGCTGACTACGAATCAGACCGTCGGGGGTTCGAATCCCTCATGGCGCACCATTTTCAGCCTAGCCGCAACGACTGGAGAACAGCACGTGCGGTTTTTTATTATCTGCCGAAAGGAACATACTTGAAGGTTCGAAAACAGAAGCCTCACAGTAAGTGACCTTCGGCTGCACGGTTCCCTCGCAGCCGATGGGCTGCATGCTGGGCCAGTTAGGGGAAGCCCGTGCTCTATCTCTCTCAAATGCTGGGGAAGCCCGTGGTGGATTCCTGCGGCGAGAAGATCGGCGTCGTGTCCGATCTTGCCATATCCACCGGGGAGATGTTCCCGCGTATAACCAGTTTGGCCTTCAAGGGGCCGGGCAATGTGCCGTTCATGATCTCGTGGCGCAAGTACGTCGACCGGTTCGACGACGATGACGGCATCCAGCTCGCGGTGGAGGCGCCCGATATCCGCTTCAGCTATCTACAGCCGACCGAGGTGCTGCTGGCGCGCGACCTGATGAACCGCCAGATCGTCGACACGCAGGGCATGAAGGTGGTCCGCGTGAACGACTTGAAGCTGTCGCCGTCGGGCACGCAGCTGCGGCTGCTGGGCGCCGAGGTGGGCGCGCGCGGCATCTTGCGCGGGCTGCATCCGCTGGTAGAGCGGGCGGCGGTGGCGGCATCGAAGCTGCTGCGCCATAAGCTCGATGAGCAGATCATCGCGTGGAACTACATGGACCTGCTCGACCGCGACCTGTCTGAGGTGCAGCTGTCGGTGACGCATAAGCGCTTAGACGAGCTGCATCCGGCCGACGTGGCCGACATCTTGGAACAGCTCGACCCGCAGCAGCGTGCGGCGGTGTTCGAGCACTTGGACGAGTCGTCGCGCACCGAGGCGGTCTCGGAGATGGAAGACGACGTGCAGGCAGAGTTCCTCGACGACCTAGACGATGCTACCGCCGCCCGCCTGATCGGCGACATGGATCCCGACGATGCTGCCGATATCGTGCGCGACCTGTCGTACGAGAAGGCTGAGACGCTGCTGCGCTTGATGGGCATGGACGACGCCGCCGAGATACGCCGCCTGCTGGGCTTCAAGGACGGCACTGCCGGCGGCATGATGACCACCCAGTTCGTCGCGGTGGAAGGCGACACCACGGTGCACGAGGCCATCGGCGTGCTGCGCGACCTGCCGGAGGACTTCCCGACGGTGCACTATGTGTACGTGACCGACGACTACGGCAAGCTGGTGGGCGTGCTGTCGATGCGCACGCTGGTGCTCTCCTCCGACGATGCGCGCCTGGGCGACATCATGTACGAGGACGTGATAACCGTGCCGCCCGACGAGCTGGAAGACGACGTGGTAGCCGACATCTTCAAGTACGACATACCCGCTATGCCCGTGGTCGACGAGCGCGGCGCCATGCTCGGCATCGTCACCACCGAGGACGCGTGGGATGCCATCGAGGAGGACCGCGCCGCCGAGAAGAAGCAGCGCTCGATGCTGCGCGTCGGCGGCTATGTGCTGGCGGGCGTGCTGTTCCTGGGCCTGTATACGCTGGTGCTCATCCAGATATTCCAGACGATAGGGCTGCGCGGTGCCTGAGCGCAAGCGCAACAAGCTGCTCTTGGTGCTCGCAGCGATGGGCCCGGGCATCATAACCGCCATGGCGGGCAACGACGCCGGCGGCATATCCACCTATTCCACGGCCGGTGCGCAGTTCGGCTTCGGGACGCTGTGGGTCATCCCCATCATGTGCGTGCTGCTGGTGCTGGTGGAGACCACCGCGGCGAAGATGGGCGCCGTCACCGGCAAGGGCTTCTCGGCGCTCATCCGCGAGCGCTTCGGCATACGCCTCACGGCGCTCGCCATGTGCGCGCTGTTGGTGGGTAATGTGGCCACCACGTTCAGCGAGTTCGCCGGCATCGCCTCGGGCATGGAGATGTTCGGCGTGTCGAAGTATGTGAGCGTGCCGGTGGCTGCGGTGGCGGTGTGGGTGCTCATAGCGGGCGGCTCATACAAGCGCGTGCAGAAGGTGTTCCTGGTGCTCTCGCTGGTGTTCATCACCTATATCGTGGCGGCGTTCATGGCCCAGCCCGACTGGGAGGCGGCCATGCGCGCGACGGTGGTGCCCGCGCTCGATGCCAAGCCGGCCTACCTGTCGCTGGTGATAGCCATGATCGGCACCACCATAGCGCCGTGGATGATGTTCTTCACGCAGAGCAACGTGGTGGAGAAGGGCCTCGACACCGAGGATCTCTTCGCGCAGAAGGCCGATGCCGTCTCCGGCTCCATCGCTGCGTGCATAATAGCGTGGTTCATCATCGTCACCACGGGTGCGGTGCTGTTCCCGCAGGGCATCGCGGTGGAGAGCGCGGCCGACGCGGCTCAGGCGCTGGCGCCGTTCGCGGGGGAGTACGCCCAGGCGCTGTTCGCCATCGGCCTGGTGGCAGCGTCGTTCTTGGCGGCGTGCGTGCTGCCGCTCACCACGGCGTTCGTCATCTGCGAGGCGTTCGGCTGGGAAGCGGGCGTATCGCGCGAATGGCGCGAGGCGCCGGCGTTCAAGGGCATCTTCACGGGCGTGCTGGTGTTCGCTGCGGCAGTGGTGCTGATCCCCGAGGTCGACCTGATGGGGATGATGCTGACGGCTCAGTTCGTGAACGGCGTCATCTTGCCGGTGCTGCTGGCGTTCATGGCGCTGATATCGGCCGACAAGCGCGTGATGGGTGCTTACAAGAGCGGCCGGGTGGCGAAGGTGCTGCTCTGGGCGTGCGTGGGAGTGGTGGCAGCGCTGACGCTGGCGCTGTTCATCATGCAGGCGCTGAGCCTTGCGTGAGGCGCTTGCTCTCGGCCTGCAGGCATGCAGCGAGGCATGCTTCCGTGTTCTGGTGCCCCGAGGCGCAATCGAGCAGCATGTCGAGCGTGATGCTGCCCAGGTAGGCGTTGTAGCTGTCGAGCACGGCCTCCATCGCGTGCTGTAGCAGCGCGTCTTCGGTGTGGACGTGGAGCGCGTGGTGCTGCTCGCCGCTACCGTCGATGGCGTCGATGACCTCCAGCAAGGTGATGCTGCTCGCTGGGCGCGCGATGATGTAGCCGCCGTTCTTGCCCGCGCGCGACTCGATGAGCCCCGCAGCGCGCTCTTGCTGCGCGAGCTGTATCAGGTAATCGCGCGGGATGCCGGCGTTCTCGGATATCTCCTTCGAGGAGCAGATGCGGTTGCGGTCTGCCAGATAGAGGAGGGTGCGCAGCCCGTAATCTGTGGAAGCCTTGAAGATCACATGAACCTCGGTATCTGCTCGGCGCAGGGCGCTCGGAAATCGACAGGATAGTAAGAAGATACAAGACGGCAGACGCGGCTCCGCCGCATCAGCGGTGGCGTTGCCAACCCGTCATCTTGGTTCGGGCGGAACGTCTGCGGGCGACGGCGAGCGGCGCTCGCAGGGCACCGAGCGCGTAAAAGAGGGCTGCGACCGGAGTCGCAGCCCTCTTAGCCGTTCGCTCGCGCGGTGAAGCCTATTCGGGGTGAGCCTTGCCCGCCTTCGCCTTGCGCAGGCTGATGTTGTGCATGACCAGCACCACGACGACCACGAGCACGATGCCGAGCCCGAGCGATATCCACGGGCTCTTCGTGAAGCCGGCGACGATGTAGCCGATGAGGCAGATGATCATGACCGTGGTGGCGTACGGTATCTGCGTGGCCACATGGCGCAGGTGGTTGCACTGCGCGCCCGCCGACGACAGGATGGTGGTATCGGAGATGGGCGAGATATGGTCGCCGTAGACCGCGCCTGCGAGCGTGGCGCCCACAGCCACCAGGAACAGCGGGTCGGACGCATCGAACACGCCGATGACGATCGGCAGGATGAGCGCCACCGTGCCCCACGAGGTGCCCATGGCGAAACCGATGAACGCCGCCACCACGAAGATGATGGCGGGCAGCAAGTCGAGCCCCACGCCCATGTTGTTCAGGAAGCCGGACACGAACTCACCGGTGCCCAGCAGGTAGCGGCACACGCCGCCGAGCGACCACGCCAGCACCAAGATCATGATGGCGCCGACCATGGAGCGCACGCCCTCGGACATAGCGTCCATGAAGCCGCCCAGGTTCGTCAGCTTGCGCGGTAGGTACATGATGGCTGCGCAGATGAGCCCCACGCAAGCGCCGATGCACAGGCCCATGACGGGGTTCTCGCCCACAGCTGTGGCGAAGTCGACCCCCTCGAAGAAGCCGCCGCAGTACAGCATGCCCGCGATGGAGAAGATGATGAGGATGATGATGGGCAGCATCAGGTCGATCACGCGCCCGCGATCGGAGATGTTCAAGCCCTTGAACTCCTCGATGGCACCGCCCGCGGCCTCTTCGATATCGGCCCGTTCGGTCACCTTCGGGGGCAGGTTCGGGTTCGGGAAGTCCTCGGGGGGCAGGTTGCCGCCGACGGCCTTCAGCATGCTGCTGCGCTCGATCTTGACCTCGGTCGATTCCAGCTTCTCTTCCTCCAAGGCGTCCTCGGCGGGCACCTTGTTGTGGCGGGCTGCGGCCTCAGCGGCGCGCATCGAGCCGAAATCGGCGCCCACGGCGAGCATGAAGAACACGAAGAAGATGGTCAGCAGCGCATAGAAGTTATAGGGGATGGACTGCACGAATGTGGTGAAACCGTCCTCGCCCAGATAGCCGCCCACCGCGACAGCCCATGACGACACCGGCGCGATGATGCACACCGGCGCAGCCGTGGAGTCGATGATCCACGCCAGCTTCTCGTGGCTGATGTGGAAGCGGTCGGTGACGGGGCGCATGACCGCGCCCACCGTCAGGCAGTTGAAGTAGTCGTCCACGAAGATGATGATGCCCAAGATGGCGGTGAGGATGGATGCCATGCGCGCGTTCTTGATGTGCTGCGACACCCACTCAGCGTACGCGCGGGAGCCGCCCGACACGGCGATGACCACCGTGAGCGCCCCCAAGAGCGCAAGGAAGAGCAATAACGCTCCGTTGCCCGCTATCTGCTCTGCCATCATCTGCGGCACCATCGTGAACGAGGCGATCAACTGCTCGCCCCCCGCGCCGTTCAGCGTGAACTGGTAGATGACCATGCCCACGAATACGCCCACGGTGAGAGAGGAGTACACCTCTTTCGTGATGAGCGCTAATCCCAGCGCCAGAAGCGGCGGGATGATCGACCATATGCCGGTCGATATGAGATCGAAGCCTTCCATCATTCCCTCCGGTCGGTTGGTCGCGCCGCGTCGCGGCGCCCAGATGTGCCGAGTATACCAATGCCGGGCCCCATTCCGGCGAAAACGATATACTCTGTGAAGCGAATCGGTCATACACGATGGGGAGGCGGTTATGCGTACAGCGGCTATCATCCTGAGCGCTGGCGAGGGTACTCGCATGAAGTCGAAGAAGCCGAAGGTGGCCCACGAGGTGCTGGGGCTGCCGTTGGTGCAGTGGGTGGTGCGCGCAGCGCGCGGAGCCGGTGCCGACCCTATCGTGAGCATCGTGGGCCACGGCGCCGATGTGGTGCGGCCGCTGGTGGAGGGGACCATAGCGGTCGAGCAGCCGCAGCGCCGGGGCACGGGCGATGCCGTCATGTGCGCTCGCGAGGTGCTCGAGGGCTTCGACGGCTCGGTGCTGGTGCTCTCGGGCGACTGCCCGCTGATACGGGCTCAGACGCTGGCCGAGCTGGTGCAGGCGCGCGAGCGCGAGGACGCCGCGTGCGCGGTGCTGAGCATGCACATGCCCGACCCCTTCGGCTACGGGCGCATCGTGCGCACCTCTACCGGCGAGTTCGAGCGCATCGTGGAGCAGAAGGACGCTTCCGAGGCGCAGGCTGCGATCTGCGAATGCAATTCCGGCTTCTACTGCTTCGATAGCAGGCTCTTGTTCGAGGCGCTGCATAAGGTGGGCTGCGATAATGCGGCGGGCGAGTATTACCTGACCGATGTGCTGGGCATCTTGCGCGAGGCTGGCTTGCGCGTGGTGGCGGTGCAGGCGGGCGAGCCCGACGAGTGCATGGGCGTGAACTCGCGCGTGCAGCTGGCGCAGGCGAGCCGCGCCATGCAGATGCGCGTGAACACGGCGCTCATGGCCGAGGGCGTGACCATGATGGCTCCCGAGCAGGTGTGGGTGGGCCCCGATGTGCGCGTGGCGCGCGATGTCGAGCTCTTGCCCGGCGTCATGCTGATGGGCGCCACCGAGATAGGCGAGGACACCGTGGTGGGCCCGAACAGCCGGCTGACCGACACCGTGGTGGGCTCGGGCTGCACCATCGACGAGACGGTGGCGGTGGGTGCGCGCATCGACGATGGCGCCTGCTGCGGGCCGCGCGCGTACCTGCGCACCGGCGCGCACCTGATGGAGGGCGCGAAGGCGGGCACGCATGTGGAGATAAAGAAGTCCACCATCGGCCCTGGCTCGAAGGTGCCGCATCTGTCTTATATCGGCGACACTACGATGGGCGCGGGTGTGAACATCGGCGCCGGCAGCATCACCTGCAACTACGACGGCGCGCACAAGCACGCCACCACCATCGGCGACGATACGTTCGTCGGGTCGGATACCATGCTGGTGGCGCCGGTGAGCATCGGGTCGAACGTGGTGGTGGGCGCTGGCTCGGTGATAACGAAGGACGTGCCCGACGGGGCGCTCGCGGTGGCGCGCGCCCGCGAGCGCGTGATAGACGGCTGGGCTGCCAAGCACGCGAAGAAGTAGCCGGAAAGCCGTGCCGCAGCGCCGCTCTGCCGCTACAATAGACGCAGCGCCGAGAGCGGACGCATACGCGAACATCTGACGAAGGCAAGGAGCCCGCATGACTGAGATGCAGAAATCTATGGCCCTGTTCTCCGGGTCGGTAGCGCCTGAGCTGGCTGAGCGGATAGCCGATCATCTCGGGGTGAGCCTCGGCAACGTGAAGCTGGAGAAGTTCGCCAACGGCGAGATATACGCTCGCTATCTGGAGAGCGTGCGCGGCGCTGACGTGTTCTTGATACAGTCGGTGGCCGGCGAGCATGTGAACGATGCGCTGATGGAGCTGCTCATCATGGCCGACGCCGCCAAGCGCGCCTCGGCGCGCACCATCACCGCGGTGATAACCCACTACGGCTACGCGCGCCAAGACCGCAAAGCTGCCGCTCGCGAGCCCATCACCGCGAAGCTGGTGGCGAACCTGATAACCACCGCCGGCATCACCCGGGTGATGACCATCGACCTGCACCAGGGTCAGATACAGGGCTTCTTCGATATGCCGGTGGACCATCTGACTGCGCTGCCCATCTTGGCCGACTACTTCCGTGCCAAGAACCTCCCGAAGGAGAAGGTGTGCGTGGTGAGCCCGGATGTGGGCCGTGCGAAGGCGGCGAAGAAGCTCTCCGACATGCTCGAGGCCGATCTGGCCATCATGCATAAGGGGCGCCCCGGCCACAATAAGGCGGAGATAACCGCTCTGATCGGCGACGTGGCGGGCAAGATCTGCATCATCAACGACGATATGATCGACACCGGCGGTACCATCGCCGCGGCGGCTGATACGCTGCGCGCGAAAGGCGCCGAGCAGGTGTATATCTGCTGCACGCATCCCGTATTCAGCGGCCCGGCCTATGAGCGGCTGGAGAACGCCGATGTCGAGGAAGTGGTGGCGTGCGACACCATCCCCGTGCCGCTTGAGCGGCAGAGCGGCAAGATCAAGATCGTGAGCGTCGCTCCGCTGTTCGCCCGCGCCATCTCGAACGTGTATGACAACGGCAGCGTGTCGGCCCTGTTCGATCCGGATTTCGCGCTGTAGCGATGTGGCTTGTGGCAGGGCTGGGCAACCCCGGCGCAGAGTATGAGCATACCCGGCATAACGCCGGATTCGATACGGTGGATATCCTGGCTGAGGAGCTGGGCGCCCGGTACTGGAAGACCGAGTGCGGCTCTCTCGCGGCGCACGTGAAGCGCGGCGATGATGAGGTGATCGTGGCGAAGCCGCAGGGCTTTATGAACACCTCGGGCGGCCCGGTGAGCCAGCTCATGAAGAAGTACAGCGTGCGGCCCGACCATCTGATCGTGGTGCACGACGAGCTGGATATCGACCCTGGCACCATACGCGTGAAGACCGGCGGCGGCTTAGCTGGCCACAATGGCTTGAAGTCGATAGCCGATAAGACTGGCACGCGCGATTGGCATCGCGTGCGCGTCGGCATCGGACGGCCTCCGGGGCGCATGCCGGTGGTCGATTGGGTGCTGTCGGCGCCGCGCGCCGATGCGGCTGACGCCTTCGGGCATGCCTGTGCGCTGGGCGCCGAGGCGGTACCGTACCTGATGGATCACGGCCTGGCCGATACGCAATCCCGATTCAATTGAGCGATGGTATCTGTAGGTTCGCGCTATAGTGTGCGCGGAGAGAATCGAGGAGGCTGATCCCCGCGGAAGAGATCTTGAAACAATGCGCCCAGATCTTCTCTCGCAGTCCGAATCCGTTCGGTATAGCGCGCGTTGATCTGGATGAGAGCGGCCAGCCGGCCGACTTCTGCTACGAGTACCTCAACGATGCGATGGCTGGGTTGACGAGCGATCAGCCGGGGGATCTGGTAGGTCGCAGCTCGTCGGAGATCTGGCCTGAGGGTGAGGGGGCGCAGGTCTGGTTCGATATGTTCTACCGGGCGGCTTATGAGGGTGAGACCACCCGCTTCGAGGCGGTCTCGTTCCCGCTCAAGCGCTTCTTCAGCGTGGTGGCGTTCCCGGTTGCGCGGGGCTATTGCGCTTTCGAGCTGCAAGATGTGATGACGTGGGTGAGCGATTCGCGCCTGACATTCGAAGGTATGTCCGCAGCCATGTTCTTCTACGATCTGACGAACGACCTCATGATGTTGACTCCCTCAGCGCAGGATATCTGCGGCGTGGATGCCACCTATGTGAGCGGTCCGGGCTTCGCTGAGGATGCGCTCGATGCGCCGAGCGCTGCGCAGATGCGCGAGCAGGTGGTCAGACTGAAGGAGCAGGGCGAGCAGATGCTGTGCGACCTGCGCCTGAAAGATGAGCGCTGGGTGCGCGTCAGCTTGGCGCATACGGGCAAGACCAACCAGTTCGCGCATGGCTTCTTGGAAGATATCACCCACATGGTGGAGATGGAGCAGCACAGCGTGCGGCGCTCCGAGATCATCGAGAGCCTGAGCTCCGAGAACTATGCGCTCTACCTGGTAGACCTCGATAAAGACCGCATGGTGCCCTATATCCTGCGCAACGAGGTGGCCGAGTACTTCGCCAAGACCATCAAGAAGGGGATGCCCTATTCGGAATGGCTCGACATGTATTGCGAGCGCTATGTGGTGGAGAGCGACCGGCAGCGCGTGGCTGACCAGATCGGGCGCGATGCGATGCTCGAGCGGCTGGTCGAGCATGCGGGTGACTTCTCCATAAGCTGCCGGCGCGTGTTCGGCGATGAGGAGCAATACGTCGAGCTGCGCTTAGTGAGGCTGTCGGGCGATGCGAACGAGATGGTGCTGGCGGCGCGCAACATCAATGCGGAGGTGATGGAGCAGATCAGCCAGAAGGAGGCGCTGCGCAGCGCGCTCGTGCTGGCCGAGCATGCCAGCGAGGCGAAATCGACCTTCCTGACGAATATCTCGCACGACTTCCGCACACCACTGAACTCCATCATGGGATTCGCGAATATCGCATTGCTGCACCTCGACGAAGCGGAGCGCGTGCGGAGCTGCTTGGAGAAGATACTGGTGTCGAGCGATCATTTGCTCGAGCTGATAAACGACATACTCGACGTGAGCCGCATCGAGAGCGGCAAGATCGTGCTGAGCGAGCAGCCGCTCGATCTGATGCAGCTGATGGAAGGCATCCGCAATCTGTTCATGGGGCAGGCGCAAGAGCGCGGAGTGGAGCTCTCGGTGGACGCGAGCGGGGTGGAGCATGCTGCGGTGCTCGGCGACCAGCTGCGCATGAACCAGATACTCGTGAATACCGTGGGCAATGCGCTGAAGTACACCGACCCGGGCGGTCGGGTGGACGTGGTGCTCACCGAGGGGGCTGCCGCGCCGAATGGCGTGACCATGTACGAGATGGTGGTGCGCGATACGGGTTGCGGCATGTCAGAGGAGTTCATGAAGCGCATCTTCATGCCCTTCGAGCGCGACAGCGCCGGTAGCGCGCATGTCGCCGAGGGTACAGGGCTCGGCATGACCATCACCAAGAACCTGGTGGACTTGCTGGGCGGCGCCATCGCGGTGGAGAGCGCGCCGGGGCGCGGCAGCACGTTCACCATAACGCTGCCGCTTAAGCCGGGCGGCCAGCGGCATGCGGGCGCCGAGGGCGCGTCGGGTGGCCAAGAGGCGGAGCTGCGCATGTTCGATGGGTTCCGGGTGCTGGTGGCCGACGACGACGAGCTGTCGCGCGAGCTGGTGAGCGAGGTGCTGCGCGACCGCGGGTTCGAGATCGACCAGGTGAGCGACGGCGACGAGGCGCTCGATAAGCTGGAGGCCTCTGACGAGGGCTTCTACGATGCGGTCATCATGGATATGCGCATGCCGCGGATGGCAGGAGATGTGGCGGCGCGCGCCATGCGGCTGCTGCCCCGCGCCGATGTGGCCGGGCTGCCGATCATCGCCGCCACGGCCGATGCGTTCGAAGAGGGGCATCGCCGCTCGCGCGAGGCGGGCATGACGGCTCACATAACCAAGCCGCTGAACATCAAGGAGCTGATAGGGGTGCTGGAAGCTTGCCTGCATCCCGCAGACCGCGGGTAGGCGGCGGGGCGCCGATGAGGGCAGCGCCCGGCCAGATGGCCTGAGGCGCCGCCCTCATCGGTCAGGGAGAGAGAACGTTAGATGCTGTCCATGCGCAGGGCCTCTACCACGTTGTCGGCCTTGCAGCGGTGCATGCCGTAGGCCACCGAGATGGCGATGGTGGCGGCGGTCAGGCCGCCGGCGAGGGCCACGTAGCCCCACGGCAGCGCGAAGCCCAAGCCCGCGATCGAATTCGTCACCGAGCGCCACAGCAGGAACGACACGCCGAGCGATAGCGCGATGCCCGGCACCAGCCCGCGCAGGCACCACGCCGCGCACTCGTCCATGATCATAGAGCGGAACTGCCGGTTAGAGAGCCCCACCGAGCGCATGACGGCGAACTCGCGTCGGCGCAGGATGAGCCCGTTCGTCACCGTGTTGAACACATTGCCCAGCGCGATGAGCGCGAGGATGATGGTGAACAGCAGGCAGAACACGTTGATGACAGTGGCGAGCATGCGGTTGCTCTCGGCTGCGACCACGCGATCCTGCATGCCGAGGTACGCTACCTCGTAGTCCGTCTCGTCGTGGAAGAAGGTGCCAGCGCGGTCGACGAGGTCTTCGCTCACATCGGCCGAATGGCCTTGCAACGCATCGAAGGTGGCGGTGAAGGTGGGCTCGTCGATGCCGAAGCCCTGGCTCTGCGCGAGCGACATGGGCACGATGAACCGCAGCTGGCCGCCGTTCATGCTGACGAAGGATGGCGTCTCGTCGACGAGCATGGCGATATCGAGCGCGATGGTGGTCAGCTCCACCTCGTTCAGATCGAGCTCTTTGCCAGACGAGCTATCGGCGTCGCTTGCACCATCGGTTCTGGTACCGTCGCCGCTGCCGTTCAGGATGTACGGCTTCAACTGGTAGACCAGGCCGCTGGCGGTGGCATCAGCGTATATGCTGATGCCGCTGACGGCGGTTCCTTCGTAGGTGCCTCCGACTATCATGTCCACCGTGCCGGTGGTGCGCAGCGCGTCCATCAGCTCGTAGACGCTGCCATTGTTGCCATAGGCCTTCGCGATGCCTATGGCGCGCGGGTGCTCGGGGTCGTGGAAGCTGGCGGCATCGGCGCCATGCTGCTGCGCATAGCGGTCGAAGGCTGCGTCGTCGACGTAGGTCACCGATGCGGAGCTGGCGTAGCGGCCATCGGCCATGCGGCCGCCTTCGCCGAACCCCTCGCCTTGGAAGACATCTCCTATCATGCTCTCGGGTACGATAGCGGGCACGTGGCCTTCGAGCACCCAGCCGAGAGGCTCGGCGCCGGGCACGGTGGAGAGGTCTTGATAAGCTCGCTCGAACGTAGCGGCTTCGTCTGCGAAGCATGTGTTCGCTGCTCGCATGGCCGCTTCGGGCGTTGCGAGCTCGGCGCTTCCCGCAGCGGGAGCCCCTTTACCCTGATTCGCTCGTGCGAGCGCATCCTCGGTTCCCTGGCCTTGGGAGCCCCGTGCAGCGCGCGGGTCGTCCTCGCTGAGGAACGCCGATGATATGGTCACATCGCCGTCAGCATTACCGCTCGAGGCGACGTCGGCGAGCGTGCCGAGGAACGTGGAGAGCGAGCCTGCGGTCATCAGCAGCACGATGGCGAGGGCGAGCGAGACCGAGGCCGCCGTGCCCCGCGACGTGCCGCGCTTCCCGTTGATGCGGGCTATCAGGCCGCCCATGCCGAATGCGCGCCCGGCGAGCCCGCGATGCTTCCAGAGCTGGGCAGGGTCGGCGGCTTTCGCGGCGCGCGCAGCTCCGCGCTTCGAGGTGCGGCTGTTCTGCTTGCCGCGCAGGGCGTCGATCACGTTCGCGCGGCTGGCGCGCCATGCGGGCACGAACACCGAGAACAGCACGGTGGCCAAAGTAAGCCCCGCAGCGATGGCGAGCACCCACACCGGCACGGTGAGCGCGAAGCCCACCTCGGCCGCACCGAAGATGGAGGCCAGCGACGGGCCGAGCGCCGCGAAGGTGACCGCGCAGCCCCCGATGCCGATGAGCAGGCCGGCCGGTATGCCGATGAGCGCCACGGAGAACGCTTCGATCAGCACGGCGCGCCGCAGCTGCCGCCGCGAAGCGCCCACCGAGGCCAGCAGCCCGAACTGCCCGGAGCGCTCAGCCACCGATATGGCGAATGCGTTGTAGATGAGCGACACGCACGCCACGATGATGACCACCGCCAGCACGCTCGCGATGCCGACGACGGTGTCGCGTATGCCGCCGTTCGGGAGGATGCCCATATATCGCAACATGCTGGTGTGCAGCTCGATGGAGCTTTCGGGGAAGGATTCTTCCGCGCGCTTCTCGATCTCTGCGGTGCTCCCGGCGCCGTTGAAGGTGACGAATGCTTTGGTCGCGCCCGCAGCAGCCGGATCGTCGACGGTGAAGGCCTTCATGCCGCTTGCGGCTGAGGTGGCGTAAGCGGAGAGGTCGTAGAAGCCCACCACGGTATAGGTGCGCTCCTCGGTATCGACCAGCTCCTCGTTGAGGGGGCCGCCGTCGAGCGCGGAATCGAGGATGCCGATGGAGGAGTCGAGCAGCATGCCCGCTTCGATCTGCGTCGCACCTTCGTCGCTGCCGATGTCGGGATAGTTCTCCCAATCGGCGGGCGATGCGACCTTCGAGAGCGTGCCTTCACGTCCTGGCGCCAGCACCGCGCGGCGCTGGCCCACGGGCAACGTGAGGGTATCCCCTATCTCGAGGGTGTCGTCTCCCGAGGTGCTCCAGGTTTCGAAGAGCATGATCTCGCCGGCCTCTTGCGGCAGGCGCCCCTCGCTCGGGTGCACAGCGCAGAGCGTGCCGATGTCGCCGGAGAAGCTGGCGATGGGCAGATGCGGGCCATGGTAGCGCTGCTGTTCGGGCGTTAGCTCGCCGAAGCCCGCATCTTGCAGCGTGGCCGCCTTGCCGATGCTGCCGGCCTCTAGCGCGTAGGCTATCTGGCTGTCGAGGCGCGTGCGGTCGTCCGACTGCGCGACGGCCATCCATTCACCTGAGATGCTCTTCTCCGTTTGATAGAGCATGGATTGCAGGCTCGCGTAGGTGGTGAGCACCGCGCACAGCAGCGCTGCGGCCAGTGCCACGCCGGCGATGGTGACCAGCGTGCGCACGCGGTTCGCGCGCAGGCTCTTCACTGTGAAGCGGGTCATGGCGTTCATCGGCGGATCCTCTCGTCGCGCACGATGCGGCCATCCTCGATGGCGATGATGCGGTCAGCGGCGAGCGCTATCTCCTCGTCGTGGGTGATGACGATCATGGTCTGGCCCATCTCACGGTTCGAGTCGCGCAATAGCTGCATGATCTCGCAGCTGTTCTTCGTGTCGAGGTTGCCGGTGGGCTCGTCGGCGAGCACCACGGCCGGCGCGTTCATCAGCGCGCGCCCGATAGCCACGCGCTGCTGCTGGCCGCCCGAGAGCTGGTTGGGCAGGTGCCCTTCGCGCCCGCGCAGCCCGAGCTTGCTCAGCAGCACGGCGAGGCGCTGCTCGTTCACGTCGCGTCCGTCGAGCGCCACGGGCAGCGTCATGTTCTCCACCACATTCAGCACCGGCACCAGGTTGTAGAACTGGTATACCAGCCCCACTTCGCGGCGCCGGAACACCGCGAGCTGCTCGTCGCTCGCGTGGTACACGTCGACCCCGTTCACGAGCACGGTGCCCGATGTCGGCCGGTCCACGCCGCCGATCAGGTGCAGCAGGGTCGATTTGCCCGACCCCGACGAGCCCACGATGGCTACGAACTCGCCTTCTGCTACCGTGAACGACACATCGTCGATCGCGCGGGTGGCGGCTTCGCCTTCGCCATAGACCTTCGTCAGATTGCTGACGGTCAGGATATCCATATCGTCTGCCTCTCTTTTCTCTTTCCAACCTGCGAGACAGTATGCGGATGCTGCCTTGCATCGCCATAACGCGCGCATTACAGAATAGTCATCATGCGCGGCGCCCGCGCGGCGCGCTCTCACACGATCAGCTTGGGGAAGGATACCTGGAAGCGGGCGCCGCCTTCGGGGGCGTTGTCAGCGCGCAGGGTGCCGCCCTGCACGGAGATGAGGGCCTGCGCGAGCGCGAGGCCGATGCCGAAGCCCTCGGGCGCGCCTGCGGCGTCGTCGCCGCGGTAGAAGCGCTCGAAGATGCGGGGCAGGTCGTCGGGGGCTATGCCGGGGCCGGTGTCGGTTATGGTGAAGGTGGTGGCCAGCGCGTTCTCGGCGGCATGCACGCGCACCGCGCCGCCGGCGGGGGTGTGCTCCATGCAGTTCTTCAGGATGTTCTCCAGCGCTTCGGCGGTCCACATCGCGTCGCCTTTGAAGCGCGCGCCGGGCGCCACGTCCACGGCGAGCGCTACATCGCGCAGGTCGAAGGCTACTTCCAGCGGGGCGGTGGCGCGACTGAGCACGGCGCCTGCATCTACCTCGGCGGCTTGCGCGGTTATGGCGCCCGCGTCTACCTTTGCTATCTTCAACAGCGTGGTGACGAGCCATGCCACGCGTTCGAGCATCTCCTCCAAGTCGCGGATGGCGCGCTTGCGCCTGTCGGGGTCTTCGATGCGCTCGAGGGCGGGCAGCATCAGCTCGGCGGCGGTGAGCGGGGTGCGTATCTGGTGCGATATGTCGGCCAGCGCGTCGGCGAGCGCGTTGCGCTCGTGTTGGAGCTGCTCGGTGGTGCGGGCTAGGCGCGCCACCATCTTCTCCAGCTCGTTGGCGAGCACCGCCACGTCGCCTTCGCGGCATTTCGAGAACTGCACCTGCCGGCCGTCGTGCAGCACTTCGTCGATGCTGGCCGAGAGGCGGCGTATCTGCCGGTGCCGCCAGACCGACACCGCCGCGAAGAACGCGAGCCCTACCGCTCCGGCGGCTGCGCACCACGCCTTCGCCTCGGTGGGTGCAGCCCATACGAGCAGCGCCAGCACCGCTGCGAGCGCGGCGCATTGCCGTACCAGCGTGCTGTAGGTTCCCATGTCAGGTGCCGACCTTGTAGCCCATGCCGCGCACGGTCAGGATGATCTGCGGGTCGGATGGGTCGGTCTCCACCTTCTCGCGCAGGCGCTTTATGTAGACGTTGATGGCGTTGTCGGAGACGTATTCGCCGGCGCTGTCCCAGATGGCGTCTTTCAGGTTGTCGCGCGTTATGAGGCGGTTCTTGTTCTGCATGAAGTAGAGCAAGAGCCGGTATTCCAGAGCCGAGAGGAACACCTCGCGCCCAGCCTTCGTCACCTGGGCGGAGGCGGCGTCGAGCCGCAGGTCGCCGGCGGTGAGCGCGCTGTCGGCGGCGTTCGCCTGGCGCAGCGCCGCGCGGATGCGCGATACCAGCTCGCGCGCGCGGAAGGGCTTAGGGATGTAATCGACGGCGCCCATGTCGAGGCCGGCCACTGTGGAGTATTCGTCGTCGGAGGCGGTCAGAAAGATGATGGGCATCTCCGGCGCTGCCTTGCGCGCCGCAGCGCAGACCGCGAATCCGTTGCCCTCGGCGAGCGTCACGTCCAGGAGCGCTATGTCGAACCGGGCGGCCTCCAGTTGCGCGAGGGCGCCGCTCTGCGTGCTCTCGCACGCGACGGTGAACCCCTCGCCTTCGAGGATGTCGGTCAGCGCACGTATGATCGCGCTGTCATCTTCTACGAGCAGGACGCGCACGCAGTCCTCCTTCTGAACGTTGCGGCTAGGGCCATCATACCCGATGCGCGCCTTGGCTGGCCGTGCATGACAGAACCGTTATGCGCTCTCGCGCGGGTGGTGCGGGCGGTGCGCCTGCATCCGCCGGCCCAGCAGGGCGCCGAGCAGGCCCCCGACCACGGCGAAGGGCAGCCACGCGAAGCCGTAGCTGAACAGCGGCAGCGCCTCTACGAAGCCCCAGATGCCGAATGCGCTGTTCACCGTGAGCGGGATGCTCGCCAGGAAAGCCCCTAGCGCCGCGCCTTGATAGGTGAGGTTCGAGCGGATGCGCCGCGCGAACAGGATGAGCACCATCGTGGTCATGAACGGCGGGCATACCAGCGTGAGCACCGGCGAGGCCAGTCCGATGATGAGGTCGAGCCCCAGGTTGCAGATGAGCACGCCGGCAACGGTGCAGATGATGACGCCCGCGCGGTAGCTGATGCGCCCATGCGTGAGGTGCTGGAAGTATGCCGCGGTGGAGCCGATCAGGCCGATAGCGGTGGTCAGGCACGCGAGCGCCACCACCACGCCCAAGATGCCCACGCCTGTGCTGCCCATGAGCTCATCCGTTATGCCGACGATGAGCGCGGCTTGGCTCACTCCCACGTCGAACAGCTGGCTGCTCGTGGCGCCGAGGTAGGTGAGGCCGCCGTATATCAGCGTGAGCAGCACGCCGGCGATGATGCTGGCGAAGGTGAGGATATGCAGCGTCGTGCGCCGCTCGGTGAAGCCGGCCGACTTCAAGGTGTCCTGCAGCACGATGGAGTATCCGATGACGCACAGGATATCCATCGCCTGGTAGCCGGCCAGTATGCCGTCTTGCGCCACATGCTGGGAGACGGGCTGCCCGATAGGGCCGATGGGGTTCACGATGCCGGTGACGATGAGCGCCACGATGCCCAGCACGAGCAGCGGCGTGAGCACCTTCCCGATGATGTCGACCACCTTCGACTCGCGTATGGTGAGCAGCAGCACCACCGCGAAGAACAGCAGCGAGAACGGCAGCAGCCCGATGCTGTCGCCGAAGTTCGGTTGCACGGCCATCTCGTAGGTGGTGGCCGCGGTGCGCGGCATGGCGATGAGCACGCCGGTGCACAGGATGGCCGCCGTATTCAGCAGCACTGCTGGCACCTTGCCGATGGTGCGCCCGAAGGCCACCTCGCCCCCGCCAGCCGCGTTCAGCGCATAGATGCCCAGGCACGCCAGCACCACGTCGATCAGCACGAAGAAGGCAAGCCCGAGCGGCCAGAGGTAGCCGCTCTCCATGCCGAGGTACGGCGGGAAGATCAGGTTGCCGGCGCCGAAGAACATGGCGAACAGCGCAAGGCCCGTTACGGCTGTCTCCTTCTTCATCCCGCACCTCCTCGGCATCTGCATCCTCTTCATTATGACGGAGGCGGCGCCGCACGGCGGCAGGATGCGCACTTGCAACCCTTTAGTAAGGGAACTGATTATCGGGCTATGGAATGGGGCGCTGAATGGCCCGTTCAGCGGGCTGTTCTGCTTGCTCTTGCCGGTGAACCTTGTTAGAGTGGCAACAAAAGGAGAAGGAGTGATGCGTCATGAAGCGGTTCATGGCTGTTCTTGTCGCGGTCGTTGTATCTGTTGGTTGCGCGGCCCCCGCGTTCGCGGCTGGTCCGTACGGGCAGGCTGATCGGTGCGTTCGCGCCGGGGCGCTCTGCGATGGGGTGCCGCAGTGCCGGTTCTCGTCATGCATCCAGACGGTCTACGAGCGGATGCTGGCGGTTCTGGAGCAAGCGGCGACAGAGGCGAGCGCTGCCGAGGCTGCTGCGGCGGCGCAGGCTGCGGTGCCGGCGGCTGGTTCGGCGACCGGCCAGGGTGCTTGCGGGTATTACATCGACGCGAACGGCGATGGCGTCTGCGACTATCATGGTGCCGCGTGCGGCGGGGCGTATGCGGGCGGTCAAGGTGCCTGCGGGTACTATGTCGATGCGAATGGCGACGGCATCTGCGACAACCACGGCTCTTACTGCCCGAATGGGTATGGCACAGGTGCCGGCAATGGTGCTGGCGCGGGCGCGGGCAACGGTGCGGGCGCGGGTGCCGGAGCTGGCGGCGGTTACGGTGCCGGTAATGGGAACGGTGCTGGCAATGGCGGCGGTTATGGTTACGGCGGCGGGCATCATGGTGGCCACCGTGGCGGTGGTCATTGCTGGTGAGGCGCGAGCGCTTCTAGGCCCTTCACGACAGCTACGCCGATAGCGGCGCCCAGCACGGCGCCGACCAGCACATCAGTGGGGTAATGCACGTATAGATACAGGCGCGATAGCGCTATGAGCACCGCCAGCACGGCGAGCGGTATCACCAGCCCTTTCGGCATGCGCTCGGCTATCAGGACGGTTACGGCGGCGAACGCCGCAGCGGTGTGGCCCGATGGGAACGACGTACCGAACGGGCGCTCGATGGCGAGCTGCACCGCCATATTCACATCGCATGGTCTCAGGCGCGGGAACAGGCCGCCCAGCACCAGCTTGCTCAGCGCGCCTGCTATCACCACGGCTATGATGATGGCTATGCCCACCCGACGGTATCTCCGCATGCATATCAGCATGATCCCCAGCACCACCCAGATGGCGCCCGCGTTGCCGAGCATGGTGATGGGCACCATGATGGCATCGAGCCACGCGGAGCGCAGGTTCAGCTGTATGAGGTCGAGGAATGCCAGTTCGTCCATGTTCGCGGGCCGCCTTTGCGCGTCGGGTGCTCGGGTGCCTGCTGGCACTTCCGCGATTCTACCCGCCGTGGCTGTTTTTGGCGAATGCGCTGGCATCCTTTAAGATGGCAGGTATTGAGATCGGCGCAGGCGATGGGCTTGGTGCCGACGCGCGGCAGCGTGGAGCTAACGGCGGTGATAGCTGCCGGTTCCGAGCCTGCTTCCGCGCGCTATGCGAAGGAGAGGGTCGCGATGATCGAGGGCTTCGAGTTGACGGGCGCGGTGCACCGCAATCTGGCGCCGGCGGCGCTGGTGGAGCACGCGCTGCGCAATGGCGAGGGCGCGCTGTCCGAGACGGGCGCGTTGGTGGTGGATACCGCGCCGCGCACCGGGCGCTCGGCGAAGGATAAGTTCATCGTCGATTGCCCCGAAGTGCACGACCAGATAGCGTGGGGCGCGGTGAACCGGCCCGTATCGCGTGAAGCATTCGATGCGCTGTACGCGCGCGTCGCGGAGCATCTGGCGGCGCACGATGTGTACGTGTTCGACGGCTATGCCGGCGTGGGGCCTGACCATGCCAAGCGCTTCCGCATCGTGGGCGAGCTGGCCAGCCAGGCGCTGTTCGCCAATCAGCTGCTGCGGCGCCCGAGTGAGAGCATGCTCGCGGCATTCGAGCCCGACTACACGCTCTTGGTGGCCCCGCGCTTCGCGTGCGTGCCCGAGCGCGACGGCACCGCGAGCGATGCCGCGGTGATGATCGACTACGCGCAGCGCCGCGTGCTCATCGCCGGTACGCGTTACTCCGGCGAGATCAAGAAGACCGTGTTCTCCATCATGAACTACGTGCTGCCGCAGGCGGGCGTGCTGCCCATGCACTGCTCGGCGAACATGGCCGCCGATGGCTCCACCGCGGTGTTCTTCGGCCTGTCGGGTACCGGCAAGACCACACTGTCGACCGACCCCGCGCGCCGGCTGATCGGCGACGACGAGCATGGCTGGGCCGACGATATGGTGTTCAACTTCGAAGGCGGCTGCTACGCGAAGTGCATCGACTTGAGCGAGCAGCACGAGCCCGACATCTACCGCGCCATCCGCTTCGGGGCGCTGGTGGAGAACGTGGTGATGGACCCCGTCTCGCGCCAGCTCGATTTCGCGGACGGCTCCATAACCGAGAACACGCGTGCAGGCTACCCGATAAGCCACATCGCCGGCGTGCAGGCCGATGGCCGCGGGCGCGTGCCGAGCACGGTCATATTCCTGACGGCGGACGCGTTCGGCGTGCTGCCGCCCATCGCGAAGCTGAGCCTCGACCAGGCGATGTATTACTTCCTGAGCGGCTACACGTCGAAGGTGGCGGGCACCGAGGTGGGCGTGAGCGAGCCGCAGCCTACGTTCTCGACCTGCTTCGGCGAGCCGTTCCTGCCGCTCGACCCCGTGCGCTATGCGCTGATGCTGAAAGAGAAGGTGAAGGCGGCGCGCGCCGATGTGTACCTGGTGAACTCCGGCTGGAACGGGCGTGGCGAGCGCATGCCGCTCAAGTACACGCGCGCCATGGTGAATGCCGCGCTGTCGGGCCAGCTCGACGACGTCGATTACGTGCGCGATGCGCATTTCGGCTTCATGGTGCCCACGGCATGTCCCGGCGTTCCGGCCTACCTGCTCGACCCCGCCGAATCGTGGGAGAGCGCCGAGGCATACGCCGCCCGCGCACGCAAGCTGGCCGCCATGTTCGCCGACAACTTCGCCAAGAAATACAGCCACGTCCCTCAAGAGATACGCGCCGCCGGACCCGTGCAAGCTTAATGCGCGTGCGAAAGCATAGAGCCGTCATCTTTTGGCACGGACTCGCCGAAAAAGATGACCGAGCCTGAGCGCAAGGCCCGGCAGAGAGCGTTCGGTCGGCTCTTGCAGGAAAGCATCGGCTGGGTGGTTCTCTGCCATCTTGGCTGCTGGCGGCGTTCGGCGTGTCTTGCGTCATCTGATGTTTAGGCGCATCAGGCAGCTCAGCGCATCGGGCGACCGGGTGCAGCAGGTGGCTTGACGCAGCGGCAGTCCGTTCTGCGTGCGGAGAACGGGGTCCATTCCAAAGCTCCCAGCTCGTGCGATGTGTGTGCGCTTCGTGGAGAGAACGGGGCGTTTTGCAAAGCGGGGGTTGCGGGATCG
>CAJTXX010000012.1 GCA_910584145.1 uncultured Eggerthellaceae bacterium | reverse complement strand
CGAGCATCTACCCGCTCACGGTGGAAGAGGGCACCCCGTTCGCCAACATGGTGCGCGCCGGAGAGGTGGCAGAGCCCGACGACGACGCGCAAGCCGACATGATGGAGGCCGCCGAGCGCATCCTCTGCGAGGCAGGCTTCGCGCGCTACGAGGTGGCGAGCTACGCGCGCCCCGGCTTCGAGAGCCGCCACAACTCCGCGTACTGGCATGGCGTGCCCTATCTGGGCATCGGCACTTCGGCCACCACTATGACCCAGAACGCGCAACGCCGCATGCGCGTGCAGGACGGCCAGGTGGTCGACGACCTCGACGCCGCGCAGATGGCCGCCGAGGACCTGATGCTCGCCATGCGCACCGCCGCGGGCGTGCCCGACAGCATGCTCGAGCGCGCGTCCGGGCTGCTGCCCGATGCGCCCGCCGCCTTCGCCCGGCTGGCCGAAGCTGGCTTGGCGGAGCATGAGCGCGGCGCTTGGAGGCCCACCCGACGCGGCTGGCTCTGCGGCAACGAGCTGTATGGAGCGCTTCTGGAGCTGAGCGGCAGCTGATTAGCACTCTCGGCCGTTGGCTGCTAAAATGGCAGCGATATCAGCAGACGGAAGCGAGGAAGATGCTCACCGACCGGCGCCAACAGGTCCTCCGCGCCCTCATCGAGGAATACATCGCGCATGCGCTGCCCGTGGGCTCGCGCACCATCGTCGAGCACTATGGGCTGGGCGTCAGCTCAGCCACCGTGCGCAACGACCTGTCCGCGCTCGAAGAAGAGGGCTTCATCCAGCAGCCGCACACCTCAGCCGGGCGCATCCCCACCGATGCGGGCTATCGCGCCTACGTGGAGGAGATCATCTCGTCGGGCGCGCTCGGCGACAGCCATCCGCATCGCAGCCTCGTGGAGAAGCTGCGCCAGAGCGCCGATGCGCTCGACGACCTGATGGAGCGCACCTCAGCCGAGCTCGCTCGTCTGACCGACTGCTTGTCGCTGGTGACGCCGCCCGATCAAGGGCAGACGCACCTGCGCCAGATATCGCGCATGGGGCTCTCGGCCCTTCTGCGCAAACCCGAGTTCCAAGACTCCTCGACGCTGCTGCCGCTCATGGAGATACTGGAAGATGAATCGGTGCTGCTCAGCGTATTCAACGGCGAGGGCCGGCGCGCTGACAATATAATGGTGCGCATCGGGAGCGAGAACGCATCCGCCGGCCTGTCCGGCGTATCGGTGATAACCGGCATCTACGGGCGCGGCGCCGCCCGGGGCATCATCGCCGTCATCGGGCCGACTCGCATGGACTACACAGGGGTGATCCGCGCCGTGAAAGCGGCGCAGGATGCGATGGGAGAGAATGGGTAGAGCGATATGCCGACCGCTACGAAAGACCTGTACGAGATATTGGGCGTCAGCCGCAACGCGACCGATGCTGAGATAAAGAAAGCCTACCGCCACCGCGCACGCGAGCTGCATCCGGACGTGAACAAGTCGCCCGACGCCGAGGACGAGTTCAAGGAGCTCAACGAGGCCTACGATGTGCTCTCCGATGCATCGAAGCGCGCCCAGTACGACCGCTTCGGCACCATCCCCGGCGCAGCTGGCGGTGGCAGCGGCTATGTCGACTTCGAGGATATCTTCGGTGGTGGCTTCGGCGGCGTGGGCGATATCTTCTCATCGTTCTTCAGCGGCTTCGGCGCCACCTCCGCGCGTCCGGTGCGCAAGGACGGCCGCGACATGGGCATCGGATTGAAGATAACCCTCGAGGAGGCGGCATCCGGCACGAAGAAGGAGCTGGTCTACGACCGTCTGGCCCCATGCCCCGACTGCGATGCTACGGGCCTCGGCGAGGGCGGCAAGGCGGTGAAGTGCGCCGAGTGCAATGGCACGGGCCGCGTGGTCACCGTGCAGCGCACCATCTTGGGCGACATGCAGTCGGCGCAGACCTGCCCGCAATGCGCCGGCACCGGCGAGAGCATCGAAGGCGCTTGCAGCGAATGCGGCGGCCAGGGGCGCATCCCCGACCGTCAGCGCGTCTCGGTGGAGATACCCGCCGGCATACGCGATGGCCAGCAGCTGCGCGTGGCGGGCTTCGGCGAAGCGGGGCTCCAGGGTGCGCCCGCGGGCGACCTCATCGTGACGGCGCGCGTGCAGCCCCACGAGTACTTCGAGCGCGACGGTGACGACCTCCACGCGCAGATCGACATATCCATGGTGCAGGCAGCGCTCGGCTCGAGCGTGCTCATCGACGGCATCCTCGAAGGCGAGGAGGTGCGCGTCAAAGTGCCCCACGGCACCCAGATGGGCGATGTGGTGCGCGTGAAGGGCGCCGGCATGCCCAAGGTGCGCAGCGATGCCCGCGGCGACCTGTATGCGCATATCGCCATCAGCATCCCCAAGAAGCTGTCGAAGAAGGAACGCGAGCTCCTGGAGAAGCTGGCAGGGGAGATGGGCGAGAACTGCACCGAGGTGCGCTCGCCCCTCCAGAAGCTGCGCGACGCGCTCAGCTGATATGGCGCTGCATCGCTTCTTCCTCGACGAGCAGGCGATCGGCGCCGAGGAGGCGCCCTCCTTCCCGCTGCGGCTCTCGCCTGACGACGCGCGCCATGCCAAGGTGCTGCGCCTCGAGCGCGGCGAGCATGTGGCTGTGGTCGATGCCGTGCAGGATCATTTCGAGTGCGAGATCTGCGATATCGCCGACGGGGTGCCCATCGTGCGCATCGCACGGCATCTCGATGCACCGGCGATGCCGCATGTCGTGCTGGTGCAGGGGCTCGCGAAGGGCGACAAGATGGACGACGTGATGCGCCACGCCACCGAGCTCGGCGTGGCAGCCTTCGTGCCGCTCGCGTGCGAGCGCTCCGTCGTGCGCCTCGATGCGGCGCGCGGAGCCAAGAAGGCCGAGCGCTGGCGGGCCATCGCGAAGAGCGCGGCCATGCAATCGGGACAGATGCGCGTGCCCGAGGTGAGCGCGCCTATGGGGGTCGGGGAGGCGTGCGCGCTGCTCAGCGGCGCCACGGCGGTGCTGGTGTGCTGGGAGGAAGCGCCCGGCACGGCGGCTCTGGGCGACGCGATCGACCATGCGCTCGCAGCCTCGTTCACGCCAGCAGCCGATGCGCGCATCGCGGTGGTGGTGGGCCCGGAGGGAGGGCTCACCGAGGCGGAGGTGGCGCGCTTCACCGCCTGCAACCCGCGCGCCAGCGCGGTCACGCTCGGCCCTTCCATCCTGCGCACCGAGACGGCGGGCATCGTGGCGCCCGCGCTCGTGCTCTACGAGCTGGGCTGCATGGGCACCCGCAGCGCCGGGGGCGCATCATGAGGTTCTCCGTGGTGAACCTCGGGTGCAAGGTGAACCGCGTCGAATCCGATTCCTACGAAGCCGCCCTCGCCGCAGCGGGCGCTGCGCCCGCACCGCTTCCCGAGGCCGATGTCATCATCGTGAACACCTGCACGGTGACAGGTGAGGCTGAGAAGAAGACGCGGAAGGCCGTGCGCGGCGCCCTGAACCGCAACCCGCAGGCGCGCGTCATCGTCACCGGATGCGCTGCGGCCATCGCGCCCGATGCATTCGCCTCCATGAGCGAACGGGTGCGCGTGGTGCCGAAAGCGGGCATGGATGCCGTGCTCGCCGATATCGGAGCCGAGCTCGACGGTGCGGCCGCCTGCCAGATCGGCGCCAGCCGCGCGCGGCGCGGAGTGAAGGTGCAGGACGGATGCGACAACGCGTGCACGTATTGCATCGTGCACGTGGCGCGCAGCCGGGCGCGCAGCATGAGCGCGCAGCAGGTGATGCGTGAATGCGCGGAGCTCGCCCGCACCGGGGTGCGCGAGATCGTGCTCACCGGCATCAACCTGGGAACGTACCGCGACGGCGTGCTCGATCTGGCGGCCTTGCTCGTGCAGCTGATGGATGCCACCGCGCATCTGGTCGACGATGCGGGCCGCCCCTGCCGCTTCCGCATATCAAGCGTGGAGCCGGGCGATGTCGACGATGCGCTCATCGACGTGCTGGCCTCGGCCGAGGGCAGGGTGTGCCGCCACCTGCATCTGCCGCTGCAATCGGGGAGCAGCGCGGTGCTGCGCCAGATGGCGCGGCCCTACGACAGCGCGGGCTTCGCCGACACGGTCGCGCGCATCGTGCGCGCCGTGCCCACTATCAGCCTGAGCACCGATGCCATAGCCGGCTTCCCGGGCGAGACGGACGCCGACTTCGAGCAGACCATGCAGCTCGTGCGCGCGGTCGGCTTCTCGAAGGTGCACGTGTTCCCGTATTCGGAGCGCAAGGGGACGCCGGCCGCCGCGCGCGCCGATCAGGTCCCCTTCGAGGTGAGAGCGCAGCGCGCCCGGGCGCTGCGGCAGCTCTCAGATGAGCTGCGCGAGGCCGACTTCCTCGCGCGCTGCGGGCGCATCGAGCGCTGCGTCGTGGCAGAGCGCGGTCGGGCGCGCACCGAGAGCTACCACGAAGTGCGCGCAGATGGCAGCCTCGCCGAAGGGTCGTTCGCCGATATAGAGCTCGTGCGCGATGGGCGCTTGCCCGATACGGGCGCATGAGGTGCTCGCGCGCGCAGGGCAGATGATACAATGGCCCGCATGTCAGAGATCATCCGGATAGAGCTCCCGCTGCCGCAGGGCGTCGATGCCGTGGCCATCACCGGCCAGGCGGACAGCCTCTTGCATCTCATCCAAGACGCTCTCGATGCGCGCATCGCGCTGCGGGGCGACACCTTCACCATAACCGGCGAGCAGGCCGAGGCGCAGCGCGCAGCAGCCCTGCTCGACGATATGTTCGAGCGCGCCCGCCAGGGCATCGTGCTCGATGAGGATGCGGTGCGCCGCGCCATCGCGCTCCTCCGCGAAGCCGACATGGCCCCTGCCGAGCTGCGGGCGGACATCGTGCTCTCGCATCGCGGGCACGCCATCCGTCCCAAGACCGCCGGTCAGAAGCGCTATGTGGACGCCATCCGCGACAACATCATCACGTTCGGCATCGGCCCGGCCGGCACGGGCAAGACCTACCTGGCCATGGCCATGGCCATAAGCGCGCTCGCGCGCAAGGAGGTGTCGCGCATCATCTTGTCGCGGCCCATCGTGGAGGCAGGGGAGAACCTGGGCTTCCTGCCCGGCACGCTCACCGAGAAGGTCGACCCCTACATACGCCCGCTCTATGACGCGCTGTTCGACATGACCGACGCCGAGCGCACGCATGCGCTCCTGGAGCAGGGGACCATCGAGATAGCGCCGCTCGCATTCATGCGCGGGCGCACCTTGAACAATAGCTTCATCATCCTCGACGAGGCGCAGAACACCACGCCCGAGCAGATGAAGATGTTCCTGACGAGGCTCGGCGACGCCTCGAAGATGGTCATCACCGGCGACGAGACGCAGACCGATCTGCCGCGCGGCGCATCGGGCCTGAAGCAGGCGCGCAGCGTGCTCGCCGACGTGGACGGCATCGCCTTCTGCACGTTCTCCGGCAAGGATGTCGTGCGCAATTCATTGGTGGCGGCTATCGTCGCCGCCTACGATCGAGCAGCGGAGGTGCGCTGATGGAGATACTCGTATCCGACGGTTACCGCAGCGCCGATATGGCCGCCATCCCGGTGAGGGAGCTCGCCGAGCATGTGCTCGCAGCCGAGGATGCGCCCGCTTCGTGCGAGGTGTCGGTCAGCTTCGTCGACGATGCCGAGATGACCGAGCTGAACGGCCGCTTCCGCGGGAAGGAGGGCCCGACCGACGTGCTGTCGTTCGAGTGCGACTCCCTCTGCGACGAGCTGTCCGCCGCAGCGCCGGGTGAGGCGCCCTACGAGCTAGGGGATGTCATCATCGCGCCCGATGTGGCCGAGCGGCAGGCCGCCGAGTACGGCCAGACCCTCGCACAGGAGATAGAGCTCTTGGTAGTGCACGGCCTGCTGCACCTGTGCGGCTACGATCACATGGCCGACGACGAGGCTGCCATCATGGAAGCGCGCGAGGATGCCCTCCTGCGCTCTTGGCGCGAGCGGAGCGCGCGATGAGCGCCCGCAAATGCCCGCACGGTCGCATCGTCCGCCATGCGGGGGACACCTCGCCCTTCCCGTTCGCCTGCGCCCTGCGCTGCGCGCGCAACGGCATCGCATACGCCTTCACCACGCAGAAGAACCTGAAAGTGCACCTCGCCTTCGCGCTGGCCGCGGTGGCGCTCGGCTTCGCGCTGTCGGTCTCTGAGGCCGGCTGGCTCGCCATCGTGCTGTGCATCATGGTGGTCATGGCGCTCGAGATAGTGAACACCGCCATCGAGTCGGTGGTGGACATGGTCTCTCCCGAATGGCATGAGCTCGCCATGCGCGCGAAGGACTGCGCCGCCGGCGCGGTATGCCTGGCCGCCATCGGCTCGCTCGTGGTGGCCGCTATCGTCTATCTGCCCCGCATCGCCGCCCTCGCCGGCGCGCTGCTGGCAAGCTAGGAGCGCACGCTATGAACTTGGACGCCTTCTTCGCCGAGAACCCGATGGGTGGCGCAGGTCCCGCCGTGCCCGAGGGCTTCCGCTCGGGGTTCGTAGCCTTCGTCGGCCGCCCCAACGCGGGTAAATCGACGCTGCTCAACGCCATCATGGGCAAGAAGATAGCCATCACATCGGATACCGCGCAGACCACGCGCCATCGCTTCCGCGCCGTGCTCACGCGCGACGGCATGCAGATGGTGATCGTGGACACGCCCGGCATCCACAAGCCCCACGATGCGCTCGGCGAGGAGCTGAACATATCGGCCGAGAACGCGCTCTCCGATGTCGATGCGGCGTGCATGCTGATCGACGCCAGCAAGCCGATCGGGCGGGGCGACGAGTGGGTGGCGGCGCTGGTGTCGAAGGTGCGCGCGCCGAAGATATGCGTGCTCACCAAGACCGATCTGGCGTCTCCTCAGCAGCTCGAAGAGCAGGTGCGCGCCGCCGAGGCGCTCGCTGAGTGGGATGCGCTCTGCGCGCTCAGCGCCAAGACGGGCGCGGGCGTCGAGGCGTTCGTGGAGCTCGCCGCCGGATACCTGCCGACCGGTCCGAAATGGTTCCCCGACGACATGCAGACCGACCTGACCGAAGAGGTCATGGTGGCGGAGTTCATCCGCGAGAAGGTGCTCAACGGCTTCCGCGACGAGGTGCCCCATTCCATCGGGGTGGCAGTCGAGCAGATGGAATACGTGCGCAAGAAGGACCTCATGCGCATCTGGGCGGTCATCTACGTCGAGCGCGAGAGCCAGAAGGGCATCCTGATCGGGCATCGGGGAGCCGCCATCCGCCAGATCGGCACCGAGGCCCGCGCCGATCTCGAGCAGCTGCTCGGCTGCCGGGTGTTCCTCGATCTGTCGGTGAAATGCAAGAAGAACTGGCGCCGCGATGCCAACCAAATCCGACGATTCGGTTATGGCGAGTGAACCATGCGGGGAAACCCGCGCCCATCTGATATAGAATGTGAACCCATACCAGCATCAACGCGCACAAAACGGAGCATGCACACATGATCTGCCCTAACTGCCATACCCCTAACCGCAACAGCGCCAAGTTCTGCGACGAATGCGGCTACGAGCTGCCCTCTATCATGCCCACCGCCTCGGTGCGCGACGCCATGCCGGCAGCCAGCGCATACGATGAGCTGGAGAGCGCATCCACCATCGACCTCGATGGCGGGAAGGGATGCGACGACGGCGCGCCCACGGTGCCCTTCGGCGCCACCTCCGCGCTGGCGAGCCAGCCGACCGCGATCATCAAAGGGGCCGACGACCCCGCCTTCACCGGTGAGATACCGCTCATCGGCGACGAGGCGCTGGGAGCGCGCGACTACCGGGTGGAAGACGGCTACAGCGCCTCGGGCGGCAAGGCGCGCTCCCGCATGAGCGGCAAGCGCATCGGCATCCTAGCGGCTGTCATCGCGCTCTTGCTGCTGGCAGCGTTCGCCATCACCTATTCCGCGCAGTTCTGGGGCGGGCGCACCGTGCCCGATGTGGTGGGCCTGTCGCAGGTCGATGCCACCTATGCCGTGCAGGAAGCGGGCTTCACCGTGCAGGTGGAAGAGGTCACCTCCGACGAGGTGGAGGGCATCGTGCTGTCCACCGATCCCGCTGGCGGCACCCGCGTGCCCGAGAAGACCACCGTGACGCTGCGCGTGTCGGTGGCGCGCTTCATCCCCGAGATCAAGGGCAAGCCGCTCGAAGAAGCCGAATCGCTCATGCGCGAGGCGGGCTTCACCAACTTCGAGGTCATCTATGAGAAGTCGGATGCCGCCCCCGATACGGTGCTCGACGTCAGCCCCGCCGGCACCACCCGCGCTAAGGCCGATGCGCGCATCACCATCAAGGTGGCCGAGCCCTTCCGCGTGCCCGATGTGGCCGGCAAGACGCGCGACGAGGCGCAGGCGGCGCTCGAGGCCGAGGGCTTCGCCGCAGCGATGCAGCTCTACAACACCGAGGAGGTGCCCGAGGGCCAGGTGGTGAAGACCGACCCCGCCGCTGGCAGCGCGCTCGCATCCGGCTCGACCGTGACCGTCTATGTGGCGCACAACCGCTCGGCCGAGCTCGTGGGCCTGACACGCGGTTTCTTCGAGGATTCCTCCACCATCACCATGGACGGCTCGCTCTACGAGATGAGCAAGGTCGACAGCGTCACGTTCCAGGGCGGCAACACCTGCGCGTTCTCCATAACCGTGCGGCCCATCCAGACGGTCACCTGGTTCGGCACGCAGACCGAGACGCGCTACGGCAACTACCAGGTGGTGAACGGCACCATCGTGTGGACCGACGCCAACCAGATAGCCTCCATCGACCCCTCGATCAAGCAGGGCTCATAGGCGCGTGGCGCAGCCCACCTACAGCGCTGATGCCATCGTCTTGAAGAAGACGAAGCTCGGCGAGGCCGACCTCATACTCACCATGATAGCCCGCGACGGCTCGCAGCTGCGCGCGGTGGCGAAGGGCGCCCGCAAGCCCGGCGGGGCGTTCGCCGGGAAGCTCGAGGTATGCAACCGCGTGCACCTGCTCTGCTCGCAGGGCCGCAGCCTCGACATCGTGAAGGAAGCGCGCCTCGACGCCGCGCGGCCTGCGCTGGCCGCCGATGCCGAACGGGCCGCCTGCGCCGCCTGCGCAGCGGAGCTCGCCGAGCGGCTCACCCAGCCCGAGCTCGAGCACCCCCGCATGTTCGACCTGCTGGATGCATCGTTCGCAGCGCTCGCAGAAGCGCGAGGAGCCACCATGCTCTACCTCTGCGCGGCCACGCTGCTGAAGCTGTTCGCGTTCGCGGGCATCATGCCGCAGCTCGACCGCTGCGCCATCTGCGACGGCCCAGCGCCCGCAACGGCAGGAAGGGTCGCCTTCTCCATAGCCGATGGGGGAGCGGTATGCGCCGCGTGCGCCGCTGCCGCAGAGGCCTATCCGGTCGACGCTGACGTGCTCGCGCTCGCCGCATCGTTGCTCATGGCCACCTTCGACAGCATCGCCGCCACGCCGGCCGACGAGGCCTTCGCCCAGCGCGTGCTCGCCTTCTGCGACGATTGGAGCCGCTTCCACGTCGGCGCGAAGCTGCGCTCCCTCGATTTCCTCCTCAGCCTGACAGCATAGAAGCGGCCCGAAGAACCCGAAGGGACGGAGCAAATAGCACCTTTTCCCGTGAGCCTCTCTGATAAGGATGCGCCCAGGAAAAGGCGTCATCTGCTCCGTCCCTTCGGGTTCCGCATGTTCTCCATCTCTGCGTTGAACGGTATCGTGTTTCGGTGTATCATTCTACGGTTGCGTTTTGCAGCGGATTCGGCGCTTGGCCCGCATGGCGTCCACAGCTTGCCCGCTCAGAGCCGAAGGCATGGATACGAGCCGCGAGAGCGGCGCATGGAAAGGTGGATGAGATGTCCAACAAGTTCAGCATCACGAAAGAGAAGACCGCCGAGCTCATCAAGGAATTCGGCAAGGGCGACGGCGATTCCGGCAGCGCCGAGGTGCAGGTGGCCATCCTCACCGAGCGCATCAGGAACCTGACCGAGCACCTGAAGGTCCACAAGAAGGACAATCACACGCGCCGCGGCCTGATGCAGCTGATCGGCAAGAGGCGCGGCCTTCTGAAGTACATCAAGAACCGCGACATCGAAGAGTATCGCGCGCTCATCAAGAAGCTGGGCATCCGCGACAACATCTAAGCGCTTTCCAGGACCCGCCATCGCGGGTCCTGTCGCTTGGGCCGCCGGCCCGAGCAGCGGCATGGGGCCGCAGAAGGCGATGGCAATACGGCCATCCGCACAGAGAAGGAAACGGAAGACATGACCAAGATCGTAGAAGAGTTCGAGCTATACGGGAAGACCTACCGCCTGGAGACGGGCGAGCTCGCCAAGCAGGCGACGGGTGCTGTGCTCTGCACCTGCGGCGAGACCAGCGTGCTGGTCACCGCTGTCGTCTCCAAGCAGCAGCGGGATTACGACTTCTTCCCGCTGACCGTCGATTTCATCGAGAAGATGTACGCGGTCGGGCGCATCCCCGGCGGCTACCTGAAGCGCGAGGCGAAGCCCTCCGACAAGGGCACGCTGACCGCGCGCATGATCGACCGCCCGATACGCCCGGGCTTCCCCGACGGCTACAAGAACGAGGTGCACGTGGTGGCCACCACGTTCGTGGTGGACGGGCAGAATCCGCCTGACACCATCTGCGTCGCCGGCGCGAGCGCAGCCCTCATGGTGGGCGGCGCGCCCTTCGACGGCCCGGCTGCGTGCGTGCGCATCGGCCGCGACAAGGAGACCGGCGAGCTCATCGTGAACCCCACCTACGAAGAGATGGAAGGCTCTGACCTGGAGCTGACCGTGGCCGGCACCGCCGACTACATCTCCATGGTGGAAGCCGGCGCCGACGAGATATCCGAGGAGGACATGCTCTCCGCGCTGACCTTCGCGCAGGAGGCAATCGGCAAGTTCTGCGAGCGCCAGGCCGCTTTCATCGCGAAGGCCGAGCCCACGCCGATGGAGTACACCATCCACACCGCAGACCCCGCTGTCGCCGAGCGCATCGAGCCGTTCTTCGCCGACATGGAGGCATGCCTGAAGGATGCCGATAAGCTCTCGCGCATGGCCAAGGTCGATCTGCTGAAGCAGACCATCACCGAAGAGCAGTTCAGCGAGGACGAGCGCGCAGCTTGGGGCAGCGACATCGCTGCAGCGCTGAAGGCGCTCGAGAAGCGCGCTATGCGCAAGATGATCATCGAGACGGGGGAGCGCGCCGACGGCCGCGCCGCCGACGAGATACGCCCGCTGCATATCGTGCCGGGCTACCTGCCCCGCGTGCACGGCTCGGGCCTCTTCCAGCGCGGCCAGACGCAGGTGATGAGCGTCTGCACGCTCGGCATGCTCAACGAGTGGCAGCGCCTCGACACCATCGACCCGGCCGAGGGCAAGCGCTACATGCACCAGTACAACTTCCCGCCGTACTGCACCGGCGAGACCGGCCGCATGGGCGCGCCGAAGCGCCGCGAGATCGGCCACGGCGCGCTGGCTGAGCGCGCGCTCCTGCCCGTGCTGCCCGATGACGAGGAATTCCCCTACGCTATCCGCGTGGTGAGCGAGGTGCTGGAATCGAACGGCTCGTCGTCGATGGCCTCCACCTGCGGCTCGACCCTCGCGCTCATGGATGCGGGCGTGCCCATCAAGGCGCCGGTGTCCGGCGTGGCCATGGGCCTCATCAAGGAGGGCGACGAGACGGTCATCCTCACCGACATCCAGGGCATCGAGGACTTCCTGGGCGATATGGACTTCAAGGTCTGCGGAACCGAGAACGGCATCACCGCGCTCCAGATGGACAACAAGGCCCGCGGCCTGACCGTCGACATCCTGTCGCGCGCGCTCCAGCAGGCGCACGAGGGCCGCGACCACATCCTGAAGGCGATGGTGGCCACCATCGCCGAGCCGCGCAGCGAAGTGCGCGACACGGTGCCGCGCATCGAGACCATCCAGATACCGGTCGATAAGATCCGCGACGTCATCGGCAGCGGCGGCAAGGTCGTCCGCGGCATACAGGACGAGACGGGCGCCTCCATCGACATCCAGGAGGACGGCACCATCCACATCGGCGCGGTCGACCGCGCAGCGGGCGATACCGCCAAGGCGATGATCCTCGATATCGTGAAGGAGCCCGAGGCCGGCGAGATCTACGACGGCGAAGTGGTGGGCATCAAGGACTTCGGCGCCTTCGTGAAGCTGACCGCTGGCAAAGACGGCCTGCTGCACATCTCGCGCGTGGCGAACGGCCGCGTGGCGAAGGTGGAGGACGTGCTCGCGCTCGGCGACAAGGTGAAGGTGCAGGTGCTCGAGGTGGACCCCAAGACGGGCAAGATATCGCTCGACCGCCTCGACAAGCCCGACGCTCCGGCAGGCGCCGCGGGCAACAGCAACGGCGGTGGCCGGCGCGAGCATGGCGACAGGCCCCGTCCGGGCCAGGGCAGCCGCACCCCGCGCCGTTCCCACAAGCCCAACAATGATTAACGTAGCAGTATGCGGCTGCTGCGGCCGCATGGGCCGCGCAGTCGTCGATGCAGTGACCGCCGCAGATGATATGACCGTCAGCTGCGGCGTCGACCCGCATGCCGATGGCGCCTGCGGCAGCTTCCCGGTGCATGCCTCGGTCCCCGAGGCGCTCGATGCGCACGAGGTCGACGTGATGGTCGACTTCACGCAGCCCGCCGCCGTAGCGGAGAACGTGCGCTGCGCGCTCGCGCGCGGGGTGGACTGCGTGGTGGGCACCACCGGCCTCGCCCGCGAGGCGCTCGAGGAGCTCGCCGCGGGCGCGCAGGGCGCAGCAGCGCTGTTCTACGCGCCGAACTTCACCACCGGCGCTGTGCTGATGATGCAGTTCGCGAAGGCCGCAGCTCCCTTCTTCCCGGAAGCCGAGGTCATCGAGTTCCATCACTGCAACAAGAAGGACGCGCCGTCGGGCACCGCCATGCAGACCGCCCGCCTCATCGCAGAGGGCAGGCAGGGCCGTGCGAGCGCGGCTCCCGGCGCCGAGACCGAGGTGGAAGGCGCCCAAGGCGCGCGCGGTGCGCTCGTCGACGGCGTGCCGGTCCATGCGGTGCGCTCGATGGGCTATGTCGCCAGCCAAGAGGTCGTATTCGGCTCGACCGGCCAGACGCTGTCCATCCGCCACGACTCGTGGGACCGCGAGTCGTACATGCCCGGCGTGCTGCTCGGGATACGCTCCGTAGGCGAGCTCACCGGGCTCGTCGTCGGACTCGATAGCCTGATGGGCGCGCAGGCTGGTCTATAATTCTGCGCAGAAGGGCGGATACGCCGCCCGCATGCGCATAGGAGTGCATATATGACACGATCGCAACCGCGTTTCGGACGCATGATCCCGGCCATGGTCACCCCGTTCGACCGAGAAGGGGAGCTCGACCTGGCCCGTACAGAGCAGCTGGTGGATAGGCTCATCGTCGGGGGCAGCGACGCCCTCGTCATCAACGGCACCACCGGCGAGAGCCCCACGGTGTTCTACCCGCAGAAGATGGACCTGTTCCGCACTGCCGTGTCGGCGGCAGCCGGGCGCGTGCCCATCATCGCCAATGTGGGCGACAACTGCACGGCCGACACCATCGGCTTCGCCGCCGATGTGCAGAAGCTCGGGGTCGATGCCTTCATGTGCGTGGTGCCCTACTACAACAAGCCCCCGCAAGAGGGGATATACGAGCATTTCCGCGCCATCGCCGCATCGGTCGATCTGCCGGTGGTGCTCTACAACATCCCCGGGCGGTGCGTGGTGAACATGACGGCCGAGACGACGCTCGCGCTCGCGCATGATTGCGACAACGTCGTGGCCGTGAAGGAGGCGTCGGGCGACCTCGACCAGATACAGGCCATCATCGACGGGATGCCCGAGGGCTTCGACGTCTATTCCGGCGACGACTCGGCGACCTGCGAGATCATGCGCCGCGGCGGCTCTGGCGTCATATCCACCGCCGGCAACGTGGCGCCCGAGCGCATGAGCGAGATCTGCGAGCTCGCGGCAGCAGGCGAGTGGGAGGCCGCCCGCGCGGCGAGCGATGCCTTCATGCCCTTCATGGAGGGCCTCTTCGCCACCGCCAACCCCATCCTCGTGAAGGAAGCGCTCGCGCTCGTCGACTTCCCGGTCGGCGGCGTGCGCCTGCCGCTCGTGGATGCCACCCCCGAGCAATCCGACCGCCTGCGCCAGATCATGCGCCAGGTCGGCGTGCTCGACTGACCGAAGCTGCGCCTTACGCGGCGCATGAAGATACTTATGAAGGAGCAAGATGTCTGATACCAACGGGCCACGGCCCGATACCGGGAGCCAGCAGAGGGGTTCTCAGCAGAAGAGCAGCGCGAAGCGCCGCAGCTCTGCGAAGAACCGTCCGAGCGAGGGCAAGCAGCGCTCAGGCGAGCAGCCCTCGAAGAAGAACACCAGCTCGTACAAGCATGTGAGCATCGAGCATAAGCGCCCGCACCTCTCGCGCGACGGGAAGCAGGAAGGCCGCAAAGACGAGCCGCCCCGCCGCCGGAGGCGCTCCAAGAAGGGCAAGGGAGCGAGCGGCGCGCAGCTGCGCATCATCCCGCTCGGCGGCCTCGATGCCATCGGCAAGAACATGACCGTGTTCCAGTGCGGCAACGACATGCTGCTCGACGACGCGGGCCTGATGTTCCCCGACGACGACCATCCCGGCATCGATCTGATCCTGCCCGATTACACCTATGTGCTCGAGAATGCCGACAAGCTGCGCGGGATCATCATCACGCATGGGCACGAGGACCACACCGGCTCGCTGCCGTACCTGATGAAGGACCTCGACCGCACCATCCCGATCTACGCCACCAAGCTGACGCTGGGGCTCATCGAGGGCAAGTTCGCCGAGCATAAGATCAAGAACGCGAAGCTCATCGAGATAAAGCCCGGCGATTCGGTGAAGCTCGGGTGCATGACGGTCGATTTCTTCGCCGTGAACCACTCCATCCCGGGCGCGGTGGGGGCGTTCATCCAGAGCCCCGCTGGCAACGTGCTGCACATGGGCGACTTCAAGCTCGATCAGACGCCCATCGACGGCGTCACCACCGATTTCGGCGCGCTCGCGCGGTTCGGCGAGCAGGGGGTCGACCTCATGCTGTCCGACTCCACGAACGCCATGAACCCCAATTTCACGCCGTCTGAGGCCGAGGTCGGCAAGACCCTGTCGCAGATCATCGCGCAGGCGCGCGGGCGGGTCATCATCGCATCGTTCGCGAGCCACATACACCGCATGCAGCAGATATGCGATGCCGCGGTGGCTTCCGGGCGCAAGGTGGTGGTCACGGGCCGTTCCATGATCCAGAACACCGACATCGCGCGCAAGCTCGGCTACCTGAGCATCCGCGATGACGACCTGATCGACGCATACGAGATCAACGACATACCGCCTGAGAAGGTGGTCATCATGTGCACGGGCAGCCAGGGCGAGCCGCTCTCGGCGCTGGCGCGCATCGCCAACGGCGAGCATAAGACCATCGACATCGAGGCGGGCGACACCGTCATCATCTCAGCCACGCCCGTGCCCGGCAACGAGAAGGCCGTCACGCGCGTGGTGAACTCGCTCGCCAAGATCGGCGCCGATGTGTACGACAAGTCGCGCGCACGGGTGCATGTGTCGGGCCATGCCGGTGCGGAGGAGCTGAAGATCGTGCTCTCCATCGTGAAGCCGACGGCTTTCCTGCCGGTGCACGGCGAGGCTTCGCATCTGCGAGCGCATGCGAAGCTGGCCTCGGACACGGGCGTGCCCGAGGAGAACATCTTCATCTTGGAGAACGGCGATTCGCTGACGCTGTCCGAGCGCGGCGTCGAGCGCGGGGAAGGGGTGCAATCCGGCATCGTGTACGTTGACGGGCTGTCCGTCGGCGACACCTCGCAGGATGTGCTCGACGAGCGCAGCGAGCTGGGCAACCAGGGCTTCGCCAGCGTGGCGTGCGCTATCGACGTGAAGAAGCGGGCGGTGTCGGGGCATCCGGCTGTCGAGATGCACGGCATCACCGGCGGCGACGATGCCTACCTGGCCGACGAGGTGCGCGATGCGGTGGAGGCCACCATGAAGCGCACGCTCGGCAAGAAGGACACCGCGCTGAAAGACGTGCGCAAGGCCGCGCGCGACACCGTGATGTCGCTGCTCTGGGAGCGCACGAAGCAGCGTCCGATGGTGGTGGTGAACCTCCTGGAGGTTTGACGGGCGCATGAGCCCGGATGCCATGCTCTGCTGGCGAGCAGCCCTCGCCAGCAGATGGCGCGATAGCATACACGAATACAGCATGAACGCAGCATGAAGGGACTACAGGGTTGGCGCGCAACACACGATCAGGCAAGCAAGCCTCCTCCGGCGCTCCGCAGAAGCGGCTCGCGCTGGAAGACCGCAAGCCCAAGCAAGGGCTCCTCGACGAATATGCGAAACGCGACATAGCGGGCGTCGCGTTCATCATCTTGGCCATCGTCTTCATGCTGATGGCCGCCATGCCCGCCGACGGCGCCGTCGTGTCGAGCGCATTGTCGACCGGCGTGCATCTCGTGCTGGGCTCGGGGTGCTACGTGCTGCCGTTCGTGCTGGCGTTCATCGGCATCACCTTCCTCTACCGCAAGGGGCGCGACCGGCTCTCGCTGCGCGCGGCGCTCGGCATGGCCATCCTCTATATAGCGCTGCTCGGCTTCATGGCCTTGTTCACCCCTATATCGACGCTCGGCGTCGACGACCCCGACCTGCTCTTCTCGCAGCGCCTGCTCGTCAGCTATGGCGGCTATATCGGCGCGGGCATCGCCTGGGCGGGCATAACCCTGCTCGGGCGCATCATCACGGGCGTCATCCTCGTGGGCATCATGATCATCGGGCTCGTCATCGTCGGCTTCTCCATCACGCGGCTCATCGAGCGCGCTGGCGCCAAGGCGCATGAATTCGCCGAGCGCCGCCAGAGCGCCTCGCTCAGCGCGCAGATGGCCCCCGCGCGCATCAAGCGCCAGGATGCGCCCCTGCGCCAGCCGCCATCGGCAGCGCTGCCGCCTGATGCATATGACGATATCCCCGAAACGGCGCACCGCGCACCGGCAGCCGACAGCGGCCGCCTGTCCGACGCGGCCCTGACGAGGCAGCTGCCCACCGCAGGCAAGAAGCGCAAGCTCGCCTCGAAAGCAGCGCCCGCAGCCGCCATGCGCGCCCCGAGCGACCCGAACATGACCATCGCGCTCTCCGACCTCGTGCCGATCGAGCCGCGCGAGACGGCTCCCATGACGCGCAAGCTCGGACGCCCCGCCGAGCCACAGGAGAAGGCCCCGAAGCCGCGCGCGAAAGCCCGGGCGGCAGAAGCGCCCATCATGAAGGACGGCTTCGAGCTGCCCTCGATGGCGCTGCTCGCGCGCGGTGAGAAGTCGCGTGCGAGCGCGGCGAGCGCCGGCGAGCTGGAGCATACGGCGACGCTGCTCCAGCAGACGCTGGAGGACTTCGGCGTGCCCGCGAAGGTGGTGGGCTGGGTGGCCGGCCCCACGGTGACGCTGTTCAAGGTCGATCTGCCCTCGGGCGTGCGCGTCAGCCGCATCACCGTGCTCGACACCGATATCGCACTGGCTCTCGCCACGCCCTCGGTGCGCATCTTCGCGCCCATACCGGGCACGAACTACGTGGGCATCGAAGTGCCCAACATCACGCGTGAGACGGTCTATCTGGCCGACGTGCTCGCCGACGCGGGCGATGGGCCCCTCCAGATCGCCATCGGCAAGGACGTCGAGGGCAACGCCATCGTCTCCGACCTGGCGAAGATGCCCCACCTGCTCATCGGCGGCACCACCGGCTCGGGCAAATCGGTGTCGGTGAACGCCATGATCATGTCCATCCTCATGCGCGCCACGCCTGCCGAGGTGCGCTTCATCATGATCGACCCGAAGCGCGTCGAGTTCACGCCCTACAACGGCATCCCGCATCTGTATGCGCCCGTCGTCACCGAGCCCCGGGAAGCCGCGGGCGCGCTGGCCTGGGGCGTGGCGGAGATGGAGCGCCGCCTGAAGGTGATGAGCGCCGCCGGCGTGCGCAACATCTCGCAATACAACCAGAAAGCCGCATCGGGCGCCCTCGAGGTGGAGGAAGGGGCCGAGCCGCCCGCTCCCATGCCCTACATCGTCATCATCATCGACGAGCTCGCCGACCTGATGATGGCGGTGGGCAAAGAGGTGGAGTTCTCCATCTGCCGCATCGCGCAGCTCGCGCGCGCGGCCGGCATCCACCTGATCGTGGCAACCCAGCGCCCCTCCACGAACGTGGTGACGGGCCTCATCAAGTCGAACATCACCAACCGCATCGCCTTCAACGTGGCCTCCGGCATCGATTCGCGCGTCATCATCGACACGACGGGCGCCGAGCACCTCATCGGCCTGGGCGACCTCTTGCTGTCGAAGCCCGAGTACGCCAAGCCCATGCGCATACAGGGCTGCTTCGTCTCCGAGGACGAGATAGAGGCGGTGGTGGCGAAGGTGAAGGAGCAGGGCGAGCCCGACTACCACGCCGAGATACTCCAGACCAACGTGCAGTCGCTCAGCAACACCGACCCGAGCGGCGGTAGCTCCTTTGGCTCTGACGATCCGCTGCTGTGGGAAGCCGCCGAGATAGTCGTATCGTCGAAGATGGGCTCCACTTCCAATATTCAACGGCGTTTGAAGGTGGGATACGCCCGCGCAGGACGTATAATGGACCAGTTGGAGGAGAAGGGCATCGTAGGGCCTGCGAATGGGTCGAAGCCGCGCGAGGTGCTGGTGGACGATCCGATCGAGCTCGAGACCTACCGTGCCTTCGAAGAGCACGACGCGATGACGCAGTAACGGACACAGGAGAGGCATCTGATGCCTTTGCAGGACTCATATGGGCGCATCCTCAGAGACGCGCGCGAGCGGGAGGGCTTCGACCTCACCACGATGGCGCGCCGCCTGCACATCCGCCCCGATATCCTGAAAGCCATCGAAGACGCCGATTTCGACCGCATGCCGGCGAGCGGCTACACCCGCAACATGATACGCGCCTACGCGCGCACCGTCGGGCTCGACCAGAAGCGCATCAGCGACATGTACCTCGACGCCTCGCACCTGCACGAGACAGGGCGCTCGCGCGCTGGCAGCGAACGCTCAGGCCAGCGCCGCCAAGGCCGGAGCAGCCGCTCGGGCCGCGCATCCACGCCAGCAGGCGCACGGCCGCGCACGCAAGCCCGCTCGCAGAGCGTGAGCCGCGCGCTGCCCGACCGGCGCAGCGCATCCCCGCGCTCATCATCGCGCGGGCTCGGCTATGTGGGCCAGTCGCAAGGCTCTGCCCGCGGGGGAGCGCCTTCCACGCGCGGATACAGCGGCCTGTACGGCGGCTCGCAGGGCGGCGGGCGCATCCCTGGGTTCGCCATCTGGATAGCGCTTGCAGCGGTGGCGGTCATCCTCATCATCGTGCTCGTCGTGCTGTTCAACAGCAACAAGCAAGCAGTGGAAGAGGTGCCCGATATCCCCATCTCGGGGCTCACCGACACCTCGAACCCGGAAGGCACCGTCTCGGCCGATGTGGTGGAGAAGCCGCCTGAGAAGGCCGTATTCAAGTTCTCGGTCGCCTCCGGCAAGTCGTCGTGGATCCAGATCACCGAAGACGGTTCCGCCGAAACGTTGCTCTCCGAGGTGGTGCGCGGGCCGTTCGAGGAATCCTACGATGTCACGAGCAGCCTGACCATCCGCACGGCGAATCCGTCGCCCATCACCATCGAGGTGGACGGCGAAGAGCAGGAGCTGACGAAGGAATCCGGCAGCGACTACTATTCCTACACCCTCGATTTCCAGGCTATCCTGGATGCCTGGGAGGAAGAGCACCCGAACGCAGGAAAGGGTTCGTCCTCATCCTCGTCGAGCTCGAGCTCATCCTCCTCGTCCAGCTCGTCCTCGTCGAAGAGCGCGCAGCCGCGCTCGTCATCATCATCATCGGCGAGCAGCTCGGATTAGGCCCGCAGGGCGGAGCGCGGCCACGGCGCATGATGTGGCGATCTGATGCAAGGAGATAGGCATGGCCAAAGAGAACAGCTTCGATATCGTCTCGCAAGTCGATATGCAGGAGGTCGATAACGCGTTCCAGCAGACGCGCAAGGAGCTCACGCAGCGCTACGACCTGAAGGATTCAGGCGCCAAGGTGGAGCTCGACAAGCAGAAGCACGAGATGACCGTGGAGGCGCCGTCCGATTTCGTGGCGGGCCAGGTGATCGACATCATCTCGTCGAAGCTCGTCAAGCGCGGCATCGACCTGGGCGCGGTGAAGTGGGGCGAGGTGCAGGGCATCTCGGGCGGCAACGTGCGGCGCGAGGGCAGCGTCATCAGCGGCATCGACAAGGATACGCTCACGAAGATCAACAAGGACCTGAAGGCTCTGAAGCTGAAGATAAAGACGCAGATAGAAGGCGACAAGATACGCGTCAGCTCGCAGTCGCGCGACACCCTTCAGGACGTCATCGCGCACCTGAAGGCCGCCGATTTCGGGCAGCCGCTCCAGTTCGTCAACTACCGGTAGGCGGACTGCGCTCGCATGGGACGGACCGCACCGAAGGGCGCCGCGTGCATCTGCACGCTGGGTTGCGCGAAGAACGAGGTCGATTCGCAGAAGATGGCCGACTCGCTGCGCGCAGCCGGATATGCCGTCATCGACCAGCCCGAAGAGGCCGATGCCATCATCGTGAACACCTGCTCGTTCATCCAGGCGGCCACCGAGGAGAGCATCGAAGCGGTGCTCGAAGCGCTGGCGCTGCCCGGCGTCGATGCAGGCCAGAGCGCGGTGATCGTCGCGGGCTGCATGCCCGCGCGCTATGGCGATGAGCTAGCCGACGCGCTCGGCGAGCCGGCGGCGTTCGTCCCGTGCGCAGGGGAAGCCGATATCGCCGAGCGCGTCGATGAGGCGCTCGCGCAGCTGCCGCACCGCTGCTCGCACGATGCCGTGGCGGAAGCGGCTGAAGGGGCAGGCGCGCCCTTCGCCTACGTGAAGATATCCGACGGATGCGACCGCTTCTGCTCGTATTGCACCATCCCCTTCATACGAGGGCGCTACCACAGCTTCCCCTATGAGGACATCGCCGCCGATGTGCAGCGCGCCGTCGATAGCGGCGCGTGCGAGGTCATCCTGATAGCGCAGGACACGGGCCGCTGGGGAGAGGACCTGGGAGAGGGCCGCACCCTGGCATGGCTGCTGGGGACCCTCGCTGAGCGGTTCCCCGATACCTGGCTGCGCGTCATGTACCTGCAACCCGACGGCGTGACCGATGAGCTGCTCGATACCATCGCAGCACACGGCAACATCGCCGATTACCTCGACATACCGCTCCAGCATGTCGATGCTGACATCCTGCATGCTATGAACCGCGGCGGGTCGCTCGCCGCATTCGAGCAGCTCGCAGCGCATGCGCGCGAGCGCGTGCCCGGCATAACGCTGCGCACCACGCTCATCGCGGGGTTCCCCGGCGAGACGGAGGAGCAGGCAGACGAGCTCGCGCGCTTCGCCGCTTCCGGATGCTTCGACTACGTGGGCGTGTTCCCATATTCGCAGGAAGAGGGCACCCGCGCAGCTGGCATGGACGGGCAGCTCGACGAAGAGGAGAAGGCCTACCGCGCCCAGCGTGTGCAAGATGCAGCCGATGCAGCAGGCGCCGCAGCGGTGGCCGAGCGCATCGGCAGCGCGCAGCAGGTGCTGGTGGAAGGCTGCGAAGAGGACGGCCAGCTCTACGGCCGCACGATGCAGCAGGCGCCGGAGGTGGACGGCATCACCTTCGTCGATGCGGGGAGCCCGGGCGCGGTGGTGCGCGCCGTCATCGAGGACACGCTGCTCTACGACATGGAAGGCAGCGCGCTCGATGCCTGAGAAGGGCAGCGCCCGCAGGCGCGCGATCTGGACGCCATCGAACATCATCACGCTGGCGCGCATCTGCCTCGTGCCGGTGTTCGTGGTGGCGCTCCTGAGCCCGTGGCCCGCGTGGTTCGGGGTGGCGCACCTCGTCGATGACGGCGCGAAGTCGCTCGTCGCCGCGGGCGTGTTCATCCTGATATCGTGCACCGATTGGGTCGATGGCTACCTCGCGCGCAAGCGCGACGAGGTCACCGATTTCGGCAAGTTCATGGATCCCTTGGCCGATAAGATACTGGTGGCCGCGGCGCTGCTCGCGCTGATCGAGCTTCAAGTGCTGCCGGCGTGGCCGGTGCTCATCATCTTGGCGCGCGAGTTCATCGTGTCGGGCGTGCGCATGATAGCGGCGAGCAAGAACGAGGTCATCGCCGCGAGCTGGTACGGCAAGGCGAAGACAGTCGCGCAGATCGTCGCCATCGTGCTGTTCATCGTGAAGGATGTCCTCATAGCACCGGGTGCGCAGAGCATCCACGACCCGCTGTACCTCGTATCATGGTCGGTCATGCTCGTCGCGCTGGCGCTGACCATCATCTCCATGCTCGACTACATATCGAAAGCGCGGCATCTGCTCGGGTTCAAGCCTTCGAGCAAGGCCGCCGCGGCGCAGGAGGATAGGCCGCCGAGCCATGAGGAGCTCGAAGCGGCGGCGAGCGCGGTGATCGAGCGAGCGCTCGCGCGCGGGCTCGCGCTCGGCACGGCGGAGAGCCTCACCGGGGGCATGGTGAGCTGCCTGCTCACGTCCGTGCCCGGCAGCTCGAGCGCGGTCAGGGGAGGCATCGCCAGCTATGCGCTCGGCGTGAAGGAGGATGTGCTGGGCGTCGATGGGGCGCTGCTCGCAGCCGACGGCGCCGTCAACAGCCAGACCGCTGCCCAGATGGCCGAAGGCGCCCGACGGGTGCTCGCGGCCGATATCGCGGTATCCGCCACCGGGATAGCCGGGCCGGCAGGCGCGGAGCCGGGCAAGCCGGTGGGCACCGTATGGTTCGGCATCAGCACCGAAGAGGGCACCTGCACCGAGGAGATGCGCTTCGCAGGCGAGCGCGATGCGGTGCGCCGCTATGCAGCCATGCATGCCCTCGACCTGCTGCTCCGCACGATAGACCAGCATCCGGCCTGAGCCTGCGGAAGGTCCGTGCAAGGTCTTTGCAAGATGCGCGCCATGTTATGTAGCGCACCAGCTCCGCATCCGCAGCATGATGGAGCAGGGAGCGGGGCTCCTTCCAGGGGTCTATCGCCCTGCTATCCGCTTTCGCATCTCTGACGCATCCGCTTCAACTCGCACGGCTAGGCTAGAGATCATCGAGGATGCAGCTGCGCCTTGACTGCAAACAAACGTTCGTATACTATAAGCGCGATGCGAACATGGCACATCCACAACACGCATGAGGAGAGAGCATGGCTCAATCAAGAGAAGACCTTCTGAAGAGCACCACCGAGCAGATCGAGAAGAAGTTCGGCCGCGGTTCCATCATGAAGCTGGGGGAGAGCGGGTCGGACCTCACCATCGGGGTCATCCCGACCGGCGCGCTCCCGCTCGACGTGGCGCTCGGCATCGGCGGTGTCCCCCGCGGCAGGATCATAGAGATATACGGCCCTGAATCGAGCGGTAAGACCACGCTCGCGCTCCAGGTGCTGGCAGAGGCGCAGGCGCTCGGCGGCATCGTGGCGTTCATCGACGCAGAGCATGCGCTCGACCCCGTCTACGCCGCCCGTCTCGGCGTCGACATCGACGAGGTGCTCATATCGCAGCCCGACACCGGAGAGCAGGCGCTGGAGATATGCGACATGCTCGTGCGCTCGGGCGCGGTCGACTGCGTCGTGGTCGACTCGGTGGCAGCGCTCGTGCCCCGCGCCGAGATAGAAGGGGAGATGGGCGATACCACGGTCGGCCTCCAGGCCCGCCTGATGTCTCAGGCGCTGCGCAAGCTCGCCGGCTCGCTCTCCAAATCGAACACCACCTGCATCTTCATCAACCAGCTCCGCGAGAAGATCGGCGTCATGTTCGGCAACCCTGAGACCACCACGGGCGGACGCGCTCTGAAGTTCTTCTCCAGCGTGCGCATCGACATCCGCCGCATCGAGTCGATCAAGGTGGCTGGCGAGGCGGTGGGCAACCGCGTGCGCGCCAAGATCGTGAAGAACAAGGTGGCGCCGCCGTTCCGCCAGGCGGAGTTCGACCTCATGTACGGCGAGGGCATCTCGCGCGAGGGCTGCATCATCGACATGGCGGTCGATTGCGGCGTGGCGAAGAAGAGCGGGGCCTGGTACACCTATGGTGAAGAGCGCCTCGGCCAGGGCAGGGAAGCAGCGAAGCAGACCCTGCACGACAACCCCGAGCTGCGCGACGAGATGGAGGCGAAGGTGCGCGAGAGCTACGACGTGCCGGTCATCGAAGCCTCGTCAGCGAAGGCAGAGCCGACCCCTGCGCCGAAAGATGCGAAGTAACCGCGCAGCAGAGCTGGCAGAGCTCTCGCTCGAAGAGCAGCAGGAGCGGGCATGGGCCAAGGTGCTCCGCAGCGCCAGTGCCTACGAGCAGTCGAGCGCCCGCATGCACGCGAAGCTCGCGGCGGCTGGCTTCGCACCGGACATCGTCGCTTTCGCGCTGGAGAAGGCGCAGCGCTTAGGCGTCATCGACGATACCCGGTACGCGGAGTGCCTCGTCAGGTCCACGGCGAGCGCCGGCAAGGGCATGGAGCTCATCAAGCGCGAGATACGCGGCTTGGGGCTGTGCATCGACGACCTCGAAGCGTATCAGGAGTATCTCGAAGCCGGAGAGGATGCGCAGATAGACGCCGCGGTCGATCTGCTAACTCGGCATCCGACCCGCGCGAAGGATAAGCGCGCCGCTGGGCTGCGCAAGCTCATCAGCAAAGGCTACAGCATGCCGGTCGCATCGCGTGCTGTAGCCATCTGGTCTGATGGGGTATAATCGTCAGGTATTGAGCGAACGTATGCTTTCTGCATACTTGATATAGAGAATCGAATATCGTTTCCGCGAGCTCCGGAAAGCGTGCTTTTGCTCATGTCGGCATCTGCCGGCATTTTTGTCTCGATATCAATGGCATCACTGAAGATGCACGGACGAAGGGAGCAACGCTGTGGATATCGCATTCATAGCCATCGCAGCAGTTATCGGCATTGCTCTCGGCTTTCTTATCACCCGATTCGTGACCAAGACCTCTGCCACGCGTGCGGCAGATGAGGCTTTGGCCATGAAGGAGAAGGCTGAAAACGATGCGAACGAGCTTTTGGAGACGGCGAAGCTGCGGGCTGAGACCATGCGTAAAGAGGCCGAGATAGAGGCCAAGGACAAAGCGCTGAAGTACAAGCAGGAAGTGGACGCGGACAACAAGGAGCGCCTGAACGAGATACGCTCCGCCGAGAACCGCATAACCCAGCGCGAGGAATCGCTCGACAAGCGCAGCGATTCCCTCGATTCGCGCGAGCATCAGATATCGTCGCTCCAGGGCCAGGTCGAGCGCCGCGAGCGCCTGCTCGCCGAAGCGCAAGCAGACATGGAGCAGCGCCTTGAGCGCGTCGCCGGCATGACGCCGCAAGAAGCGAAGGAGGAGCTGCTCGACACCATACGCGAGGATGTGACGCGCGAGTCGGCGGCCATCATCCGCGATGCTGAGACCAGGACCAAGGCCGAAGCTGACAAGAAGGCCCGCATGATCTTGAGCCTGGCCATACAGCGCGTAGCGGCCGACCACACGGCCGAGTCGACGGTGACCACCATCCATATCCCCTCTGACGACCTGAAAGGCCGCATCATCGGGCGCGAGGGCCGCAACATCCGCTCGTTCGAGCAGCTGACCGGCACGAACCTCATCATCGACGACACGCCGGAGTGCGTGACGATATCCTGCTTCGACCCGGTGCGCCGCGAGATTGGACGCGTCACGATGGAGAACCTCATCGCAGACGGCCGCATCCATCCGGCGCGCATCGAGGAGATGTACGAGAAGGCAGTGAAGCTGGTGGGCCAGCGCATCCATGAGGCGGGCGAGCAGGCCGTGTTCGACGTGGGCATCCACGACCTGAACCCGGAGCTCGTCGACACGCTCGGACGCTTGCTCTATCGCACCTCGTACGGCCAGAACGTGCTGAACCATTCACTCGAGGTGTCGTACCTCGCTGGCGTCATGGCCTCCGAGCTCGGGCTCGACCCCATCTCCGCGAAGCGCGCGGGGCTGCTGCACGACCTCGGCAAGGCCATCGACCACGAGGTGGACGGCAGCCATGCGGTGCTCGGCGCCGATCTCGCTAAGCGCTACGGCGAGCGCCCCGAGATCGTGCATGCCATCGAAGCCCATCACGAGGACGTGGAGCCCAATACGGTGCTCGACGTGCTCATCCAGGCGGCTGACGCCATATCGGCCGCCCGTCCCGGCGCTCGCAAGGAGACGCTGGATGCCTACATCAAGCGCCTTGAGAAGCTGGAAGAGATAGCGAACAGCTATGAGGGCGTCGAGCGCACCTTCGCCATCCAGGCTGGCCGTGAAGTGCGCGTCATGGTGGAGCCGGAAGTGGTCGACGAGGCCCAAGCGGTCGTGCTCGCCCACGATATCGCGCACCAGATAGAGACGGAAACCCAGTATCCCGGTCAGGTGAAGGTCGTCGTCATCCGGGAGAGCCGAGCCGTTGACTACGCCAAATAAGCCCGATCCGCAAGCGACCTCCTCGTTCATCGAGGAGGTCATCGGCGATGCGAACCTGCGCATCGACACCGATTTCGGCCAAGGCTTCGTCCGCCTCAAGACGAGCGAGGCCGAGAAGCGCCAGGCAGCCCAGGATATCCGCAGCAGCGAGGACGTCATCATAGAGCTGCTGCGCAATTCCCGCGATGCGCACGCTAAGAACATCTTCCTCGCCACGCAGCGGGAAGGGGAGAGGCGCACTATCGTGGTCATCGACGACGGCGACGGCCTGCCGCCCGATATGCAAGAGCTCATCTTCGAGCCGCGCGTCACCTCCAAGCTCGACACCGCCGCGCTCGACCGCTGGGGCCTGCACGGCCGCGGCATGGCGCTCTACTCGATCAAGGTCAACGCCGATGCAGCCTGCGTGGTCTGCTCGGCGCCATCAGCCGGCACCGCCATGCGCGTCGTGCTCGACATGGGGCGCGTCTCCGAGAAAGCCGACCAATCGACCTTCCCGCGCTTCGAGATGGCAGATGGGAAGATGTGCATGCGCGGGCCGAAGAACATCCTGCGCACCGCATCCGAGTTCGCGCTGGAACATAAGGACAGCGTGAACGTCTATTGCGGCTCCTTCACCGAGATAGCCGCAGCGATGAGCGAATACGGCATGGCGACATGCAGCCCCGCCATGCGGGCGTTCTCCTCGAACGCGGCCGAATGCAGGCTGATACAGCGCACTGCGTTCGCCACCGACCCCCTCAGCTTCTCCGAGATAGCCGGCGGCCTCGGGCTCGCTATGTCGCCGCGCTCGTGCCGCAGGATCATGGATGGCAGCATCGCCGCCGCGCCGACGCTGCTCGAGCGCATCAAGGGCGAGTCGCTCGGGAGCAAGCCGGCTGCGAAGGCTCCCGCGAAGAAGAGCCGCACCCGCACGCCGAGCGTGAAGATAGCCCGCGCCGACCTCGACGCCTTCGCCGAGAGCGTCGCCGGCCCTTTCGCCGACTTAGCCGAGCGATACTTCCTCGATACGGCTGCCACGCCCGCCGTGCGCGTCGCCGACGGGGTGCTCAGGGTGGAATTTCCGCTCGAACATGCCGATTGACGGCGTATCTGTTTGCGCTCCCGCCGCTCTAACGGTAGAATTGGAACCCGTGCGCGGCCGCTGAGCGGTCATGCAGCATGCAACGCACCACTCGACATCGAAGAAACGGACAAGGAACGCACGTGGCTAATGAGCAGAGACCAGAGATCGGTTGCCTGAAGGTATCGTCGAAATCCTCGCCGGCATCTGTCGCTGGGGCGATAGCCGGCATGATAAAGGACGGCTCTCCGGTGGAGATCCAAGCCGTCGGCGCCGGCGCTGTCAATCAGGCTGTCAAGGCGATAGCCATATCCCGCGGCTTCCTCTCTCCGGTCGGCATCGAGATAGCATGCGTCCCATCCTTCGCCGACATCGTGATAGACGGGGAGTACCGGACCGCTATCCGGTTCGCCGTCGAGCCGAAGGAGCCGGTGGGCAGGGCGCAGGCTATCGGAGCGTAAGGCCTGAACCCGCGCATGCCCGACACCCTCCGAGGAACCACCTATCATATCCTGGCGTTCGGCTGCCAGATGAACGAGCATGATGCCGAGCGCATCGCCGGCATGCTCGAAGCGTGCGGCTCCGTCTGCGCTGGCTCGCTCGAAGAGAGCGATATCCTGGTCTATCTGACCTGCTGCGTGCGCCTCTCCGCCGAGACGCGGCTGTTCGGCCATGTCGCCTCCTGCAAGAACATACCCGTGCGCGAAGGCTCGCCGCTCGATGAGCGCATCATCGCCATCGGCGGCTGCATAGCGCAACGCGACGGCGAGGCGCTGCTCGAGCGCTTCGGGCACGTGAGCGCCGTGTTCGGCACGCAAGCGGCGCACCGGTTGCCCGCTATGATCGAGGAGGCCATCGAGCACGGCCGCTGCAGCGCCGACACCTCGGACGACCCCGGCGCGTTCACCGCTGATCTGCCCACGCATCGCGCCACGCGCTGGTCGGCATGGCTGCCCATCATGTGCGGCTGCGATAACTTCTGCTCGTACTGCATCGTGCCTTATGTGCGCGGCCGTGAGCGCTCGCGCTCCATCGGCGATGTGGTGGCTGAAGCGCAGCGCTACGTCGACGAGGGTGTGAAGGAGATAACCCTGCTCGGGCAGAACGTGAACTCGTTCGGCCGCGACGAGCACGGCGAACCCCGTTTCGCAGAGGTGCTGCGCGCGGTGGATGCGACCGGCATCGAGCGGCTGCGCTTCGTGACGAGCCACCCGAAGGATCTGCACGATGACGTTATCGCGCTCTTCGGCGAGCTCGATTCGCTGATGCCCGCGCTGCACCTGCCCTTCCAATCGGGCTCCGACGCGGTGCTCGCGCGGATGAACCGCCGCTATACGCGCGCGCACTACCTCGAGCTGATACGCAAGCTGAAAACGGTGCGCCCCGATATCGCCCTGTCCACCGATGTGATCGTCGGCTTCCCGGGCGAGACGGAAGACGATTTCGAACAGACGCGCAGTCTCATCGAAGAGGTGGGGTTCGCGCAAGCATTCACATTCATCTTCTCGCCGCGCAGCGGCACGCCGGCAGCTGATATGGACGGCATGCTGGACGCCGAGGTGGTGCAGCGCCGCTTCGACGCGCTGGTGGACACCGTGCAGCGCAGCGCCTTCGCCTACAACCAAGGCGAGGTCGGGCGCACTGTGCCGGTCTTGGTGGAAGGGCCGTCGAAGCGGGGAGCGGATGTGATCGCCGGGAAGAGCCCGAAGAACCAGACCGTGCATGCGAAGGCGCCTGCGGGCGCGAGCGCGGCCGATCTGGCGGGCAGCATCGTGGATATCGCGGTGTCCGAGGCTAAGACCTGGTATCTGTTCGGCGAGGTCGTCTGATGCCGCTGTCATCTGCGGGCGTGGTGTGCATCGTCGGGCCCACCGCATCGGGCAAGACCGACCTCGCGCAGCAGCTCGCAGCCGCCCTCGGCGGCGAGGTCGTCAGCGCCGATTCGATGCAGGTGTATCGGGGCATGGATATCGGCACGGGGAAGCTGCCTGCCTGCGAGCGCATCGTCGCGCATCACCTGATCGATGTCGTGCGGCCTGATGAGCCGTACTCGGCCGCCCTGTTCCAGCGCGATGCCCGCGCTGCCTTCCGCGATATCGCATCGCGGGGCGCGCAGCCCGTGCTCGCCGGGGGCACCGGCTTCTACGTGCGCGCCGCCATCGACGATTTCGCGTTCCCAGCAGGGGAGCAAGTGGGCAACCCCGTCCGCGACGAGCTCGCACGCTTCCTGGAGGAGCATGGCGCGCAAGCGCTCTGGGACAGGCTCGAAGCAGCCGATGCGGAGAGCGCGCGCCTCGTGCACCCGAACAACGCCAAACGGGTGATGCGCGCCCTGGAGCTGCATGCGCAAGGGGAGAGCTACGCCGCCCAGCTGAGCGCGTTCTCCCGCATCGAGCAGGCTGTGCCCGCGGTCATGATAGGGCTGGCTGTGACGCCTGATATCCTCGCTTCACGCATCGAGGCGCGGGTCGACCGGATGCGCGAAGCGGGCCTCATGGGCGAGGTGGAGGGGTTGCTCGAGAGCGGCTTCCGTGAGTGGATAACCGCGCCGCAGGCCATCGGTTACAAGGAGATCGTGGATGCGCTCGATGGGCGCCGCACGATGGACGAGGCGTTCGACGCCATCAAGCAGGCGACCAGGCGCTACGCGAAGCGGCAGCGGACATGGTTCGGCAAAGACGCCCGCATACGCTGGATCGATGCCGATACGGGCGAGAGCGAGGCGCTGCTCGACAGCGCCCTGGAGATAGCGCAGAGCGCAGAGATAAGGAGCTGAGCATGTTGACGCGATTCACGAAGATGAACGGCCTCGGCAACGATTTCATCATGATAGACGACCGCATGAGCAGCATCGAGCTCACAGCGGCGCAGGTGGCATCGCTGTGCGATAGGCACTTCGGCATCGGAGCCGACGGCATCATCTTGGTGCGGCCCTCTGAGCGCCCTGAGTGCGCAGCGTACATGCACTACATCAACGCCGATGGCACGCTGGCGCAGATGTGCGGCAACGGCGTGCGCTGCTTCGCGAAGTTCTTGGTGGATACGGACATCGTCGCACAGGATGCGACCGAGCTCACCGCTGATACGATGGCAGGCCCGCGCCGCATCGCCTTCACTCGCGATGCGGCGGGCTGCATGGCTGAGGCCACGGTGCAGATGGGCAGCCCCATCCTGGCACCCGACGCCGTGCCGGTCGCAGCCGCACCCGATGCTGCGACCGATGCTGGCGAGGGCTTCGTGGGAAGCCTCGAGATAGCATCTCCCTGGGGCGCCTTCACCTTCACGTGCGTCTCGATGGGCAACCCCCACGCGGTGACCTTCGTCGGAGACTGGCAGGCTCTGCCCGACGATGCCTTCACCGACCCGAGCGCGAAGAGCCTCAGCACCCTCGATGTGGGCAAGGTGGGCGCGTTCTTCGAGTCGGCCGAGGCATTCCCCGAGAAGGCGAACATCGAGTTCGCAGAGGTCGCCGACGGCGGGCTGCGCATGCGCGTGTACGAGCGCGGGTGCGCAGAGACGCTCGCATGCGGCACCGGTGCCTGCGCGGTTGATGTCGCGGCAGCGCTCACGCATCGCGCACCGCGGGCGAACGAGGTGGAGCTGCTGGGAGGCGTGCTGCGCATCGAATGGGCCGACGACGGCATGGTGCTCATGACCGGCCCGGCCATGACCTCCTATGCCGGAGAGGTGGACCTGAGCGCATATGACGAATGAGCCGATGCACGTCATAGAGCAGCCGCTGCGCGAGCGCGCGGTGCTCGTGGGCATCGAACAGGCCGGCTCGCCCTGGCCTGTCGAAGCGTCGCTCCAGGAGCTCGCGCGCCTGGCTGATACCGCCGGTGCCGATACGGTCGGCACTACCTCGCAGCGCCTGCTCGCTCCCAACCCGAAGACCTTCGTCGGCAGCGGCAAAGCGGCCGAGATAGCCGAGATGGCGCGCAGCCTCGAGGCTGATATCGTCATCTTCGACGACGAGCTGACGCCATCCCAGCAATCGAACCTGGAGCGCATCGTCGACCGCGACGTGAAGGTGATGGACCGCACGGCGCTCATCCTCGATATCTTCGCGCTGCATGCCAAGACGCGCGAGGGGCGCCTCCAGGTGAAGCTGGCCCAGAGCGAATACCTGTATCCGCGCCTGCGCGGCATGTGGGCGCACCTCGCATCGAACAGGATGGGCGGCGGCGTGGGGTCGCGCTTCGGCGAGGGCGAGAGCCAGCTCGAGGTCGACCGGCGCATGGTGCGCAAGCGCATCACCTCCATCAAGCGCGAGCTAACGCATCTCGCGCGGATACGCAACATGCAGCGCCAGAGCCGCTACACGAGCGGCATCTACCGGATATCGCTGGCCGGATACACGAACGCCGGTAAGTCGAGCCTGCTGAACCGGATGTGCGAAGCCGGGGTATACGCCGACGACAAGCTCTTCGCTACGCTCGATTCCACGACCAGGCGGCTCGTGCTGCCCGAAGGGCGCGAGATAACGCTGAGCGACACGGTCGGGTTCATCCAGAAGCTCCCCACCACGCTCATCGAAGCGTTCAAATCGACGCTCGACGAGATAGCGAACGCCGACCTCATCCTGCATGTGATCGACGCATCATCGCCGGCCTTCGTCGAGCAGATCGAAGCGGTGGATGACGTGCTCGGGCAGATCGGCGCCGAGAGCATCCCCGCGATAGCGGTGTTCAACAAGTGCGACCTGCTCGACAGCGAGCAACGCGAGGCGCTGGCATTCCGCTATCCGGCCGCCATATGCGTCTCCGCAGCCGCCGGAGAGGGGATAGACGGCCTTATCGCGCGCATATCCTCAGCCGCAGCCGCCACCGATTCCCATATGCGGGTGCTGATACCCTATTCGCGCGGCGACTTGGTGTCGCGCGCGCACAAACGATGCCGCATCTCCAGCGAAGCGCACACCGGAGCAGGGACGGAGATGACCCTGCGCGTGCCCGACGCGCTGCGGCGGGAATTCGAGCCCTTCGCGCAAGAAGGCTAGATGCGCCGGAATACGGCGACGACCTTGCCCGCTATCAGGCATTCATTGACGAAGATGGGCTCCATCGACGAGTTCTCCGGTTGCAGGCGGATGCGGCCCTTCTCCTTATAGAAGCGCTTCACCGTGGCACCGTCGCCGATGATGGCCACCACGATCTCGCCGTTGTCGGCCGTGGGCTGCTCCTTCACCACCACGTAGTCGCCGTCGTTGATGCCGGCTTCTATCATGGAGTCGCCCCGCACGGAGAGCGCGAACGACGGCGCATCGCCCACGATGTCGGTGGGCAGCGCGATGGTGTCGGTTATGTTCTCCTCGGCCAAGATGGGCGTTCCGGCGGCCACGTCGCCGACGAGGGGCACGTCGATGACCCTGCCGAAATCGGCCGCGATGATGTTCGGCTCCCCTTCCGGCTGATAGGTGAGCGAGATGGAGCGCGATTTGAGCGGGTCGCGCTTTATGAAGCCCTTCTCCTCCAGCGCCTTCAGGTGCACATGCACCGTGGAAGGGGAGGACAGCCCCAGATCCTGGCAGACTTCGCGCACGGTGGGGCCGAAGCCCTTCTCGCGGATATGCTTCTCGATATTGTCGAGAACTGCCTGCTGCCGCTTGGTGATCTTGGTGGACATGGCGACTCCTCGCATCCGTACCGCTCATCGGAACCTTTGTTCGGATTATAACTGCGAACATCGGTTCTAGCAAGGAAAAAGTGCAGAGTAGGGTATCATGTGAGCAGCAAGGAAAGGACTGCCGATGCGCTGCCCCTCATGTGGTTTCGAAGAATCGAAGGTGATCGATTCGCGCTCAGCCGACGACGGCAGCGCGATACGGCGCCGCCGCGAATGCTTGAGCTGCCAGAACAGGTTCACCACTTATGAGCGTCTGGGCGAACGCCCGGTCATCGTGCTGAAATCAGACGGCTCCCAAGAGGCGTTCGATCGCCAGAAGCTCTTCCGCGGGCTGCTGATAGCCTGTGCGAAGCGCTCCATCGGGCCCGAGAAGATCGACCAGCTCATCGACGATATCGAGACGTCGCTGCGCAACACCGGCATCACGGAGGTGCGCTCGAAGGATCTCGGCGAGATGGTGCTCGCGCGCCTGGCCGGCCTCGACGACGTCGCCTACATCAGGTTCGCGAGCGTCTACAAGGATTTCAAGGACGCGCACGAGTTCAGCGAAGCGCTGGAGAGCATCAGGTAGATGGCGATGGACGTGCGCATGAAGATGTTGCGGCCCGACATGGAGGTGCCCGCATACGCCCATGCAGGCGATGCCGGGCTCGATCTGCGCTCGGCTGTGGAGGTGCTGATTGAGCCGATGGCGCGCACGATCGTGCCATGCGGCTTCGCCATAGCTATACCTGAGGGCTACGGCGGCCTGGTGCTGCCGCGCAGCGGCCTCGCCACTAAGCACGGCATCACCGTGCCCAACAGCCCCGGCCTCATAGACAGCGGTTATCGGGGCGAGATGATGGTATCGCTCGTGAACCTGGACGCCACCGAGCCGTTCCTCGTTGAAGCGGGCATGCGCATAGCGCAGCTGGTCATCGTTGAGACGCCGGCTATCCGCCTCGTCTTGGCAGACGAGCTCGACAGCACCGACCGGGGCTGCGGCGGCTTCGGCAGCAGCGGGATGCAGTGAGGCGGTATACATGGGACCAGACGGCAAGAACGCTATGACCGAAGAGCAGGCGCGCGCTTTCGCCGACCAGCAGCTCTCGTCCGCCCAGACGCTCGCCACTATATGCCTGCTCAGCGCTCCCGTGTCGCTCGTGATAGGCGGCATACCGCTCGCGTTGGTGGCGCTCGTATGCGGAGCGGTAGCCCTGTCGAAGGTGCGCAGCGCCATACGGGCGCTCGGCGGGAAGGACGGCATCTCAGCGCGGCTCACGCAGCAGCTCGTCATCGGGCTCGCCATCGCAGCGGTGTCCATCGTGGTGAATGCCGTCTACTTATATATGATGATGCCCGCGTTCATGGAGTATCTCCAGACCGGCGATATAACGGTCCTCACAGAGCGGCTGGGCACCGCGGCCAGCGATGCTGCATCTTCTTCGAGCGCTTCCTCTTCGGTATGGGATTGATACGATAATCTGATAATCAGTGTTATGTAAACTAATGGTATCGGACGTCTGATCGGGGTGGAGGCGCCACGGGCACACTACTGCTCTTCTCGGAATGGGTGGCGCGAGCGCATGCCGCCGCGCGCCGGGATGATGCGCATCTCCTCGCACGTGAGCCCGCGCCGCCGCAGCTCCAGATGCAGCAGCTCGCGGCGGGCATCCAGCTCTGAGCGCGCCATCGGGTCTTGCGAGCACACCTCGCACACCACATAGGGCTTATCCTTGTCGGGCCCCTTCCGCGGCGCCTTGTCCTCGCGGATGTAGAACGCGTTCGTATTATCGAGGATGAAACGTGCGGCATCGGCTGGCCACAGCGCGCGCACCGATGCGCGGTACGCCTCGTTGTTGAGGGCGATGCGCATGAAGCGCGCCGCATCCCCCTCCAAGGTATCTATGAGCTTCGACAGCTCCGCACCGAGCTTCTTCAACGCGTGGCTCCTGATCTTCTATGCGATGGTATCCCACCGATTATAAACCGCGCGGCGCTGCCCTCTGTGGACACCGGCCGTCAAGTCGCGTATCTTCTTCCCTATGGCACGACGCAAGGAGGAACCGATGCCGAAGCACCACCCCGCTGTCCCATTCTTGGCCGCCGCGCTCGCCGCTGCGCTCGCGCTGCCGCTGGCCGGTTGCGCCTACCAGACCGACGAGGAGGCCATCAGCCATTCGATCGCCGAGCGGCTCGATGGCTACAAGGACATCGACAGCACGGAGACGGCTAATTTCGCGGCGCGCATGGATATCGGCTCCTTGTCGCAATACGACGTATCCACGCACGATTTCATGGCAGCCTACTTCGATGGGTTCGACTATACGGTGCAGGACGTGACGGTGGACGGCACGAGCGCGAAGGCCACGGTGGTGCTGCGCTGCAAGAGCTTCTCGGAATACGAGCAGGCGCTGCAAGAGGCCACTGACGCCATGAAGGCCGACCCCGCTATCGCGAAGATGCCCACCGACGAGCTCGACCAGGCGTTCGGCGAGGCCATCATCGGCTCGCTCGACGGCGTCGAGGTGCGCCAGACCCAACCCATCGAGATAACCTTCGAGAAGATCGACAACGTCTGGGAGCCCCTGTCCAATGCCTCGGAGGACATCGCGCAGGCGCTCATCTCGAACTGACATGGCACGTCAGACGCGACCGAGGGCCCACATGACGTGCCGTGAGGCCGTCATGCTCGCAGCACCGCACACGTGGCCCGCATCCATCATGTCAGTGTTGCTAGCAGCCGTGCTCGCCTACGAGGCGCAGGACAGCCTGTCGGTCAGCCTGACAGCGGCGCTGCTCGCCATCGCCATCCTCACGCAGGCGGCGGTGAATGCGCTGAACGACTATTTCGATTACGTGAAAGGGTCGGACACCGCGGCCGACAACGTAGAGGCATCCGACTCGGCGCTCGTCTATGGCAGCTTCCCCGCGAAAGAGGCCTTGTATCTGGCCTGCGGCTTCATGGCGGCCGCGTTCGCGCTGGGCATCTACTGCATCGTATGCGCTGGCTGGATACCGCTCGCGATAGCCATGGGCGGCGCTGTGGTGATAGCGCTCTACTCCGGCGGCGCGACGCCCATCTCCTACCTGCCGATCGGCGAGGCTGTGAGCGGGCTCGTCATGGGCGCGGCGCTGCCGTTCGCGTCCTTTTACGTGCTGACGCGCAGCTTGCAGCCGCTCGTGCTGGTGCAGTGCATCCCGCTCGTCATCGGCATCGCGCTCATCATGATGACGAACAACACCTGCGATATCGAGAAGGACGAGCGCTCGGGCCGCAAGACGCTACCGGTGCTGCTGGGCCGCAGGCGCGCGCGGGCCATCTATCGCGCGCTCGTCGCGCTCTGGATGCTCTCCATCGCCGCCATCGTGACCATATGGTGGACGCCAGGCGCCATCGTGGTGCCGTTCATGGTGCTGGCAGCCTCCCCCCTGCTGCAGAAGCTCTGCACGCTGCCGCTCGACAGCCCTTCACGCATCGCGGCGATGGGCGCCATCTGCAACGCGAACGTGGTGCTCGGCGCCTTCTACGCTGCGGCGGTGCTCGCCAGCAGCATGGCGCTCACCCTGTAGATCAGCGGCACTCCACCGAGACGCAGCCCTCCCAACGCTGCCTGAGCGCGCTCTCGTCATAGATGCTGAGGAGCTCATGCGGCGTTGCCGGCTCATCACGGTCGATGATGCCCGCTATGGATGCGATATGCCCGATGACCGCGGCAGGCGAGCCATACGCGCGCAGCATGCTGTCGAGCGACGCATCTCCATCGCGCTTCGAGAGCCTCCTCCCCTCGCTGTTCACGAAGAGGGGGATATGCCCGTACACGGGCTGCTCATAGCCCAATAGCTGCTGGATGCGCACCTGCTTGCCGGTCGAAGCGAGCAGGTCGAAGCCGCGCACCACCTGATCGATCCCCTGCTCCGCATCGTCCACCACCACGGCGAGCTGATACGCGAACAGCCCATCGCTGCGGCGCAGCACAGCGTCGTCGAAACCGGCGCGCACCTGCACGCGTTGCACGCCTTGGAAGATGTCGGTGAAGCAGACGGCGGTATCGGGCATCCGGCAGCGGATAGCGGCTCCCCTGCCAGCGCGTGCCGCTCCTTCCGCGCGCCGTGCGCGCTCCTCAGCGCCGAGCTCGCGGCAGGCACCGGTGTAGCCGCCGCCCTCGCCGAGGTGCGGCGCCGATTGCACGCTCGCTTCGGCCCGGGTGCAGAAGCACTCATATGCCCCGCCAGCGCGCTCGATCTCTTCGAGCGCGGCGCGGTAGGCATCCGCACGAGCGCTCTGATACAACGGTTCGCCATCCCAGCACAGGCCGAGCGCCTCCAGGTCGCGCATGATGGCATCGGCGTGCTCGGCACGCGAGCGCTGCGCGTCCAAGTCCTCGATGCGCAGTACCACCCGGCCCTGCCGGCTGCGCGCTGCGAGCCACGCCATCAGGTAGGCGAAGATGTTGCCCGCATGCAACCGCCCGGTGGGCGACGGGGCGAACCTGCCGGTGGGAGCGCTCGCCATGCGCGCCTAGCGAGCGCGCATATCGTCGATATGCTTCGCCTTGCCCATCGTGCGCTCGATGCCGCCCGGCTCCACCAGCCGCACGTTCACGCCGACCAGCAGCGCGCCCTTCAGCTTCTCGGCGATGCGGCGGCGCATGGCGTCCATCTGCTCGAACGAGTCGGTCATCTTGTCGGGGCGCACCTCGGTCTCCACCGTCAGCGCATCCATGCCGCCCACCGTCTCCACGATGATATGGTAATGCGGCGTCACCTCGTCGATGCCAGCCAGCACGTCCTCGATCTGGCTCGGGAACACGTTCGTGCCGCGGATGATGAGCATGTCATCGCTGCGCACGCGCACCTTGTCCATACGGGCGTGCGTCCTGCCGCATGCGCAGGGCTCGCAGGTCACGCGCGTCAGGTCGTGGGTGCGATAGCGCAGCACCGGTATCCCCTGCTTGTCGAGCGGCGTCAGCACCAGCTCGCCCACCTCGCCCTCGGCCACGGGCTCGCCCGTTTCAGGGTCGACCACTTCCCAGAGGAAATGGTCTTCGGCGATATGCTGCTGATCGCGGCTCGCCAGGCACTCGCCCGACACGCCCGGGCCCATCACCTCGGTCAGTCCGTAGTTGTCGGTGCAGACGATGTGCATGCGCGATTCGATCTCGGCCTTCAGGGCAGGCGGGCATGGCTCGCCGCCGAAGAGCCCCACGCGCAGGGTCGAGCGCTCCCAATCGAAGCCCATCCGCTCCCCCACCTCGCAGATGTGCATGGCATACGACGGTGTGGCGATGAGCACCGTGGTGCCGTAGTCGCCGATCATGCTGATGTGCCGCTCGGTGTTGCCCGAGCCTGCGGGTATCATGGCGCACCCGAGCTTCTGGAGGCCATAATGCAGCCCGAAACCGCCGGTGAACATGCCGTAACCGAACGCCATCTGGGCGATATCGCCCGGCACGACCCCGGCCATCTGCACGAGGCGCGCTATGCAGTCGCTCCATACATCCATGTCGTCGCGCGTGTAGCCCACCACGATGGGCTTTCCCGTGGTGCCCGAGGACGCATGCAGCTCGATGATATCCTCAAGGCCCACAGCGAAGAGCCCATACGGATAGGTATCGCGCAGCGCGGTCTTATCGGTGAAGGGCAGGCGGCGCACGTCGTCGAGCGTGCGGATATCCTCAGGCGAGACGCCCAGCTCATCCATCGCCGCGCGGTAGTGCGGCACGTTGCGATAGGTGTAGGCCACCTGGCGCTGGAGCTTCTCCAGTTGCAGCGCCCGCAGCTGCTCGCGGGGCATGCACTCCGCCGCCCGGTCGAATATGGGCAGCTCGGCGAAGCGGCCCGCCTGGGCCGCGGCGAGCATGGCCCCTTTCTCGGTCAGATCGGCTGCGCCCGCACAGCAGGAACCCGGCATCCCTACCCCTCGCTTCCCAGGCGCGCCGCCGAGGCGCGCGCTATGTCGTCTTGGCGCACCAGCGCGAAGCCCTGCGCCTCCAATGCGCCCTTCGTAGCCGCGATATCGTCGGTAGCGATGATGATGTACGTCGATATCATCGAGTAGCTGTACAGGACGTTCACGCCGGTCTCGGCGAGGATGCCCATCACGCGCGCCAGCTCGCCCGGCTCGTCGTCGAGCTTCAAGCAGAGGACCTGCGTCTCGACACAGGCGAATCCGGCGTCCTTCAGGGCCGCGCTCGCGATGTCGGGCCGATCGAGGATGAACCGCGTGATGCCGAACTCGCCCGTGTCCGCCACGGAGAAGCCGCGCACGTTCGCGCCCGCAGCCTCGAACACGCCGAGCACGCGGGCGAGATGCCCGGGCTTGCTCTGCGCGAATACGCTGATCTGGGAGACGGTCATCACATCACCTTCTCTGAGACGAAGGCCCTGCCCGCCCGGAAGGCGGCGAGGTTGGCCTCGATGGTCTTCGGCGGCACGAACGCGCTCACCGTGCGCTCCCACGCCTGCGCGTCGAATGCCAGCAGCGCCGAGAGAGCGCCCAGCATGACCATGTTGGACACCCTGGCATTGCCCGCCTCCACTGCGGTGGCATGCGCCGGCACGAGCAGCGCGCCGCGCTCTATGAGCCACCCGCGCGCATCGTGCGGCAGGGGCGCTTTGCCCGTCAGCACCGAGGCCGGCTTGATGACCTCGTCGCTGGCCACCATCGTGCCGCCCGCCTTGAGCATCGGCAGGTTGCGCATGGCCTCTATCAGCTCGAAGGCCACCACCACATCGGCCGACCCTGCATCGCAGACCATCGACTCGACCCGATCGCCGAACGCGACATCGGTGGTGACAGCGCCGCCGCGCTGAGCCATGCCGTGTATCTCGGACACCTTGACCTGCTGCCCGCATTCAAGGGCCGTCTGCGCGAGCACATGCGCCGCCAGGATGGTCCCCTGGCCGCCGACCCCGCAGAGCAAGACTTTCATTGACATAGCGTGCCCCCTATTCCGCCTGCTCGATGGCATCGAACCTGCAATACTGCGCGCACTGGCCGCATCCGATGCACAGCTCTTGGTCGATATACGACAAGCCCGTGCCGGCATCCTTCCCGATAGCCGGGCAGCCCAAGGTCAGGCACGCGCCGCACCCGGTGCACGACGTGACCATATACGGCTTGCCCTTCTGCCGCGAGAGCAGCACGCAGGGGCTGCGGAAGATGATGACATCCAGCCGATCGGCAGCCGCGGTAGCCTCCTTCAGGGCCGTGCGCGTGGCCATCATGTCGTTGGGGTCGACCACCGCCACCGCCTCGATGCCGCACGCGCGCACGATGCCCTCCAGATCGAGCTCGCGGCTCGGACGGCCTTGGAGCGTCTCGCCATTGAAGGGGTTGCCCTGACGGCCCGTCATAGCGGTGGTGCGGTTATCCAGGATGCAGATGGTGCCCGCGCCGCGGTTGTAAGCCGTGGATATGAGCGAGCTCAGCCCCGAGTGCGCGAAGGTGGAGTCTCCTATGACGGCCACGACGGGGCGGCGCCCCTCCTGTGCGCCCAGCGCCAGCTCGAACCCGTGGGCCATCGACACGGAAGCGCCCATGTCGATGCAGGTATCCATGCACGCAAGCGGTGGCAGGGCGCCCAAGGTGTAGCAGCCGATATCGCCGGTGACGATGGCGCGCAGGCGCTTCAGCTCCTTGAACACCAGCCGGTGCGGGCAGCCCGGGCAGAGCGCCGGCGGCCGCGCCGGCAGACCCTCGGCAGCCGCGGCGGATGCGGGCTCGGCTATGCCGAACGCCGTGCGGATGAGCCCCGGCGTCAGCTCGCCTGCGCGCGGCAGCGGATGAGGCGGCTCGCTCACCTCGACGCCGAGCGCGCGCACCGCATCGGTCAGGTACGTGGAAGCCTCTTCGACCACATACAGCGCCTCGACGCTCTCGGCGAAGCGGCGGATGGCCTGCTCGGGCAAGGGCCACGTGATGCCCAGCTTCAGCACCGAGGCATCGGGGAGCGCCTCGCGCACGTGCTGGAAGGCCGCCCCAGCGCACACGATGCCCACCGCTGCCGTGCCATCGGAGCGGCGGTTGAGGTCGGAGGCATCAGCCCATTCGCCGAGCGCGCGGATGCGCTCGAGCTGCACGATGCGCCGCGGCCGTGCGAACGCGGGCATCATCACCCATTTCGCGGGGTCGGTCTCGTATTCGCACGCGAGCGCCGCTTCGCGCTCTCCGACCTGCACCGGGGTGCGGGTGTGCGAGATGCGCACCGTCGAGCGTATGAGCACCGGCACATCGAAGCGCTCGGATACCTCGAAGGCGGCCTTCGCCATGTCGAGCGCCTCTTGCGAATCGGCCGGGTCGAGCATGGGTAGGTGCGCCGCGCTCGCATAATAGTGCGAATCCTGCTCGTTCTGGGAGGAGTACATCCCCGGATCATCCGCCGCGAGCACCACCATACCGCCGCCGACGCCGGTGTAGGCGGCCGTGAACAGCGGGTCGGCAGCAACATTCACCCCCACGTGCTTCATGGTGACCAGCGTGCGCGCACCGGCGGCTGACGCGCCCAGCGCCACCTCGACGGCCACCTTCTCGTTCGTGCACCACTCCGCGTACACGTCAGGCTTCTGCGCGAATGCCTCCATCGTCTCGGTGGACGGGGTGCCCGGGTAGGCCGCGCCGATGGTGGCGCCGGCCTCCCATGCGCCCTGCGCTATGGCCTCGTTGCCCGAAAGAAGCTCCATATCCCCTCCTGCTCTCCTGCTGTCAGCCCTCGTAGATGAACGCGAACGAGCCGATCTGCACGATGTCGCCGTCTTGCAGGACCTTCTCGTCGACGCTCTTGTTGTTCACCCATACGCCGTTGTACGACCCCTTATCGCGGATGACGCAGCAGCCACCTTCGTGGCGTATCTGCGCATGCACGCGCGACACGGTCATATCGTTCAGGAATACGCCGCATCCCGGGTCGCGCCCGATGGACACCTCGGGCGCATCGAGCGGGTAGACCACTCCCACCTGCGGCCCGCGGATAGTGCGCAGCGCTGCCGTGCCCGAGCGGGGGCACGCCTCCACCTCGATCGACTGCGAGGGCACCGGCTCGAACCGGCTCGTCTTGCCCACCAGCTTGAAACCGCATACGCCGCACGCGCTCTCTTGAGCGCCGACCGGCGATTGGCACACAGGGCATCTATCGTTCATATCCGTTCCTATCTCCGCTGCGGCCGAAGCCGCCGGCTGTGACCTTACAAGACCAAGGGCGTATCGTTGAGCACGCTCGACGACGCCACCGTGGGCGCGCCGGTGAAGAGGCTGAGGAAGCGCTCCCAGGCGATATGCAGCACCTCGAGGGCACCGGGCGCTTCGACATCCTCGCACGACACCAGGTCGATCTCGGCTATGGGCTCGTTGCGTTGCCAGAACGTCGCCTTGCCCACCACCTCGCCGACCTCCACCGAACCGCCCATATCGTAGAACTCGAAGCTCTGGCTCACGTTGCCATCGAGCTCGAAGATGCGCACGGTGGCATCGGGGTCTGCAAAGGTGGCCGGCACGGTCTTGTCCAGCCAGCCGCTGAGCGCCACCTCGGCCACCACAGGCACCGGCTCCTGGCCGTCTATCTGCACGTCAGCCGTCACTTCGCTGTGGGCCAGCGCGTAATCGGCGCAGTGGCCGTAGTACCAATCGAACAGCGTCGTGGTGTCGGTGAATCGCTGCGCCTCCGAGGTGGAATCGAGCACGATCGAGTAGATGTAGCCATCGCCGCGGTTGCAAGCGCCCGCGAAGCAGGGCCCGGCGTTCTCGGTGAAGCCCGTCTTCACCCCGCATGCCCCCTCATAGACGCCGAGCAAAAGGTCGGTCGATATGACCTCCACCTGCGCGGTAGCGCCGCCGCGCTCCACCGGCAGCTGCGCCGAGGGCATATCCACGATGCTGCGGAAGAACTCGTCTTGCATGGCGCATGCCACGATCTTCATCACGTCAGCGGCGGTGCTGTGCAGCTCACCCTCGAAGCGGTCGGCGTCGAGCCCATGCGCGTTCTCGAACAGGGTGTCGGTGCAGCCGAGCTCGGCGGCCTTCTCGTTCATCTTCGCCACGAAGGCCAGGTTCGCCTCCTCATCGGTGGCAGCCCCTAGCACTGAGCGGCCCAAGCTCTCGGCGATGGCCACGGCGGCATCGTTCCCCGAGGGGATCATCAGCGCTTTCAGCGCATCGTCGAGCCTGAGCACATCTCCCGCCATGAGGCGCGCGCTCGATTCGCCCACGGTCGCGGCGTTCTGCGTGACGGTTATCCGCGTATCGAGCGGAGCGAGCTCGCGCGCCACCACCGCCGTCATCACCTTGGTGACCGACGCGATGTTGGCCGCCTCGTCGGCGTTGCGCTCGAACACCGCGCGCCCCTCCTCGTCCACCAGCATGGCGCGCTTCGCGTCGATCGACGGGCATTCCGCAGCCGAGAGCGAACGGCTCGCGACGGTGGTGCCCGCTACCACATCGGTGCCCTTCACCTCTGCTGCGGCGGTGGCCGGGCAGAGCAGGGCCTGCGCCGCTATCAGCGCGCAGAGCACGGATGCGCACGCCGAAGAGCGCGCGCATCCGTGGGAAGGCGTATGGGGAGCAGCGCTACGCCGCATAGATCTCGTCGGGCGCGACGACATGGAACCCGGCATCGGCGAGCTTCGCCTCGGCATCGTCGCCGTCGATCTTGAGCACGTCGATAGCGCTCTTCTGCTGCACGCCGAAGCAATAGGCGTACTCGATGTTCATATCGGCCTCGTCGCAGAAGCGCAGCAGGCGGGCCAGGCCGCCCGGCTCGTTCGGTATGCGCACCGCCACCACCGGCGTGACCGATGCCTTGAACCCGGCAGCAGCCAGCGTCTCCGCCGCTGCCTCGGGCGTATCGCAGAAGATGCGCGCCACGCCGAAATCCTGCGTATCGGCCAGATAGAGCGCGTGCATGTTGATGCCCGCATCAGCGATGGCCGATACCGCCTGCGCTAGATGGCCCTTCTTGTTCTGGAGGAAAATGCTCAGCTGGGAAATCATCTACGACTCCTTCTCGCGCAGGTCTATGACGCGCTTCGCCTTGCCCATCGACCGCTCGATGGTCTTAGGCTCCACGATCCTCACATCCACATTCACCTGGAGGTTGCTCTTCAGCTCCGCTTGCAGGCGCCGCTTGAGGTCCTCCAGCTTGCGCACCTCGTCGATGGGGTAATCGGGCTCCGTCTCCACCTGGAGCTCGATGACATCGAGCGGACCCTTCGTGCTCAGCACGATCTGGTACTGCGTGGCTATCTCGGGGAAGGCCGTTATGACCTGCTCGATCTGGCTGGGGAACACGTTCACGCCGCGGATGATGAGCATATCGTCGGTACGGCCGCGCAAGCGGTCGATCTTGCGATGCGTGCGCCCGCACGGGCACGGCTCGCTGACGATGCGCGTCACGTCGCGCGTGCGGTAGCGGATCATCGGGCAGCATTCGCGTGTGAGCGTGGTTATCACCAGCTCGCCCCACTCGCCGTCGGGCAGCACCTCGCCGGTGTCGGGGTCCACGATCTCGCAGTAGAACTGGTCTTCGGCTATGTGCAGGCCGCCGCGCTCGCGGCATTCCATCGCAACGCCCGGCCCCATGATCTCGGACAGGCCGTAGACGTCGCAATACTGGATGCCCAGCTTCTCCGATATCTCCTGCCGCATGTTCTCAGAGCAGGGCTCGGCGCCGAAGATGCCCGCCGATATGGCGAAATCGGTCGCAGGGTCGTAGCCCATCTCGCGCGCGGTATCGGCGATGAGCAGCGCATACGACGGTGTGCAAGCCAGGATATCGGTCTTGCAGTCGCGCATCATCTGCACCTGGCGCTTCGTGTTGCCCGAAGAGGTGGGTATGACGGTGCAGCCCATGGCCTCCGCACCGCTGTGCGCGCCCAAGCCGCCGGTGAACAGGCCATAGCCATAAGAGACTTGCACGGTGGAGGCAGCCGAGCCGCCCACCATCGCGATACCGCGGGCGAAGCAGTCGCCCCAATTCTCCAAGTCGCGCTTGGAATGCCCCACCACGGTCGCCTGGCCGGTGGTGCCCGACGAGGCATGGATGCGCGCGACATCCTCGTTGCCGAGCGCGAACATGCCGAACGGATAGGCATCGCGCATATCCTGCTTCACCACGAACGGGAAGCGCTGGAGGTCCTCGAGCGTGCGTATGTCATCGGGCGATGCGCCGGCCTCGTCGAAGCGCTCGCGGTACAGCTCGATGTTGTCGTAGGCGTGCTTCACGCTCCACTTCAGGTCCTCGAGCTGCCGCGCGCGGAGCTGCTCGCGCGGCATCGTCTCTATCTCGGGCTGGAAATACTCGCCCATCCTCGTCCCTCCTCGTGCCTTGCTCATGTGCTCTTCTCAGATTCCGCTTCAAGGTCGACCGGCGTGTTCGGCCCGGTCACGATCACCTTGTTAACAGGCGAGTATACGGAATCGAACCGGTCGGTGCGCACCACTTCCCCGTTTTTTCCGGTCACCGTCCGTATCACGGAAATGCTGACGCCATCGGTGCCCATCGTCTTGGTCTTCTTGTAGCCCTCGGGCTTCGTCTCGTCCACCTTCACCTTGGTCTTGAACTCCTCGCCGGGCTGCCAGGCGCCGGTCTGGGAATCCACGGTGTAGCCGGGCGGCACCCCGTAGAGGTGCGCAGTGACCGAGGTGCTCGTGTACGACATGCGCAGCAGCACGTCAGAGGCGGAGTCGTTCTTCCATTTCAGGTCCATGTACGGGTAGGCGATGGCGGCATCGCGCCCGTCAGGATAGCTGCTCATGCGCAGCGTGTGGTTGTGCCGCTGCGTTATGGGGAAGCCCGACTCGTACACGGCGTTGAACACCGTGGTGGACACCTGGCACACGCCGCCGCCCGCCTCGGGCACCACCTCGCCATCGACGATGGTGTTGGCTTCCTTGAAGCCGTTCTCGGCCGAGGCTTCGCCCAAGATGCCCGTGAACGACCAGCTGCCGCCGTCGCGCAGCGCCACCGAATCGTTCAGGATATCCGAGGCGTGCTGGATGTTCCAGTTGCGGTTCTGAGTCGATTCCGTGTCGGTGTAGCTGGTGGTATAGGACGCTATCTCGCTGATGATGCCGTTGGCGATGGCCTCGTCGAAGGTGAAGGGGCCCTCGGCGGTGGCCGCCTCGATAGGTATGCCGAAGCGCTCGCCGCGCTGCTCGTAGGCGCCGCCGTCGCGGAACGCCTCGAACAGGCTGGCATCCAGCGCATCCACGGCATCGTCGACCGACGGGATTATCACCTCGGCGTCGGGCACCACCATAAGGCCGCCCCCGTCATCCTCGAAGCTGACAGCCACGGCGCTGCCCGTCTCCCCCTTGGTCAGCGACGCGGCGATCGACCGGGCGGCATCGTGGCGGTTGATGGACGGCGCGAGCATATGCCCATCCCCGCGCGCCACCACCTCGGTGCCGATCCACTCCCCCATCATGGCCGCAGGCGTCTCGAGCGTCTTCCCGTCGTAGGTGAACGACGCCCCCTCTCTGATGGCATCGTTGACGGCATCGCAGGTAGCCTGCGCGGATGCCTCGTCGATGCGCAGCGGCGTGAACACCAGCTCCGCCACCATCGTCTTGCGCACATCGGCATCGGCGACGAGCAGCTCGGTGATGCGGTCGCGGAACGCAACGGCGTCGATCTGCTCGCCGTCGTTGCCTGGGGTGAGGCTGGCGGCGCCGTCGACCACCTGCACGCCCCAGTCGACCATGACCGTGCCCAAGGTCGCGTCGATGTCGTCGATCAGCTTGCTCAGGCTCTCCTCGTTGAGGTCGAGCCGCACGGGGATCTGCGAGCCGAGCAGCGCCGCGCCGATGCGCCCGAACAGGTCGGTGCCATGGCCGATGGCGAGCGCCTCGTCGACCATCCCCTCGATGGGCAGCGTGGCGCCCAGCGTATCAGCGTTGGCCTTCCACATCTGCTTGGACGAGCGGGAATCCTCGAGCGATATCTGCTCTGCTAAGGCCTCTTCCTGCAAGAGCAGCTCGTCTATGTCGGCCGACTGCTCCGTCTCGGGGCTATCGAAGATGAATGCGGTCGTGGAGGCCAGGTTGTTCTCATACACCGACGCCACGGCGCTCTGGGCCTCTTCGCTGGTCATGCCCGATACGTCCACCTCGCCGATCTTCACGCCGGGGCGGATATGCCCCGCCGAGATGAGCTCCTCGATGCCGAGCCCCGCCGCGCCCAGCACGAGCGCCGCTACCACGAGGAAGGCGACATGGCTCTTATCCCAGAAAGCAGCCAGACCGCGCCCCACCAGCGCGAGGGCGCCCGCAGCCCCTGCTCCCGCAGCCCTCTGAGAAGCTGGCCGCGGCC
>CAJTXX010000011.1 GCA_910584145.1 uncultured Eggerthellaceae bacterium | reverse complement strand
CATCGGAGCCCGCATCCGGCCCAGGGTCGCCAGCAGCATCGTCATCGACGCTACCTAATATATCGTCAGGATTCAACACCGCACCATCATCTTGCGCTTCTGCGAGAACATCGTCGCTACGCTGTGCAGCCAAAGTTGGCACACCTTCTACAACTGCCCCATCGGTGATTCCGAATGCATATGGAGCTGGTCCGAGGGTACCTACACTTGGGCATACAAGCGTCACGATCATGACGGCAACAAGAATGCAGTTGAATAACTTGACCGCGATTCCCTTGCGTTCCCGCAGAGAAGCATGCCATGCTCTCTGCATCGTGTGCACCTATATCCCTATTACTGGTCCCTAGGTTTGTGCCATTTCCCGTTGACGGCGCGATTATAGACGCTCGATCACAGAATGGATAGGGCAAGCAAAGAAAAACCCGAAAGACATGAAAAGGCCAGAACATGCCGAACTAACAGAATTCCTTACCGATGTCACGGGATGCTTTCCATCTTATCGGCGCAATATCGCAGAATATCGCCCGTTCAGGCGGTTAATGTGTCCAGAGGTATCACGTAGATGCCGTCCTCTTTGCGCTGGCGAGCGTAGGCACCTTTGCCCACGAGGATGGCCATAAATTCGGGTTCCGGGTTGCGCGCCGCGGGGTTGGCGGCCACCTTCTTGCGCAGGCGCAACAGGCTGGCTGCCGCTTCTTCCTGTTCGGATTCGCCGAGCTTCACCTCGAAGGCGGCCCAGCGGCCGTCACGGAGCTCTATCACCGCGTCTACCTCGAGGCCGTCAGCGTCCGCATAATATCGGAGCGATTGCGGCGAGGCATCTGGCAGCATGCTGGCATACACGCCCAGATCGTGGATGCAGAGCGACTCGAACAGCACGCCGAGCAGCTGGCCTTCCCGCACGAGGCGATCGGGCGCCGTGCCTAAGAGCGCCGCCGCGAGCGAAGGGTCGGCGAAATAGCGCTTCGGCTTGGTGCGCACCCGCGAGCGGGACCTGATCGGCGCATCCCAGCCGGGAAGCTCGTCGAGGAAATAATTCATGGCGAACTCGGCAAGGTATTTCGACACGGTATCGTCGCTCGGCGCGGTGTCCTCGCCGGCAGCTGCATCGTCTGCGAGCGTTCTGAGCGTGGCGCTCGTGCCGATGTTGCGCGCGAGAGCGAGCGCGATGCGCCGAGCCAGAAGAGGGCTCTTCCCCGCCTTGCGCAGCGTGATGTCGAACAGCGCATCAAGGTATTCGTCGATGATGGGCGCACTGTCAGCCGCATCTCCACGCGCTTGCAGGGCCGGCCAACCGCCGCGGCAGATGATACCCGCCAGCTCTTGCAAGCCCATGTGCGATCCCTGCGGAGAGAAAACGCCGTCGAACAGGCCGCGCAGCGAGACAGTGCCGCTCGATTCGCCCGTCTCGGCGAGCGTCATGGTGCTCATGCGGAGCCGCCCGATGCGCCCGGCGCCACTGTGGCGCTGCTCCTGCTGAGGCGGCGCCGAAGAGCCGGTGAGGATATACTGGCCTTTCCGATTCGCGCTGTCGTCGATGCTATGCCTGACCAGGTTCCAGACCGCCGGAGCATCCTGCCATTCATCGATCACGTGCGGTTGCTCGCCGAGTAGGGCCAGAGCGGGGTCGTCGTTATAGAGGGTCGCATCTTCGTCGATGCGGATGATGCTCTCGGCGAAGGCGGCGGCCGTCCACGACTTCCCGCACCACCGGGGACCGCATATCTCCACGGCGCCGAATTGCGCGAGCCGCTGTTGCACCAGCTCGTCTGCGAGCCTCGGTAGGTACTCGGTCGGCTTCAGCGCGGTATAGCATGACATAGCATTCCTCCGAATCTACTGGTCATACGGGTACTATATCACGCCAACCGGGATTTTCGAGCGGATTCAACCGGGATTTTCGAGGATTCTCTGCTATTCGGCTCCGGATTTTCGAGGGAATGCGACGATGCGAACGCCAGCAACAGGGGCGAGGCATGAAAAAAGCCGCGCGGAGCGCGGCTTTTCGCAATGCATATGCGCGAAAGGTCGGGAGCTAGTCCTCCACGATCTCGGTGATGGCGCCCATCGGGCACTCTTCCAGGCAGTCGCCACAGGCGATGCAGGCATCCTCGTTCACGGTCTCGGCGACGCCGCCGACCACTTCCAGAACCTCCTGCGGGCACGCATCAACGCAGATACCGCAACCGATGCACTCGTCAGCTTCGATAACCGGATGAGACATGGTATCAACTCCTTTTCGTGTCGTTGGGCATGCGCTGCAGCGCACCTCGTCTACCCAATGGCTTTTGCTGGCGCCACGATACCATTACCAGCCCACGTTGCAACCCTAAAACCGCCTAACGGAAGCGGGTTGTATACCTGCTTCGGCGGGAGCCGTTCTCCGCGCGGCGAAGGGCTGCGCGAAAGGCGAACCGGGATGCGTCAGCAGATGCGCGGCAGCTGTTCGCCCACGAGCATATCGAGGATGCGCGTACTGCCGAAAGCGGTGCGCAACGTCACGCGCGGGGCGCGGTCGGCGGGCGCCTGCTGCACCTCGCCGATGATGGCCGCATCGGCGCCGTAAGGGTTCGCGTGCATGGCCGCCAGCGCAGCCTCGGCCTGGTCGGGAGCCACCACGCACACCATCTTGCCCTCGTTGGCCACTTGCATCACGTCGTAGCCGAGCATCTCGCAGGCGCCCTGCACCGCGGGCTTCACCGGCACAGCCGCCTCTTCCACCGCTATGTCGGCGCCGGCCTGCGCGGCCAGCTCATTCAGCGTGGAGGCCAGGCCGCCGCGCGTGGGGTCGCGGAAGCAGCGCGTGGCGGGCGCCGCCGCCAGCACGTCGGCTATCAGGTGGTTCAGCGGAGCCGCGTCGCTCTCTATGTCGGCCGTGAAGCCGAGCCCTTCGCGCTGGCTCATGATGGTTATGCCGTGGTCGCCCAGCGCGCCGCTCACCAGCACCGCGTCGCCCGGGCGGCACTGCGCACCGCCCAGCTCCACGCCTTCACGCAGCACGCCCACGCCCGACGTGTTGATGAACACGCCATCGCCGTGCCCGCGGTTCACCACCTTGGTGTCGCCGGTGACGATGCGCACGCCAGCTTCCTCGGCTGCGCGCGCCATGCTCTCGCAGATGCGGCGCAGGTCGTCCATCGGGAAACCCTCTTCCAAGATCATGCCGCAGCTGAGCGCAACGGGCACCGCACCGCTGGTGGCCACGTCGTTCACCGTGCCGCAGACGGCCAGCCGCCCGATATCGCCGCCGGGGAAGAAGTGCGGCGTCACCACGAACGAATCGGTGCTGAACGCCAGCCGGCCCGCGTCGGCCGGCACGGGCAGCACCGCCGCATCGTCGCCGGTCGCCAGCGCGTCGTTGCCGTACGCGCCCATGAACACCTCGTCGATGATGCGCTTCATCATGGTGCCGCCGCTGCCGTGCCCGAGCATCACCTTGTCGTCTGCCATACCGCTGCCCTTCTATGTATGCTGGCCGTGCTGCCCGCAGGTGGTCAGTACCAGCTTGCCGTTCTGGACGCCCTTCGTGCCCAGTATCAGGTTGGCGATGTCCTGCACCTGGGTCGTCTCGCCTTGCAGCACGATCACTTCCAGGCAGGTATGCGCATCCACGTGCACATGCACCGTCGACACCATGTTCCCGAAATAGTCGTGCTGGATGTCGTGCAGCTTCTCCTGCAAGTCGCTGGCATGATGGTTGTACACGATGGTCAGCGTGCCCATCACCAGGGCGCCCGGCGTGGCGCACTTCGCCTCCACCAGCGCCTCGCGCACCAGATCGCGTATCACCTCGCTGCGGTTCTTCGCCAGCCCGCGGCGCGCCACCAGCTGATCGAACTCTATGAGCAGCTCCTCGGGCATAGCCACCGAGAAGCGCATGAGGTCTTGCTTCATGCTAGACCAAGCTGACCGTTACGCCGTCGGCGGCCTCGGAGTCGTCTTCGATGGCGTCCTTCGCCTCGTCGAGCAGCGCACGCACGTCGTCGAGCAGCGCCTGCGCCGCATGCAGCTTCGCGGAAACAGTGGCGAACCCAGCGTCCTCCGCATTGTGCGCCAGGTTATGCGCCCAGCGGCGCTCCAGCTTCACGTGGTCGTCTATCTGCTCGATCATCAGCTCGAGCTGGCCAGTGTTGACCCCATTCGTGCACATGCCGAACCTCCTGTCTTACCGCCGAAGATGCCCCGGCACGGTGCCAAAGGGACGGAGCAAATGGCACCCCTTCTTCCGTTAACGAAACCGTCTTGCGAAGCGCCCCCTGAGAAGGGGTGCCATTTGCTCCGTCCCTTTGGCGTACCCCTTGGGCGCCTTCGCCTTCGCGCATCTCTTTGGCAGCTCCTGCCTATTGCTGATATCCTTTTTACTGGCCGGCAGAGGTTTACGCAAGGGGTTGGTGTGAAGAATCCTGCGAACAGTAACATTTATGAAGCCAATGCGCTCAGCGTGCTGGAAGCGTACGCCGGTTTCGTCGAGGCCACCCCAGAGGCCATGCTGCTCATCGTGGGGGAAGAAGCCCCGTCACCCGCAGCCCGCGACGCCCTGACCAGCTCGGCCGACCGCCTGGGCTTCAAGCGCAGCATCGCCTGGCTGCACCTGCGCGAAGCTGCCGATGCGCCCACGCTCGGCGCCAACGACCTCTTCACCATCACAGAAGGCCTCGACCCGGTAGCCCTCATAGCGCTCGACGCCGCAAGCTGCACCCTCTTCAAAGAAGCCTACCGCTGCGACGTGCCACTCGACACCCGCACCCGCATATTCGGCCGTACCGCCGCAACATTCCAAGACTTCAACGCCATGCTGCAAGAAGAAAGGACCAAGCAAAAAGCCTGGTCCATTCTCAAACACCTACAAAAAGCCTAACAACCGCTTCCGTCTTCCACAACTCCTTGCGCCCAATCAAGCAGCCCCTCCACCTGGTCGACCGTCTCAGCCTCGGCATAGATGCGCACCAGCGGCTCGGTGCCCGAGGGACGCATCATCACCCAAGCGTCGCCTTCCAGCATGAACTTCACGCCATCGCGGCGGTCTTCACCCACCACGCGCTTCCCGCATACCTCGTCGGGCGCGAACGTGGGGATGGTGCGCGTGCGGAACGCGTCCATCTGCGCATCGGTGACGGTGAGGCCGCGGCGCGCGAATTCCAGATGGCCCAGGTCGTCCAGCATCTCGTCGACCAGCGTTCCCAGATCTTTGCCGGTCTGCGCCATCATCTCGGTCAGCAGCAGCGCCATCAGCAGGCCGTCGCGCTCCTTCACGTGGCCAGGCAGGCCGATGCCGCCCGACTCCTCGCCGCCGACCATCACGCCGCCCTTCTCCATCTCGCCGTATATCCACTTGAACCCGACGGGCGTGGACACCAGCTCGAGCCCCAGCTTGCGGCACAGGCGGTCGAGCAGCGCCGAGGCCGTTATGGTGGACACCACGCGGCCCGTCTCGCCGCGGTCGACCATGTGCTCGGTCACGAGCGCGATGATGCGGTGCGGGTTCACGAAGTTCCCGCGCGAGTCGCCGGCGCCGATGCGGTCGGCGTCGCCGTCGTTGATGAATAGCGCGTCGTAGCCCAGCTCGCGCACCTTCGCCAGTCCGCGATCGACCCAGGGCGGGATGGGCTCAGGGTGCAGCCCGTCGAAGGTGGGGTCGCATGCGTTGTTCATCTCGACCACCTCGACACCCATGTCGCGCAGCAGGTCGGCCAGGTAGAGGCGCCCAGCGCCGAACAGCGGATCGACCACCACGCGCAGGCCCGCCGCGCGGATAGCCTCCACATCGACCAGCTCGCGCAGCGCCGCCAGATACGGCGTCATCAGGTCGGCCTCGGAAACGGTACCGGCCTGCGCGCACACCTGGCTGCCGTGGCCGTGCACTGCTTCGCACACCGCCTCGTCCGGCACCTCCGCGGCATCGGCCGGCGCGCCCTCGTCGGCATCCATGACCAGCTCCACGCGGTCGGTGAACTCCTTGGGGCTCGCGCCGCCGTCGGCCATGCGCAGCTTCACGCCCAGGTACTCGGCCGGGTTATGCGAGCTGGTGAGCATGATGCCGCCGACCGCTTCGTCGTCGTGCGCCACCGACCAGCACAGCGCGGGCGTGGGGCAATAGTCCTGCGTCAGCTTCACGCGGAAGCCGTGCGCCGCCGCAGTCTCGGCCGCTATCTGCGCGTAGCGATGCGCATCCTGCCGGCAATCGTGGCCCACATACAGCACGCCCAGCTCGCCCGGCTGCGCGCCCGCCTCCGATGCGCCCTCTGCGAACACCTGCGCCGCCGCGTCCACGACTTTGCGCAGATTGCCCTCCGTGAAGTCCTCGCCGATGATCGCGCGCCAGCCATCGGTGCCGAAATGGATATCAGACATGCCCTCTCCTTCGTGAGCCTCGATCGTTGAGCCGATTATACCGGGAATGCCGCCGCAAGAGCCGCCGACGAGCGCCCTGCGCGGCCCATTCGCGATCTGAGCGCTCCAAAATGTGCGCAAGCTATGGAAATGAAGCCTCGCAAGCCCGTTTTCGGGCCGCGCGCTGTTGCATCGCCCAAAGAGTTAGCCTAAACTAACTTCCAGAGGAACGGAGCATCGCACGAACGCGATGGACCGCACCTCACCTCCTCTCTTTTGCTTTTGAGGCGGCCTGCTCTCCTCGTCTTGCAGAACCGCCAACAAACAGGCCTCCGGTTCCCCGGGGGCCTGTTTGCCTTCAATCGCGCCAAAGGGTCACAGCAGCCTCAGGCGCTCGTCGTGCCAAAGGGCGCGCAAAATGGCACCTCAGGCGCTCAGGCGCTTTGAATGTTTCACGTGAAACATTCGCGCGCGAACTGACAGTGCGCTGGCGAGTGAACGAATGAACAGGCGGTGTGGGTGCGGGCTGCCAAAGAGTGCCCAATGTCATCTACTACAATGTCGGGTTTGAATGAGCGTTTTGGGATGTCCCTTCTGCTCACTAAAGCAGCGAAAATGCTGCGTATCATGGAAAACGGATCGATGGCACGGTGCGCGAGTATCTAGAGCCGGAGCTTGCCTGCATCTGCCAGATTGAGGAAGGGGTCGAGGCGTGACGGACAAGCTTGTGCGCGGGTTCGCGCTCTTCATGAACTGGTTCGACGGGATATGCGCCCCTGTCTGCGGGCTTTGGATGATGGCGAGCGCTCTTTTCGTGCTGCCTCTTTCGTGGAACGAATGGATGCCGGTGTCGATCCTCGATCCTCTGCCGCTTCCCGCCTTCATGAAGGAGAACCTATTCTGGGCAGGTCTCGCCCTTCTGTTCGTAAACGGGCTGCCCAACGTGATAGCGCTCGCTCTCAGGTTTAAGGACGACTTGGCCACTTCTTATTCCTGGGGTATCGCCGCAGGCATCTTGCTCATCCTGTGGACCGCCTTCGAGCTGGCGTTCATCCCGAACGGCGTGTCAGCGTTCTATCTGGTGCTCGGAATCCTGCAGCTTCTTGCCAGCTGGCGTAGTCGAGTGGCATTGAGTTATTGCGGCTGACGATGCACCACGTAATGAGCTGATATCAACGAACTCCAATTCAGAGGCATATGTAAAGACCTTTGGCACGTGGGTGTAACCCTTTGGCGTGGGTGCTCCCTGCTAGAATGTTTCACGTGAAACATTCGCGCGCGAACTGGCAGTGCGCTAGCAGGCAAACGGACGCGCGAACTGGCAGTGCGCTAGCAGGCAAACGGACGCATGAACGGACGGACGGAGGAGCGGAACATGGCGAACAGGTTGCTGGGGAAGCAGGCGCAGGATACGACCGTGCTGGTGACGGGGGGCGCCGGGTTCATCGGCAGCCACACGGTGGTGGAGCTGCTGCAACGCGGCTACAACGTGGTGGTGCTCGACGACCTGAGCAACGCCAACCCCGTGGTGTTCGACCGCATCCGCCAGATAACCGGCCTTGCCGCCGACGACCCGCAGCTCGCGTTCGTCGAGGCATCCATCCTTGACCGCGCGGCGCTAGAGCGCACGTTCAGCACCTTCCCCATCGACGTGATCATCCACTTCGCGGGCTTCAAAGCCGTCGGCGAATCGGTGGAGAAGCCGCTGGAATACTACTGGAACAACGTGGCCGGCACGCTGGTGCTGCTCGACGTGGCGCGCCAGCATGGCGTGAAGAACATCGTGTTCTCGTCGAGCGCCACGGTGTATGGCGAGCCCGACTCCGTGCCGCTGACCGAGGCCGCGCCGAAGCACAACGCCACGAACCCCTACGGCCAGACCAAGAGCATGCTCGAGCAGATACTGACCGACACCTACATCGGCGACGACGAGTGGAACGTGGTGCTGCTGCGTTACTTCAACCCCATCGGCGCGCACGACAGCGGCCTGATCGGCGAAGACCCCAAGGGCATCCCCAACAACCTGCTGCCCTACGTCGCCCAGGTGGCCGTGGGGAAGCTGGAGCGCGTAGGCGTATTCGGCGACGACTACCCCACCCCCGACGGCACCGGCGTACGCGATTACGTGCATGTGGTCGACCTGGCGCGCGGGCACGTGGCAGCGCTCGGGTGGATGGCCGGCGCATCCGGCACGCCTGACGGCGGCGTGGTGGCTGGCGACGCGAGCATATCCGGGCCGGCTGCGGCCGACGGCACGCGTCGCGGCGTGGGCATCTTCAACCTGGGCACCGGCAACGGTTCCAGCGTCATAGATGTCATCCATGCGTTCGAGCGCGCGTGCGGGCAGAGCATCCCCTACGAGGTGAAACCGCGCCGCGCGGGCGACATAGCCGAGAACTACGCCGCAGTGGACAAGGCGCGCGAGCAGCTGGGCTGGCAAGCCGCTTACGACTTGGACCGCATGTGCGAGGACGGGTGGCGCTGGCAGTCGAACAACCCCAACGGCTTCGAGGGCGCATAAGCCGCGCGAACGCGCCAGAACAGCGCCGGACGGAAAGCGGTTTTCTGGCGCTTTTACGGGGCTAACAGACGCGCGCCCCTACGAATTACCCGATTTGTAAACAACCGCTTACACATGTGTTGATGTAGCCGTTTACGCTTTGCGAATGGACTTCGTGAAGCAACATAACGTGCCTGCCAAGGAGCATCCTCAGCTCGCTTTGGAAGAGGCCGTTGTGCTGGGCTACAACGTGGAGCGCCTGCGGAAGGCGCAAGCGATGAGCATGTCGCGGTTCTCGCAAGTCGCCGGCATATCGCGCCCGACGCTCTACAAGATAGAGAGCGGCACGTCCGACCTGAAGCTCTCGATGCTCGCGCGCATCGCCAAGGCGCTCGACACCACTGTGGCGGCGCTGCTGACGCCGCCGGATGCGCGCAGCCTCTCGCGCAAGACCTCGAACGCCCGCCTGAAAGCGCTGAAGCGCCTGCAAGATTGCTGATCGCTGCGGGGCCGACAGGGGCTATCGCGCTCGCGTGCGCGCCCGAGCCCGCGCCACCAGCGCCCAAATGCCCGCGCCGAGGAGCGCACCTGCTGTATCGACCGCCCAATCGGCCACATCGCACACGCGCCCGGGCACGAATATCTGATGCACCTCGTCGGTGATAGCATACGCGCTGGCTACAGCCACCGCCGCGAGCAGCACGCGACCCCGGCTTCCCACCACGTGCCTGCCGAGCGCATTCGACAGCAAGGCTCCGAACACCGCGAACTCGCAGAAATGCGCGACCGACGACGCCAGATCGACCCCCGGCCCGAACCAGCGCAGCTGCACCTCGTTCAGCCATTGCTTGATGTGCGCCACCAGGTCGTCGCCCTCGTTCAGGTCGCTACCGGTGTGAGCCGACATGAAGAAGATGAACCCCGCCCACAGCACCACGAGCGCCCATGACACCACCACAGGCCAGATGCTGCTGCCGCCTTGCGCGGCTCGCTCCGTCCTAGAGGTCGGCACCGATCGCGCCATCCATATCTGGGTCGGCCTGCGCAGCCGCCGCGAATGCCAGCAGCTCTTCCGGCGCCTCCACGACAGCATCGGGCAGCGCGCCTTCACCCGCGAACCCAGCCGGGTCGTTGTAGCCCCACGCCACCGCGATGGCGAACAGACCCGCGTTGTGCGCCGCCCGCATATCGCCCTCGGAATCTCCCACGTACACCGTGCGATCGGGCGCAGCACCCAGCGCCTGCATCATCATGTTCACCCCGGTGGGGTCGGGCTTGCGCGGCACCATGGGGCTCTCGCCCAGCATGTCGTCCACCATGCCCGGCAGCTTCACGCTGACGATCTGGTCAACGCCGGCTTGCAGCTTGTTCGACACCACGCCGATGCGCACGCCGCGCAGCCGCAGCTCGCGCAGCATATCCTCGATGCCCGGGTAGGGGAAGGTGTGCTCGTAGTATTCTTGGAAGTGGTCGTTCCATATCTGCATGGCGCGCTCGGCGGTGTCCTCCGGCGTCCCTTCGGGCAGCGCCTGGTACATCAGCCGACGGACGCCGTTACCCACGAACGACAGTATCTCGGCCTGCGTGCGCTCCGGGCAGCCCACATCGCGCAAGATGCGATTCGCCAGAAGCGTCAGATCGGGCAAAGTGTCGAGCAGCGTCCCATCAAGATCGAAGATGAAGGTATCGAATGCACGTGCCGTCATGGGCACTCCTTCCACGTAGGTTCCGCAACAATTGTACCCGAGCCGGAAAGCGCAGGAACCGCCCGGAGGCGGTTCCTGAGATATCTCTGTGGAGCGGGTGACGAGAATCGAACTCGCGTGGCGAGCTTGGAAGGCTCGAGTTCTACCATTGAACTACACCCGCATGGCAAGCGATTATACCGCATGCCGCGCAAATTGGAACGGCCGGGCATCGCAGCGCCCGGCCATTCCAACAAGCGAGGGTCTTCCGGCTACTCGCCGACCTTCCCGTCGCCGTCCAGATCCTTCTTCGTCACCTTCTCGGCGGCGTTCTTCAGGCCCTCTGCGGCCTCGCTGCCCTTCTGCTTGGCAGCATCGAGCACGTTGCCGCCCTTGTCCTTGGCAGTCTCAAGGGCGCTGCTGCCCTTTTCCTTCACCTCATCGGCCGCATTGCCCAGCGCCTCTTTCGCATTCTCCAGGAACGGCTTCGCCGTCTCGCCCGCGTCTTGCAGGGCTTCCTTGGTCTGGTTCGCTGCCGACTTTATGGATTCCATCACAGTCATGATAGCCTCCTTCTGTTCTCCATAGCGGTATTGCCATTGGGCAGATTCTATGCGCGCGCCGCAGGAGGCAGGCAGCAGCGCGGGGCCTTGTCACGCAGCCGTATGCGGCCGGTGGCGCAGCCGTCATGTGGCATCGCGCGCCCGCCGGCGCAAGCGCTAGTCTTGCCGGCTGAACCCCTTCATCAGCACCGACACGATCCCGCACAAGATGCCGCCGATGGGCCAGGCCAGCCAGAAGAGCGGTTCCTGGTAGCTGGGCACGAACAGCATGACCAGCCCCGCTATGGTGGCTATCATCATGATGGTCCCGCACAGGGCGCCGATCTTCCGGTCGATGCTCTTCGTCTTCAGCATCTCCTCCTTCTTCTCGGGCGGAAGGGGCGCCTGCGCTATCTCGTGGGCCTCGAGCACCTCGGCGGCGGCCATGTTGTAGTTCGCCAGGTTCGTGCGCGCGAGCATCATGCTGCCATGCACGATGAAGAACGCGCCTACCGCGACGCACACCAGCATCGCCACCGTGCCCAGCATCTCGCCGTTCACGCTGAGGACGAGCAGGTCGCGCGGGCGCAGCGATCCCATGTCCGAAGACCCATCGAGCAGCATGAGCAAGCAGATGCCGAAGAAGATGGTGGCGATGCCGCCGATCAGCTGCGCGGTGAATGACGAGCGCGCCTGCGCCTTCTGCTCCTCGGTGTAGAAATCCTCGATATAGGGATGGCGGCGCATGAAGTGCGAATGCTCCATCCCCGCCGGTATCATCAGCGCCAGCGCACCGGCGATGGCGGCGAAGATGCACATGGTGCCGATGGCCGCCGCCACGTTCTCGGGCAGCTGGAACAGGATGGCTTCCGCAGGTTCGCCCGCGGCGAAGAAGATGAGCGATGCCGCCACACCGAAGATGATGAGGAACACGCCGAGCGATATCCTGTTGGCGAAGCGCCGCGCGTGCTCGTCGTAGCCGAACACGTCGGCGGGCGGAGCCTTCGGCGCTGCCGCTGCCGGGTCGGGCTGGCGGTCGGTCAGGTCGCCCTGTACGAGGTCGTCGAGCGTGCAGTCGAATATCTGGCACAGCTTCAGCAGCTTGTCCATCTCGGGGTACGACCGCTCCGATTCCCACTTGGTGACCGACTGGCGGCTCACTCCCAGCATCATAGCGAGCTGCTCCTGCGTCATATTCCGCGATGCGCGCAGGTGCAGCAGATTGTCTCGAAAGCTCATTCGCAATACCTTTCTTGATAGGGTCGGATAGCGCCGGCACCGACAACACTAAGCCACGCGGCGGTGGCACACTACCAACCTGTGGATTCATTTTCGCAGAAATAAAGGCGCCCAGCGGTTGCGAACCCCCGCTAGAGCGCTTGCAGCACCCGAACGCACCCCCATCTGCTCCGTCCCTTTGGGTTCGTCCCCGTCCCCTGTCGCATTTTGGCCGCTCCCGTCTGAGGGGCGCCGGCGAGGTAGCGGTCGCGTACAATGTTCAGGCTCGATATACTGCTTGAGCAGGCATTCCAGAGAGGGAGCGAACGTGGCCGTAACGGTTTCCACATTCCAGAAGATGAAGGCTGAGGGTCGGAAGATCTCGATGCTGACCGCCTACGATTACACCACCGCGCGCTTGGTGGACGAGGCGGGCATCGACGCCATCCTCGTGGGCGATTCGCTGGGCAACGTGATGCTCGGGCTGGGGAGCACGGTGCCCGTCACCATGCAGGACATGGTGCACCACACCGCCGCCGTGGTGCGCGGCGCGCAGAATGCCCTGGTAGTGGCCGATATGCCGTTCATGTCATACGAAGTGTCGGCTGCGCAGGCCGTGGAGAACGCGGGGCGCCTCATAAAGGAGGGCGGCGCGAACGCCGTGAAGCTCGAAGGCGGCGTGCCGATGGCCGACCACATCGCCGCTATCGTGGCAGCGAAGATCCCCGTGTGCGCCCATATCGGGCTGACGCCGCAGGGCATCAACGCCCTCGGCGGCTTCAAGGTGCAGGGCAAGACCGACGATGCCGCCGAGCAGCTCATAGCCGACGCGCGCGCGGTGCAAGACGCCGGCGCCTTCGCCGTGGTGATAGAGGCCGTGCCCGCCGCCGTGGGCGCACGCATCACCGAAGAGCTGCGCATACCCACCATCGGCATCGGCGCGGGGCCCGACTGCGACGGGCAGGTGCTGGTGAATCAGGACATGCTGGGCATGTTCGACGACTTCACCCCCAAGTTCGTGCGCCGCTTCGCCGAGGCCGGCGCGCTGATGCGCCAGGCATACCGCGAGTTCGACGAATGCGTGAAGGACGGCGCGTTCCCGGCACCCGAGCACTGCTACTGATCGGAGGCGAGCAGCATCATGCGCATAGCAACCACGATAGACGAGGTGCGCGAGCAGATCGCGCAGTGGAAGGCCGCGGGGCGCACCGTGGGGCTCGTGCCCACCATGGGCTACCTGCACGAAGGCCACCAGAGCCTGATGGACGCCGCGCGCCAAGCGTGCGACGCCGTGGTGGTGTCGGTGTTCGTGAACCCCATCCAGTTCGGGCCGAACGAAGACTTCGACAACTACCCGCGCGACCTCGAGCGCGATGCCGAGCTCTGCGAAGCGCACGGGGTCGACCTGGTGTTCCACCCCTCGGCCGACGAGATGTACCCCGCGGGGTTCAACACCTATGTAACGGCCGACGCGCTGGCGGAGACGCTCTGCGGCGCATCGAGGCCGGGGCATTTCCGCGGCGTGTGCACGGTGGTTACGAAGCTGTTCAACATCGTGCAGCCCGACCTGGCGTTCTTCGGCCAGAAGGACGCGCAGCAGCTGGCCATCGTGAAGGGCATGGTGCGCGACCTGAACCTGCCGGTGCGCGTGGTGGGATGCCCCATCGTGCGCGAGGACGACGGACTGGCCAAGAGCTCGCGCAACACCTACCTGTCGGCGGCTGAGCGGCAGGCAGCGCTGGTGCTGAGCCGCGCCGTGGCCGCCGGGCAGCGCGCCGTGGAAGCGGGCGAGCGCGACGCCCATGCGCTGAAGCGGCTGATGCTGGACATACTAGAGAGCGAGCCGCTCGCGCGCGTGGACTACCTGGAAGTGGTAGACGGCCTCACCATGCAGCCGGTCGAGCGCATCGGCAGCGCAGCGCTGGTGGCGCTCGCGGTCTACATCGGCAGCACGCGCCTGATCGACAACTTCATCTTCGAGGAGCCGCCGTGCTGCTGACCGTGCTGAAGAGCAAGATACACCGCGCCACCGTCACGCAGGCCGAGCTGGGCTACGTGGGCTCCATAACCATAGACGCCGCGCTGGCCCAAGCGGCCGGCATCGTGGAGTACGAGAAGGTGCAGGTCGCCGACGTGGACAACGGCAACCGCTTCGAGACATACGTGATATTCGGCGAAGCGGGCAGCGGCATCGTGTGCGTGAACGGCGCAGCCGCGCACTGCGTGAGCGTGGGCGACAAGGTGATCGTCATGGCGTATGCCGGCCTCACCCCCGATGAGCAGGCCGACCCTGCCAACGCCCCGCGCGTCGTGTTCGTGGACGACGCGAACCGCATGACCGAAACAGCCCGCTACGAGACGCACGGCCGCTGGGCGTAAGCGCATGATGAGCCTCCGCCCGCCCGCGCATATCCTCAGCTCGAACCCCACGATGACCCGGCGCGCCGCCCTCGCCATGATGGGCGCCACCGCAGCAGCTCTGCTCACCGGCTGCACGCCCGACCGCCCCGACGTGGTGCGCGACGAGGTCTACATCTGCCTCTACGACTGGGACGGCCTCGAGCGCGACGGCCAGAAGCTCCGCTATGCGGAAGACGGCGCGGTCGTATCGCACTGGGGCATCGACGTGTCGGAGCACCAGCGCATCATCGACTGGCGCGATGTCGGCCAGGCAGGCGTGGAATTCGCCTTCCTGCGCATCGGCCACCGCGGGGCTACCGCTGGTACGCTCAACCTCGACAAGCAGTTCCAAGCGAACTGCCGCGGCACCCGTCTGGCGGCTATCCCTGTGTCGGGCTACTTCTTCTCGCAGGCCATCACCCCCACCGAGGCAGCCGAGGAAGCCGCCTTCGCCCTGGAGCAGGTGCGCGCAGCGGAGGCGGAGGGTTCGGCTTTCCAGGCCATCGCCTACGATCACGAAGCGGTGCACGTGGAAGGCGCCCGCGCGAACGATCTGACCGGCGAGCAGCTGTCGCAGAACGCCGCCGCATTCTGCGAGGCCATCGAAGCTGCGGGCTACGAGCCGCTCATCTACGGCAACCAACGCGACTTGAAGCGGATATCCTACGAGGTGCGCCAAGCCTACCCGGTATGGCTCGCGGAATACGACGTGGCCGCGCCTACCGCGCCGCTCGATTTCACCATCTGGCAATACACGAATGCAGGCGACATCCCCGGCATAGCCACCGCAGTCGATCTGAACATCTGGCTGCCCACGAAACGCGGCGAAGAGATCACGCTGGATGAGCCCGGCAACATCCCCTGGCCGCCACGCTAAGGCGAGCCGCTAGAGCGGCAAGCGCTCCGCGAGCGCACCCCGAGCACGATGGCGGAGAGGCCGCCGCGCTGCCTTCGCCCCTTCCTATCGCTCGTCCGCCGCGCATCGGGCGAGCAGCGGAACGCCGCCCGTAGAGCTACAAGCCCTGGCTCTTCGCTTCCTGCCAAAGAGCTTCTTGTTGAGGCTGCGGCATGTCGGCCAAGTCGCCCTCGGCCGCGGCTTCCATGAATGCCCAGCGACGGCGGAACTTCTCGCATGTGGCACGCAGCGCCGCTTCGGCATCCAGCCCCATCTTGCGACCCACGTTCACCAGCGAGAACAGCACATCGCCGAACTCGGCCTCCACCTCGCGCACGGCAGCGCCCTGGTCGTCTTTGCTCACCTTGCCGTTGGCTGACTTCGGCACCGCCGCGTACGCCTCTTGCAGCTCGCCCATCTCCTCGGCCACCTTCACCCACACATCGTCGATGCTCTCCCACTCGAAGCCCGCAGCTGCCGCCTTGCGCGATATCTTCTGCGCCTGCATGAGCGCCGGAAAGCTCTTCGGCACGCCATCGAGCAGCCCCTCGCGCGCCCGGCCGGCGCCTTCCTGCATCTTCACCTGGTCCCACAGGTCGAGCACGGCGTTCGCATCGTCTGCGGCCGCATCGCCGAACACGTGGGGGTGGCGCCGCACCATCTTCGCGTTGATGTCATGGCACACATCGTCGATGGTGAACTCGCCCTGGTCGGCCGCTATCTGGCTTTGCAGCACCACTTGCAGCAGCACATCGCCCAGTTCTTCGCGCAGATGCGCCACGTCGCCCACCTCGATGGCGTCCACGGCCTCGTAGGCCTCTTCGATCATGTTCGACGCGATGGACGCGTGCGTCTGCTCGCGGTCCCACGGGCAGCCGTCGGGCGCGCGCAGCGCCGCGATGGTCTGCACGAATGCGTCGAATCCTGTTCGGTCCTGCATCGGCAGTCCTCCTTGTCAGCCGTCGTCGGGCTTCTCGTCGGTGGTGACGAACGCCACCATGATGCACATGAGCAGCATGCCGGCGATGTCATACCCCGTGAACGCGGTGCCCAGCCACAGCGCCGCCACCGTCGTTGCGCTGACCGGCTCGATAGCGCCCAGCAGGCTGCCCTTCACCGACCCCACGATAGACACGCCATGCAGATAGAACCCGTAGCCGCCGATGGTGCCCACCACCACCAAGCCGCCCGCGAACACCAGCCACTCGAACGGGCCGAATGCGGCGAGCACCGTCGCAGCCTGCTCGATGCTGCCGCCTTGCAGGGCATACACCGGCACCGCGAACACCGTGCCGAGGAACATGCCCGTCCCCACCACCGGCACGCTGCCGAACCGCTCGAACAAGCCGAACCGCTTCGGCACCAAGATGTAGAACGCCGTGGTCAGCCCCGTGGCGATGCCCCACGCAAGGCCGCCGGGGTCGATATCGAGCGTGCGCACATCGCCCTGCGTAGCGATGAGCACCGTAGCGAGCACGGCGATGATGAGCCCGGCGAGCTCCTTCGCATGCGGCAGCTTCCGCGCCGTCACGCACACGAACAGCATGACGAACACGCTGCCGAGCATCTGGAGCACCGTGGCAGTGCCGGCGTTGGTGATCTGCACGGTCTGCGCATAGCACAGCTGATTGCCGTACAGCGACAGCGCGAACAGCACGATGCCGCCAGCCGAGCGGCCGTCGGCGAACATAGCGCGCACCGCATCGCGGTACCGCACCAGCAGGAGCGCGAAGAACAGGCCGCCGCCCAAGAGCACGCGCATGAGCGTAATGAGCGACGGGGGCGCCCCGCCCGCAGTGGTCAGGAACTGCACGCTGGTCCCAGAGATGCCCCAGAGAGCACCGCCCAAAAGCGTGAAAGCTATCCCCGCCCACATGTTCCGTCGCTGTTCTTGCATGCCCAAATGATACGATAGCCGCAAGGCATCTGCTCGGAAAGGCGCGCATGGTAGAAAAACTCCGGCATCGCGAGTTCATCGGCTATCAGGTCTACACGGCCCAGAAGGCGCTTGCGCGCAGCCTCGATATAACGCTCGCGCCCTTCGGCATAACGTCTGGCCAATGGAACGCGCTGAACCAGCTGGACGAGCACGGCGCCATGACGCAGAAAGACCTGGCCGAGCTGCTGCGCAAAGAACCCGCCACCGTAGCGCGACTGCTCGACCGGCTAGTGAAGCGCGGTCTGGTGCAGCGCAAACCGCACCCGAAAGATCGCCGCGCGAACATCGTAGAGAACACGCCTGACGCCTCGAAGCTGCTGGTGGAGATACAGCCAGCGGTCGTGGCGCGCGCCTCCCAGATCGCCGAGGGCATATCCGACGACGACCTCGCCGTGTTCTTCGACGTGCTCGACAGGGTCCGTCACAACGCGAGCAAGGTCATGGCAGGCTGATCTTCCTCGCCCGCAGAGCCGAGCATGGCGCATGAGCGCTGGGGCGCCGAAGCCGGCTACCATCCGATCTTCAGCCTTTCTTGAGCGCTCGGGCATGCTTTTCGCAGGGAATGACCGTTTTCCTTCGGGTTTTTGAAGGTTTCCTCTACGCCGCTTTTCAGGGCACGATACCCAGGCCCGAACGCGCGAATGCGGGCGCCATGCGCCCGCCGAGGTCATCTCGTCATGCGTATGGCGCGCGAAGGGCAATGCTCGCGGCAGTCGAGGCACATCGTGCAATCCTCTAGGTCGCGCGCGTCGGCCGTGGCCGCGCAGATATCCTCCGGGCACGTGGTGGCGCACACCTCGCACCCCTGCGCGTGGATGCACGCCTGCTGATCGACCCGCACGCGCGGGAGCACCCCGATGCGGCTGCGCGCCTTCGCCATAAGGCCGAAGAAGAACCCGAGCGGGCAGATGGCCGCGCACCAGCGCCGCAGCACGAACAGCTCCAATGCCAGCATGGCAGGGAACACGATCAGCTCCCAGCCGGGCTGCCAGGTTATGAACATGCGGCTTACGGCGAATATGGTGCCGAACGCCAACCCGATAGGGCAGAACAGGCAGAACACCGGAAAATGCACGAGGAACGATACCACCAGCAGCACCGCCAGCACGATGCCCTGCGCCGCGAGGCTGCTGCGCGTGCGAGCCTTGTTGGGGTCGCTCGCACAGCCGCCCTCGGCCGCAGCAGCCTCTGAGGCACCGGCACCCTCCGCAGCAGCGCACGCCGTCGCACCCGACGGGCACGCATCATCGCCGCCAGAAGCGCCTTGCGCCTCCGAACCGCCTTCCGGCACAGGAGCGCCCGCGCAACCGCTCGCGCCTTTGCAGCCGGCGCACGTGCCGGTGCGCCCGGTCAGCCCATGCGGTGTGCGCCCGCCGAAGATGTTGCGCAGCAAGCTCGTCGGGCACACCCACGAGCAGAACACGCGCCCGAGCAGGAACACCACGCCCAGCACGATCAGCACACCGGGCAGCAGCTCCCACGGCACCGACCCGCTCGCCACGCTCATCTCGGCGAACCCGACCGGGCACAGCGCGCACAGCGTGCCGATGGGCACATGCGCGAACGTGCACGCGAACACAACGACCAGAACGGCAGCCGCAACGCCTATCCGCAGGTAGCGCATCTTATTCATGACGGCCGCCCTCCTTCGCCCGCACGTTCTTGCCGGCTTCGTACTGCTGCGAGGTTATGGCGCCCGGCAACGCCGCGGCTTGGCTCGCACGGTTCAACACATAGATGCCCTTCTCGGCCGCCGCCGCATTGTAGGCGCGCAGCGAAGGAGCCGGGCATTCCAGCTCGCACAAGCCGCAGCCGTCGCACAGCTGCGCGTTCACATGCGGCCGCCCCCGATCGTCGAGCGTTATGGCGCCCTCCACCGGGCACACATCGGCGCAGATGGTGCATCCGCCCCAATCCCACGCGACGCATGCATCGCTGATGACCTTCGCCACGCCGATGTCGCTAGCCGACGGCGCGTCGAGCGTCAGCGCCCCAGTCGGGCACACCTCGACGCACTTCATGCAGAAATCGCAGTAACCCGCCTTGTAGATCAGCTCGGGCGTGCCCACGGTGGGGAAGTCGAAGCTGAGCGGGCGCGGCTGCACCAGGTCGTACGGGCACGCCTGCACGCAGCGCTGGCAGCGGTCGCACTTGGCGAGCAAGCTGCCCTCGCTCTCGGCGCCGGGCGGCCGCAGGTACACCGCCTGCGCCTCCTCGCGCAGCAGATGCCCGAGCGCCCCCGTGCCGACGAGAACAGCCGCCGCCCCTCCTGCGATGCAGAATTGACGGCGGCTCGGGCCAGGGGAAGAGCCCTTCTTCGTAGATGTTCCAGCAGTGGCACCCATAGCCTCTCCTTCAACAGAACGCGCACCGAGCGCGCGGGAAGATCAATCGACCAGCATCTCCGCCAGAGCAGCCTCGTCAGCCCTGAGGAACGCGAGCGCGAAGTCAGCCAGATTCACGTAGAACGCATCGTCCGCCGCGGTGCGCAAGTCGGCGCAGAAGCGGTCGGCCCAGTTCAGCAGGTGCTCCCGCACGAAGCCGAGCTGCTGGCGCACCGTCTCCTCGGCAGCCTCCTCGGCCCCCTGCATCAGGAACGCTGCGGTGCGATCAGCCAGCGTGGCCATGAAAGCGAGCTCCACCGCGATATGATCCTCAGGCTCGGTGAAGGAGGGGTCTTTCGCCAGCCGCTGCTCGCGATAGGCGTGCACCACCTGCACATACGCCTCCTGCATCATGATGCCGCGGTCGCTCGTATACACCGACTCATACGGGAACGCATGCCGCGCCGTCAGCGGCCCCATGCCGAAGAACACGCGATCGAACGTGACCGCCAACTGCTCTATCCCATCCTCTGAGATACCCGCGAGCGCCCCGCGCATCTCCCCGAGCGGCCCCGTCAGCGCAGCATCGTCGCTCTCGAACGCGAACCCATCCGCCAGCTCGCTCGCGAACGCCACGTCCACCTCCTCCCGGAAGCACCGCGACAACACCCGGTACACATTCCCCCGGCTCTCCATCACCTCAGCCAGGGCCGCGCATCCTTCATTCCCAGACATGGCTCCCCCTCCTACGATCTGCAAGTCATCCAACGAGCTCGTCTCCGAACAGGCCCACCAACTCGAACAGCCCTCAGTGCTCCGCTCCTGCGGAGTTTCCGTGCGAACCAACCCAGAAACGGCCGCTGCAAGAAAACCGCCCAAGCACCAGCAACGGCGAGGCCCGGTCTTCCGTGAAGCGCAGTGAGGGCTGCGCAGCTTCTGAACGGAGCTTTACGGAAGACCGGGCCGTCCAGCCCCACAGAGCCGGTTCCGACCTGGCCCGCAAAGCGAGTTCCGCAGGCGCGAAGCGCCGAGAACCGCCTGAGCGACCGAACCTGTCCGAAACCGGCCAGTTAGCAACCTTGCAAGCAACCCTAATAGATCAACTGCTCCACAGAAGTAGCGACCGCATACATGATGATGCGCAGCACCACATTCCCCACCACCAAGCAAGCGAGCGAAGTCCACAGCGCATTCACCGTGCTCAGCTTGGCGGCCGCAGCAGGCGCAGCCGTGGCCGCACCGCTCGCGTCGACGCCGCCGACCGCATCGGCATCCTCGCCCGGCTTCGCCGCGAAGCTCTGCCGCGCTAGCACCGTCAGCGCAATGGGGCAGCCGATGCCGACCACCACCACGCCCAGCCAGAACGCCACCGCAAGGTCGCCGCCAGCCAAACGGGCGATGGAGCGCGTCGCATCCGGATACGGCGCCACCGCTATCCACACCACGTAGATCAGCATGACCGCCACCGAGCACACGATGCCGATGCCCGCCAGCTTCAACGCCAGCTTCTCGTCGGCTTCATCGCCCTTGGCGAACACGAACGCAGCCGCCAGCACGAAGCCCATCCCCAGGCCCGTGCCCAGATACATCAGCGGCAGCGTGAAGCTATCCCACGCAGGGCGCGCCGGCATCATGTAGGAAGCGCCGGCTACCAGCGGCAGCACCAGCCCGCCGAGCGCCGCCAGAATGCCGAACACCTTCGTCGGCGTCGGGTAATCCTTGCGCGACAGTATCACGTAGATCAGCGTCATCAGCCCGGTGAAGCCGACCGCGAACAGCTCCTTCGACAGCCCGGAGCCCACGTTGCCCAAGATGTAGAGCGCGCGGTCGATATGCCCCAGGTGCAGGGCCGAGGCGCAGCCGCCCACCGCCAGCAGCACCAGCGCGATGAGCGCCAACGGGAACCGCACCTTCTTGAACGTGCCGCGTATCTCGCCGATGCCGAGGAACACCAGCACCCCCGACGACGCGCCCAACAGCACGCTGAAGATCAACAATGGCCACTGTACTGCCATGGCTTACTCACCGCCCTTCCACTCGCACTTGTCCAGCCCGAACGTCACGCTGGGCTTGTTACCGACATCGGTCAGCTTGTGCGTCTTCTTCGCCGCCACCAGCTTGCTCACCTTGCTCTCGGGGTCGTCAGCATCGCCGAACACGCGCGCCTGCCCCGGGCAGTGCCGCACGCAAGCGGGCTCCTTGCCGTCGTCCACCAAGTGCGCGCACAGGGTGCACTTCTCTATGACGCCCTTGTCCTTCGCCTCGTCGTAGGTGCGCACGCCGTACGGGCATGCCATCACGCAATACTGGCATCCCACGCACTTCGAGTGGTCCACCAGCACGATGCCGTCGTCGCGCTTGTAGCTGGCGCCGGTGGGGCACACGCTCACGCACTGCGGGTTCTCGCAATGCTGGCAGGCCACCGGCAGGTAGTACATCTCCAGATCGGGGTAGGTGCCGCTCGGCCCCACGGTCAGCACCTTGCTGTAGAAGGTGCCGAGCCCCACATTGTTCTCCTGCTTGCAGACCACAGCGCATGAGTGGCACCCGATGCAGCTGTCCAGATCTATCGCCATCGTATGACGCGTCATGGCCTACCTCCTTCCCTTGTTCGGCATATCCACGCCGTCATCCTGCGTGTCGGCCGCCAGCTGCTCGCGCGTCAGCGGCAGGAACACGCGCAGGTCCTCGGCCGTCATGCAGATGTTGTCGGGCGCGCCTTCCGTCGCCACGTACACCTTGCACAGGCCGCCATAGTTGTCAGTACCCACGGCCGGGTCGTACGGGCCGTCGTTCTCGAACAGGATGTTGCAGTTCGCGTCCAGCGCGCCATGCAGGTCGTCGGTGGCCGCGCGCTCGGGGAACCACCAGTCGTGCTCCACATGGATGGTGTCGGGGCTGATAGCCTCGGTCAGGTTCGCGCGCTGGCGGATGCGGTCGACATACGTCTCTATCCAGCACCAATCGTCCTGCTTGATGCCCAGCTTCTCCGCCGTTGCGGGGTTGATGTCCATCGTCGGGAACATGTGCACCTCGCGCATCCACGGGCTGTTGCGGTACTCGGTGTGGAAGAACGCGTGGCTGCGGCCGCCGGTTATCAGCGTGTAGGGGTACTCTTCCAGCAGGTCCTCGCGCGAGCGCTTGGTGATGGGCGGCTCGATGTACATGGGCAGCGGGCCGTTGCCGTACAGCAGCAGGTCCTCGCTCCACAGCTCCATCTTGCCGTTGTCGCTCTGCGGATGCGCCGGTATCACCTTGCCGTCAGGCGTGGTGGTGCCGGGGAAGCGGTAGACGCTGCCCATCTTGTTGCCGCGGTACATGGTGTTGAAGCCGGGGCGGAAGTCGCTCGTCTTACGCATGAAGCCCGTCTCGTATTTGGGCTTGCCGCCCTTCACGTCGGTCATCTGCACGCCGGTGACGCTGATGCGGTTGCGGAAATCCTCGAAGCTCGCGCACGACAGCGCAGGCGGCAGCGTGGCCGGACCCTTCACCATGTAATCGAAGAACTCGTACTTGTCCTTCCAGAACATGTCCACGTCCATGTACTTCGCGAACTCGAAGCAGATATCCATGTCGTCCTTCGCCTCGCCGAGCGGCGCGTGGAAGGGCTGGCGTATCAGGTAGGTGTGGCTCGTGGGGTAGCCATGGCCGGAGTGCGCCCACTCCACGCGGTCCACCTCGTTGGGGTGCGCGGCCGGCAGGATAATATCGGCCAGCTCACCCGACGGCGTCATGAAGATATCCACGTTCACGAAGAAATCCAGGTTCTTCAAGCCGTCGATGGTCTCCTTGCCGTCCTCGATGGACAGGATGGGCTCGCTCGTCTGCTGCCAATAGCCATGTATCTGGAACGGGTCGCCCTGCGCCATGGCCTTCGTGGTGACGGCGCCGAAGCCGCCTTGCTGGCCGTAGATGACCTGCCCGCCGGAGTTCTGCGTCACCTCGCGCAGCTCGCCGGTGGCATCGTCGGCCTGCAGGATGGTCTGGTAGCCCGTGTTCTGGCACACCGACAGCTTCTTGATGTTCATGGCCGTCTGCTTGCGGCGGGCGCCCATGCGGCCCTGCTGGTTCGGCACCACGTCGAACATGAACGAGTCGTAACCGGTGGCTGGTTCGCGCCCGATGTTCTGGCCGCCCTTCGTGTCGAAGTTGCCCGCCAGCGCCATCATGATGGTGAACGCCTGCGAGATGCCCGACGTGTTGATGGAGAACTCCACCTTCTGACCGCGCGTGAAGCACGCATGCGGGCTGGCGTCGATGTAGGTGTCGATGGCCTTCTGGATGCGCTCGGGGTCGAGCTCGCAGAATTCAGCCGCACGCTCGACGGTCCACGGCGTCACGTGCTCCACCAGGATATCCCACGAGGTGCGGTAGGTCTTGCCGTTGATCTCGCGGCCTTTGCCGTCAGGGGTGGTCAGCGCCGGCACCGCGCCCTCCACGATGTTGCCGGCCTCGTCGAGCCACTGGAACGCGCGGGCGCCGCCCACGCCGTTCTTGTCCTGCCAGTCGCCCGACCAGAAAATCAGCTGGTCGTGCGCTTCGTCCCAGGCGGGGTACAGCTCGACGTTGCCGTCCTCCTGCATCATCGACTGGCGCAGCTGGTAGCCCGTGCCGTCCTCGTCGATGAAGAACGGGGCGTTCGTGTAGTAGCGCGCGAAATCGGTAGCGCACTTGTCGGAATGGATGATCTCGTTGATGAACGCCAGCACCAGCGCCATGTCCGACCCAGGGCGGATGGGCAGCCACTGGTCGGCCTTCGACGCCGTGCACGTGAAGCGCGGGTCAACGCAGATGACCTGGGCGCCACGCTCCTGCGCGCGCTTCACGGTCAGCCAGTCGTAGTAGCCGCGGCTGCGCTCCTGGCGGCACCAGATGAGGATGCAATCGGTGTTGTTGCCGTCCCAACCGGTGTACTGCGTCTCGTCGCCGTATAGGCGCTGGCTGGTGAAGTAGCTCCCCACCCAACAGAGGTTGCCCACGCCGAACGTGGCCGTGGAGCCCAGCTCCAACCACAGCTTGTTGATCGCCTGGAATTGCAGCATGTCGCGGCCGGTGCCGTACTGATGCGCGATGGTATGCCAGCCGTATTCCTCGCCGATCTCGGTGAAGCGCTTGGCGGCTTCCTCGTAGGCTTCGTCCCACGTGATGCGCTTCCACTGGCCCGAGCCCTTCTCGCCCACGCGGCGCTGCGGGTACCGCACGCGCGTAGGGTTGTACAGCTCCTGCGGGATGGCGAACGCGCGCCCGCACAGCGTCCCTTCGCTGAACAGGTCGGGGTTGCCCTCGATCTTCGTCAGGCGGCCGTCTTCCACGGTGCCGAACAGGGCGCAGCGGCCATAGCACTGGCGGCACGCGCTGGGGATCACCTGGATGTCGTCGGCAACGTTGCCCGCGGCATCCGCCGCTTCGTCGGCCAGCGCCTGCCCGGCGCTGCCCAGCACCATCGCCGAAGCCGATGCGACCGCACCCGCTTTGATGAAGGCGCGACGGCTCAGATTCAACGTCATCTACCTCACCTCTCTCCTCTTGTCCTCTCCGTAGTTGCTTAGCGTCCCAATAGTTAGCTATGCAACTATCGTTGAAGCAATAGTAGCATGGGTAACGATATGGAAACAACCCCCGAGCGCATAAAGCAAGGAGATGAGATGCGCGCTCCGCCGCTCCCCCGCCCGCGGCTCCGCCTTGATGCGCCACGCAAACAAGCTGGTTGCGGGAGGGTAACGGCGGCTGCGAGCCGCTGCGACAGCGTCGCCTGCGCGGCTAGAATCCCTCTCATCGAGAGGCAACAAGCCCGCTTGCGCGGGGGTATGAAAGGAGCGTCGCGCTCATGAAAGGCGATAAGAAACTCATCGACAAGCTGAACTACCTGCTGGCAGGCGAGCTGACGGCCATCAACCAGTACATGCTGCACGCCGAGATGTGCGAGGACTGGGGCTACGCCAAGCTGTCCAAGAACTTCAAAGACCGCGCCATCACCGAGATGCACCACGCCGAGCATCTGATGGAGCGCATCCTGTTCTTGGAGGGCAAGCCCATCGTGTCGAACCTGAACAAGATGACCATCGGCGCATCGGTGCCCGAGCAGGTGGAGAACGACCACCAGCTAGAGACCGACACCGTGAAAGACTACAACGAGGCCATCAGGCTGGCCGCGGAAGTGGGCGACAACGCCACGCGCGACATCCTGAAGGATATCCTGATGGACGAGGACAAGCACGTAGACGAGCTGGAAGAGCTCCAGGACCAGATGGACCAGATGAGCCTCCAGATCTTCCTGTCCACGCAGCTGTAATCGCATCAACGATCGATCGCACGACTTCTGGAAAGCCGCAGTTCCGCTGCGGCTTTCTCATGCCTAGGCGCCGCCTGCGCGTTCCTGCCAAGGCGTTCCACGCGCTACAAGCGCACGCCGAGCGCCTCTAGGCCGCCACGGATGAAGCGGTCGAGCGCTTCTTGGAAGCGCGGCCAGTCGGCACGCCGACCGAACTCCGAGGTAGCGACAGCATAGCAACCGCTCATCTGGAAGCGATAGATCGACTCAGCGATATCAGCAGGAACGCCCGCGGCCTCTAGCTGCTGACACGTGGCATTCGAGGTCGCGCCTTCTTGCAAGGCGAGCGTCGTGGGCAGGAAGCGGCTGTCACGCACCACGCCATGATACGGCCCAGCACCGCGCAGCCGTTCGCAGAACGGATGCACTGCATGCCCATCACGGCATGTCGTGTACGAGAAATGCTCGTTCAGATCTTGCGTATGCTCATAGAACGTCGCCACAGCAGCACGATAGGCATCCATTACATTGCCGAAGTGCGCATAGAGCGTGCTTCGGCTCACGCCAGCTTGCTCGGCCAGCTCGCTCATGGTCACTGCGTCGAGCGGCTTCTTCTGAAGAAGCTCAGCAAGCGCACCGCATAAGGCAGCCTCGGCTCTCGCGTAGCGGGCGTCGGCAGCGCCTGCGGGGGCGCTCTTCGCAGGTGTCGACATGGCTCTCCTCTCGCTATCGTACAGATTGTTCGATATTGTACTTAACCAGCAGCGCATGAACAGCCAGAATATCCGTGCGGCTTTCGGCGAGGAGGAGATTCCGCATGCAGATACAGCAACAGGAGCTGCTCAGCTTCATCGGTGCGCCTGACGTGCAGCTAGCGATCCCTACCTACCAGCGCCCTTACTCGTGGACGCGCGACCAATGCTTCGAGCTGTGGCTCGACATACAGCGCGCAGCGCGGGCCGACCGTGCCCATTTCGCAGGCACCATCCTGTTCTCGAGCGAGCAGCCATCCAACGGCATGCGCCGCATCGCGGTGATCGACGGACAGCAGCGCGTCACCACCGCTGTCCTGCTGCTCGCAGCGCTCTGCCGGTTCCTGCGCACGAGCGGCCAAAGCCTGCCGGGCACCTCGGCCGCCGACATCGCAGCCACCTACCTGAGCCTGCCGAGCGCAACGGGATCGCAGTCGAAGCTCATGCTGTCGCGCGCCGATGATGACACGCTGCGCGCTGTTATCGGCGAGCTCGCCGGCTTCGATGCGCCCACCCCCGTACAGCCCGCGCGCAACGTCATCGACAACCTCGCCTTCTTCGCCGAGCAGATGGCCGACCCCGCCTTCGACGTGCACGCGCTCTGGCGTGGCTTGGGCCTGCTCGGCATCATCGGCGCCGAAGTGGACGACCCCGATCAGGCGCAACTGGTGTTCGAAAGCCTGAACTCGAAGGGTCGCCCGCTCGCCGTGGCCGACCTGGTACGCAACTACCTGCTGCTCTCCGAGAACCGCACCGAGCAAGCGCGCCTTTATCGCGAGTACTGGGCGCCCATGCAGGAGCTATTCGCGCCCGACCCAGGCTCGCTGCGGCTCGACAGCGCCATCAAAGGCTGGCTGGCCGTGCGGTTTCGCAAAACGCGCATGCGCAGCCCCGAACTGGTGTACAGCGGCTTCAAACAATATGCAGAAGACACCTACGAGGGATCGAAGGAGGACCTGCTGCGAGAGCTGCGCGGATTCTGCCTGGTGTGGGCCGAGAATTATCGCTTCCATGCAGTCAAGAAGTTCAAGTCATCTCATGAATGGGCTATCAACGGTGCGCCCACGCTGACCGCGGGCTATAAGCTGAAGAAAGCCGATAACGAGGAATACGCCGCGCGCGTGCGTGCAGAGCTGAAAGCGGTCGATGCGAGATGGTAGGTGTGCGATGCTGGTGAACCAAGAATACCTGCTCGAGCTTATCGGGCGACCCGAAACGCGATTCCAGATACCTGTCTACCAGCGCGTCTATGCATGGACGCAGCGCCAATGCGAAGAGCTCTGGGCCGACGTGCTGCGCGCAGGCGGCACGGGCGCCGACCACTTCATCGGCACGGCGCTCTACGGCCTGGATGACGAGACGCCCGCGGACGGCGACATCGTGCTCGATCTGATCGATGGACAGCAGCGCTTCACCACGGTCATGCTGTTGCTCGCGGCGTTGCGCGATGAGCTCGCCGAAGATGGTGCGGAAGGCGAGCGAGGAAGCGCGGAGGGTGCCGAGGTCGTTGGGGCCGACGCTCCTGACCCCGCGCAGATCGACAGTACGCTGCTGTTCGCCGTGGACGCCGACGGCATCGCACCCAAGCTCACGCTGTCCGAGGTGGACCAGCCCACGTTCCGTGCCATCTTGGAGCGCACGCCGCTACCAGAAGGGGACGCGCTCTCCGCCAACCTAGTCCGCAACTACGCCTTCTTCAAGGAACGCTTGCACGCTGAGGGGATGGGTGCGGCTTGGCGCGGGCTGCAACGGCTGCTGATGATCGGCGCGCAACTAGAGGAGGGCGACCAGCCGCAAGCTGTGTTCGAGAGCCTGAATGCCCGGGGCGTAGCGCTCTCGCCAGCCGACCTCATCCGTAATCTGCTGTTCGTGCATTTCGGCTACGAGGAGCAGAAGCGCCTGTTCCAGAAGTACTGGGAGCCTATCGAGAGCATGTTCCCCGAAGCCGCCGACATGCCCGATCTGTACGTGGATGCGGCACTGCATGCCTGGCTGGAAGAGCACGCGCCCGATCTGACGTTGCAAGATGCCTCAGAGATATACACTGCGTTCAAGGCGTACTTGCGCGCCCACCCCGGCCTGCCGCTCGAGGAGCTGCTGTGCAGCCTGCACAGCTCATGCGCTGCGTTCGCCCAGCGCCTCAGCACGCCTGATGCTAAACGTCACCTCGACTGGGCACAAGGTAAACTGACCGGCCTAGTGTCGGAACGCAAGCTCTTCGGCGACTGATAGCATCGAGCGCATCTGCGACGACCGCGCATCGAACGCGGTGCAACGTTAGACGCCCAGACCCACGGTCATGTGGGTCATGTAGAACATGAAGCGCATGATGAAGATGCTCGCGAGCACCACGGCGACAGAGACGAGCGGCAACCAGATGGGCGCTTCTCCCTTCCAAGCGACGGTGCGCAGGCCGAATGCCACGCCGATAGCGCCCAGCACGGCGAATATGATCGCTGCCGGCCCGAACGCGGGAGCCAGCTCAGCGGCCGAGGTGAGGGCGTTCTGCATGCTCGGCAGCGTGGACGCCCACAGCAGGTACACGATGGTGCCGACAGCCACAGCCGCCGCAGAGAGGACCGCATACGCGAGCCCGAGCCGATGCCCCGCCGTGTAGAAGCGCGCCATGCGGAATCCGAGTATGGCCAAGAGCGGGCCGCCCGCCAGCGCGTTCAACCACACCGAAGCCGCCGCGAGCGGCGTATTCCACGCGATGATGGTGCTGGCATTGTATGCGAGCGATATCGCGCCGATGAACGCGAGCCCCAGCACCGACACCACCGCGGCAGCCGCGCGCCGCACTGCGACGCGCTGAGCCCCTTCCGAGAACGAGGTCAGCCAGAACACGCCCGCCGCTCCCAAGAACACGACGCCGCAGACCACCTCGTTCGACAGCGGGCTGCGGCCGAACCCTGCGAGCACATACAACGCGTTCGCCGGGTTGCCCAGATGCGTAGCCGAAGCCACCAGCCCCACCATAGCCACCACCACCGGCACGCTCAGGAACATGTCGAGCCGGCGGCGCAGCGATTCCTCCATCGTCCCGCCGCGCACGATCAGCGGCAGCGCCATGAGGGCGTACGCCAGAGCGCCCGCGGGCGCCAGCGTGGTGAAGAGCACCAGGGTTATCTCGTCAAGGGCGGTGGCAAGACCATCCATCAGCCTTCTCCTAGCGGTAGAAGCGCGGTACCGTCACCTGCAACTGCAAGGCATCTTGCACGCCGGCGAGGGATGCCGCGGTAAGCTGCGCGAGCCCTTGGAAGAACGGATGCTCCGTCCCCTGCTGCACGATGCCGAGGAAGTGCGACGCCCACGTGAGGAGGTGCTGCGCCAGATAATCGTCCAAGAGCTCGGGGCGCTCGCGGGCTATCCACGCCATCAGCACCAGCATCAGCCCGATATGGTCTTCCGGCTCGTTGCCGCGGCCCGGCACCTCGATGCCCACCTCGCGCAACCACTGCCGCAGCGCCAGCGTGCTCTCCCCGAACACCACGCACTCGCGGTCGGTGTAGACCGAGCCCCACGGCGGCGCCACCTTAGCAGCCGGGCCTGTGAACAGGCGGCGGTATTCCCACACCAGCGCATCGTCGACCCCGCGAGCGAGCCCTTCGCAGAGCAGGCTGAGCGCACGTGCGGCATCCTCTGGCGCCGCGAACGGCCATGCCGCTGCGGCCTCTTCGGCATCCAGCGCCGCTATCGCCTCGTACACGGGAGCCACAGCCGCATCGGCCGGGTCGTACAGGAACAGCGGGCCCAGCGTCTCGCCTATGAACGCCACCGACTCCGTTATCTGCTCGCGCGCATCTTCCATCGAAGCCTCCTTATCGCAGAACCGGCGGCCAGGCCCAAGCCCGACCGCCGGTTCGTCTGCATCGCCTCTGGTCGACAAGCCTACATGATACTAAGGCCCACCGATATCTGCATCGTGTAGAACGCCAGGCGCATCAGCAAGATGCCGACCACCGCCAGCACCGCAGCCCCGGCGCTCGCGCCCACCAGAGCGCTCGCACCTGCGCCGCGCACCGCGAGCGTGTCGCACACCCCGGTGCCCACCAGGCAGATGATGCCGCACACGATGGTCATCGTGGCGCTCGCCACCAGGTCGGCGCCGCTGAACAGCGCGTTGCTCATGCCGCTCGCAGCAGCAGCCTGCACAGCGAACCCGCCGATGCCGAGCACCAGGCCCGCCGCCAGCACCGCCAGCACCGCGGTCTTGAGCGTGCCAGCCTTGAGCGCATCAGCGCACCCGCCGAGCGCGAGCACCAGCACGCCCACCGCAGCGCCGCCGAGCAGCGCGAACCCGAGCATCTGCACGGGGCCCGCGAACGTATCCCACGAGGGGATGGTATCGATCATGTACGCCATGCCGGTGAACAGCGCGAACACCAGCGCCATCACCGCCGTCACCCACACCAGGCCCTTGCGCGCGCCCTCGGGCATCTTGCCGCTGATGGCCCAGATCCAGTAGACCAGCATCACCACAGCGAAGATGCAGCCCACCACCAGCTCGTTCGACAGCGGTGAGCGGCCGATGCTAGCGAATACGCCGAACGCATTCAGCGGGCTCGCCAGATGGAAGAACGCGGCGATGAAGCCGACCAGCACGAGCGCCACCGGAATGGCCGTGAAGCGGTCGATGCGGCGCAGCGCCTCAGCGTCGGGCTTCGCCACCGTGAATGCGATGGCTAGTATCAGGAAGGCGCCAGCCCCCATCGGCGCCAACGTGCTGAACAGGGCAAGGGGCATCTCAGCGAAAGCTGCTTCCATGCTACTTCACCTCCAGAGGGTTCACGACCTTCACCGAGGTATCGGAAGCGGGCTTCGCATCCTCGGAAGGCTTGATGTAGAAGTTCGGCTCGGTGTAGTGCTTCTCGGGCAGCGGCGCGATGTCGGCCTGCTCGCCCTTGGCGGCCATCTCGTCCACGGTGCCGAAGTCGAGCGCACGCGCGGGGCACGCCTCCACGCACACCGGCTTCTCGCCCGCAGCAACGCGCTCGGCGCAGCCGTCGCACTTCACGGAATGGCCCTTCTCGCGGTCGACCTTGGGCGCATTGTAGGGGCACGCCATGTGGCAGTAGCCGCAACCGATGCACTTATCCTGGTCGACCGACACCAGCCCGCTCTCACCGTCTTTGTGCATAGCGCCGGTGGGACATACCTTCACGCAGGATGCCTCATCGCAGTGGTTGCACGACATCGACAGCGGATAGCTGACGCAGCTCGACGTGAACGTGCCGTCGTCGGCCTTCTTCGTCTCGCCCAGCGTGACCTCGTACACCTTACGGAAGGCGACGCCCACGCTCAGGTCTTTGTAGTCCTTGCAGGCCATCTCGCATGTCTTGCAGCCGGTGCAGCGAGTGCCGTCGAAATGGAATGCGTATTGAGTCATCTATCTCTCCTCCTCTCGCTGCTTAAGCTTTCTTCACATCGCAGATGTTGGTGTGCTGCGGGTTGCCCTTAGAGAGCGGGGACGGGCGCTGAGTCGTCAGCGTGTTGATGGAGCCGCCCTTATCGACGCTGTCCTTGCCGCCCTTGATGTCGCCATCCCACCAGGCGCCCTGCGACACGGCAACCGTGCCGGGCACCACGCGCGGCGTCACCTTCGCCAGCAGCTCGATCTTGCCTCGGTCGTTCTCCACATGCACCGTGTCGCCGTGCTTGATGCCGCGCGGCTCGGCGTCGGCCGGGTTTATCCAAGCCTCCATCGGGTTGACTTCCTTCAGCTCGGGGATGGAGCCCCACGAGGAATGGATGCGGCCGCGATAGTGGAAGCCGGACAGCACCAGCGGGTGCTTCTCGGTGGTGGTCTCCACGCCCTCCCACTCGGGGATGTAGACCGGGCACGCCGGCAGCGTATCCATGCCCTTGAGCGTATCGCCGTCCTGGAGCTCCCAGCCTTCGGTGTCTTTCAGCAGCTTCTCCGAGAAGATCTCGATCTTGCCCGAGGGCGTGGTCAGCGCGTTAGCCGCCGGATCGTTGCGGAACTTCTGCATGGAGACGATGTGCGGGTACTCGCGGGTGTAGACGCCCATCTCCTGCATCTCCTCGTAGGAGGGCAGCTTGTCATCCTTGGCGCGTGACTTCTCGTACAGCTCGCGGATCCACTCTTCCTCGGTCTTGCCCTCGGTGAACTGGTCCTTCACGCCGAAACGGTCGGCCAGCATCGAGGCCATCTCGTAGGCCGTCTTGCGCTCGAACTTCGGGCTGGTGGCCGGCGTGCCGGTGATCACATAGCCCCAGTCCGATCCGGTGGCTATCTGCGAGTGGTTCTCGAAGCGGAACAGGTCGGGCAGCACCACGTCGGAGTAGTTCATCGAATCGCACATGACCGTGTCGATGCCGAGGATGAACTCGCACTTGCTCTCGTCAGCCAAGATCTCGTGGGCCTTGTTGATGTCGGAGTGCTGGTTGGTCAGGCAGTTGCCGGCGTAGTTGATCATGTACTTGATGCCGGTGGACAGCTTGTCGGCCTTCTTCACGCCCGCGTTCTTGGAAGTCATCTCCGGACCGTGGTCGATCGCGTCGGTGAACAGGAAGCACGGGATGGACGTTTGGATGGGGTTGGTGCCAGCGGGCAGCGATTGCAGCGTCGGGCTGTTGCGCGCCTCGCGCGTGCCGTTGCTCGTGCCGGGCAGGCCGACCTGGCCGATCAGGCACGGCAGCGCCATGATGGCCCAACTGGTCCACTCGCCGTTGCTGCGGCGCTGCGGGCCCCAGCCCTGCACCACGTACACCGGCTTGGTGGTGGCTATCTCGTCAGCCAGGCTGCGTATCTTCTCAGCCGGGATGCCGGTGATGGGCGCGGCCCACTCGGGCGTCTTCTCCACCTTGTCATAGCCGGTGCCCATGATGTAGTCCTTGTACGACAGGTTCTTGCCCTTGTACGCCTCGGGCATGGTCTCCTCGTCGTAGCCGACGCAGTAGGTGTGCAGGAAGTCCTCGTCGGTCTGGCCGTTCTTGATGAGCTCGTGGCCCAGCGCCGCCACCAGCGCAGCGTCGGTACCGGGGTTGATGGGCAGCCACTCCTCGGAGTGCCCGAAGTTCGAGTCGTTGAAGCGCGGCTCGATCATGTAGATCTTCGCAGGCGTGCGCTCGCGCATGTGCACCCAGTCGTAGTGCGTGGTCAGACCGCCCTGGCGCGTCTCGGTGGGGCTGGAGCCGAAGCACAGGATGAGCTTGGCGTCCTCGCCCGACGACAGCGAGCTGCCGCCGTTGTTCTTGGAACCGTACATGTACGGCGTGATGCAGGATATCTGCGCGGTGGAGTAGCTGTTGTAGAAGTTGAGGTAGCCGCCCACCAGGTTCAGGAAGCGATTGAACGGACGCGAGGTGGTAGCCGAGACGCCGGTGGCGTACGGCACGTACACGGCCTCGTTGCCGTGCTTCTCGATGACCTCTTTCAGCTTGTCGGCAGCGAGGTCGATGGCCTCGTCCCAGCTGATGCGCTCGTACTTGCCCTCGCCGCGCTTGGTGCCCTCAACGCGCTTCATGGGGTAGCTGATGCGGTCGGGGCTGTTGGCCCAGCGGCGATAGGTGCGGCCGCGCAGGCACGCGCGCGCCTGCGGCGTGTCGAACGTGGCATCGGCGCTCGTGTGGGTGTCCACCCAGGCTATCTCGTCATCCTTCACGTGCATCTTCAGAGCGCAGCGGCCGGGGCAGTTGATGGCGCAATGGCCCCAGGCGACCTTCTCCTCGGCCTCCGCGAAGGCCTCAGCGGTCCCATTCCCGAAAAGGGAATCGGCTGCCGCCACGCTGCCCCCTGCGGCGGCAAGGGCGCCGAGCGCTCCGCTCGTCTTGAGGAACGTTCGACGACTGACATTCGTGTCAAGCATGTAACTCCTCCTTCTCTCCTCTGTCAGCGGGAGGCGATCACGAGGCGCGCCGAGACGCTCGCCCGAGCACAGCTTGGGGCCTCGTCCCCACGCTCGCCTTGAGCCCGCTCGTTCCCGGCAGTTCCTCCGACCTATGCCGGGTCCTTAGCGCAGAACTCTATCCGCTTGGCCGCGAACCGTGTCACATAAAGCGGGTGATTTTTATGGAGAACCCGCGTATAGGGCGTTTTTCGAGCGCACTGGATGCCAGAGAAAGGGATGCTTTCCGGTGCCGTTTCACTATACTGGCAGCATGACAAGACTCAGCCCATTGCGCATCCTCGTGCCGAACGTGACTTCGCTCGGCTATGCGCTGTTCCTCGCCATCAACGCCGCGGGCGTATGGGGCGGTGTGTTCCCGTTCCTGCCGATGGAGTTCCAAACGCACACCATCGTGTTCTGGTTCTTCTTTACGCAGTCGATCGTGTTCTCGCTCAGCTACGCGGCGAGCTGCATCGGGGTGTACTTCCTGCCGGGCCCCACGCGCAGCTTCCTGGTGAAGCTGACGAGCGCCATCTACTTCGTCGGCTGGTGCTGCTTGATAGCGGCCATCTACATCGATGCGGCGGCCCTGCCGCTCGTGTGCGCGGGCGGCGCGCTGCTCGGACTGGGGTCGGCTGGGTTCTACATGCTATGGCAGCGGCTCTTCACCGGGCAAGATGCCGACTCCGGCACCCGCGACCTGCTGGTGGGCACCGCTTGGGGCGCCGTGCTCTACTTCGCTCTGTACCTGATACCGCATGCTATAACGGCTTACCTGATACCGCTGGTGTTCCTGCCGCTGTTCGGGCTATGCGTGACGCTGCACAGCCGCACCATCAATCCCGATCAGCCCATGTTCGCCGACGTGCCGCGCGAGCACCCGCAGGTGTACCGGCAGGTGCTGGCCGACCATTGGCGCAGCGCGCTATGCGTGGGAGCCGTGGGGTTCTGCGCGGGCGTCATGCGCTCTATCGCCGTGGCCGAGCCGTCGCTGGGCATCTACGTGAATGCGCTGTCCATTGCCGGCATGCTGGCGGCGGCTGTCATCGTCATCTGGCTGTGGTGGTTGAAGGATGTGCGGTTCTCCATCACCGGGTCGTATCGCGTGGTGTTCCCGTTCCTCATAACCTCGCTGCTGATGCTGCCCTTCTTCAACGATGAGTACGCGCGATGGCTGGCAGCCATCATGTATGCGGTGTACAGCGCCTACATCATGCTGATGATGATGCAGTGCGCGCAGATATCGCGCGACCGCGGCATCAACCCGGTGTTCGTCTACGGGTTCTTCGGCGCCATCGTCTACACCCTGCACAGCGTCGGATTCCTCGGGGGCACGTTCGCGGAGGACGTGCGCATCATGGGGATGGATCCGCTGGCGCTGGTGGCCATGATAGCCATCTGGGCGCTGGGGCTGATGCATTTCATCGGGTCGGGCGGCTTCTCCTCAGCGCTCGCCGGGAAACCGCGCGTCGAAGCCATCGAGCTAGCAGCCCTGCGCCCCGCAGCCAAAGAACCCAAAGGGACGGAGCAAATGGCATCTGTTTCAGATGCCATTTGCTCCGTCCCTTTGGGTTCTGACCCTTTGGGCTGCGTCCCCTTGGGTTCTACAGGCGCTGATCGCATCGCTGTCCAAGCGCAGCGCATCCGCGACCATTACCGCCTCTCAGCCCGCGAGGCCGAGGTGATGGAGCTGCTTGCCCGCGGCAACTCGGTAGCGCGCATCGCCGAGATGCTGGTGGTATCCGAGAACACCATCCGCACCCATTCCAAGCGCATCTACTCGAAGCTCGACATCCATAAGCGCCAGGAACTGGTCGATCTGATCGAAGCCTTCTGAGAGCCGCAGATGCGGCGGCTTCCCTCCCGCGCGTTTTGTCTGCATCTGGTAACGCTTCTCCGCCTGTAAGCGCCCCGGTGCTATAATGCGTATACGTTGTAAACGCTTTTCACGACCGCAGAACCGAGGTGCATCATGGCAATGGCAGCATCGGCTATCCGCTTCGAGCCGGAAGAGAAGGAATGGATAAGCTCGTTCGCCGCGCTGAATGGCAACAGCTTCTCCGCCCAAGTGCGCCAGTGGACGCTCGAGCGCCTCGAAGATGAGATGGACGCCTACGACCTGAAGCTGGCCGTGGAGAAGAGCCGCGCCGACAAGACCGACACTGGCATGACCATCGACGAGTTCATCCAGAAATATGGCGAATGATATGGGGTATCACGTCATCATCAAGCGCCAAGCAGAGAAACAGCTCGCCTCGATAGAACCGAAAGCACGGCAGCTCATCCAGAACTACATCAAAGAAACGCTCGAAGGCAGCAGCAACCCTGTCAGCCTGCCGAGCTGCAAAAAGCTCCAAGGCGTCGACGACGGCTGGCGCTGGCGGCTCGGCACCTGCCGCATCCTCGGCATCGTGGACGATGGCACCATCACCATCGAGCTGTTCCGCATCGGCCACCGCCGAGACGTATACCGCCGCCTCGGATAGACCAAGCCCCGAACAGCTCTCCCCCGCCCTTCGCCCCGATCAGCAGCCCAGCTCGTCGGCGAGGAGCTTCAGGAACAAGCCGATATCTGTGATGATGCCGATGGTCTGGAAGCTGCCGCGGTCGGAGAGCTTCGTCACCACAGCCGGGTTGATGTCGACGCACACGGTGGTGACAGCGGCGGGCAGCAGGTTGCCCGTGGCTATGGAGTGCAGCATGGTGGACATCATCAGGCAGGCGCCGGCCTTCTGGCACCAGATGCGCATAGCCTCTTGCGCCTTCATGGTGTCGGTTATGACATCGGGCAGCGGGCCATCGTCGCGGATGGAACCCGCTAGCACGAACGGCGTATCCGTCTCCACCATCGCATGCATCAGGCCGCTCGTGAGCACGCCCTGCTCCACCGCCTGGCCGATGCTGCCGCACGCGCGGATGCGATTGATGGCGCGCAGATGATGCTCGTGCCCGCCCGGCACTGGGATGCCCGTAGCCATGTCGATGCCGAGCGACGTGCCGTACAGCGCCGACTCGATATCGTGCGTGGCCACCGCATTGCCGCCGAATAGCACGCTCACGTACCCCGCGCGCACCAGCCGCTCCAAATGCTCGGCCGCCCCCGTGTGGATGACCGCCGGCCCCACCACCGCGATGATGGCCTGCCCCGCTTCGCGCACCTCGCGCAACAGCGTCGCAGCTTGGCGGATGATCTGGGCCTTCGGCTTCTCGCTGCTGGCGGTGGAGTTCATGAACTCGAACTCCTCCTTCTCACGCAAACGCTCCTGCGAGGTGACGCGGATGCCCACCTGCCCCACCGCGATGGGATCGCCCGCGCGCACCTGCGAGACGGGCACGCCCCACGCGCGCTTCGCCTCGACATCGACGCAGATGCCAAGGTCCATCTCGGTGCCCCACACCGGGTACCAGAGCCCATCGATGCGCACGAGCGTCTCCAGGTTGGTGGTCGCGTAGAACTCTTCGGGGAACACTCCATCGGCGGGCGCGGGCACCACGCTCACGTCGCCCGGGTGCGCCGGCACCACGCCCAGGCCGTGCAGCAGGCGCAGCATCTCGGTCAGATGCGCCCCGTCGCGCCCGTATACGCGCATGCTCATGGTCGAGGGGTTCTCGTTGCCGCGGCCGATGTCGAACGACAGCACCTCGAATTCGCCGTCGAGCTCCACGATGCCGCTCATGATGCGCGACAGGATGTTCGAATCGATCAGATGGCCTTCGGCCTGTATGTCCTCATAAACGCGTCGATCGTTCTGGCTCGCCATGTTCGTTTTCCTATTCAGGTCGGTTGCGAAATGCTTTCAGGCGCACGCGCCTGCCGGTTTCGATGCTATTTTATATCCACCGAACGCACCCGACCCGACGTACCCAACAGGAGGTGGGAACATGCCGCTGAATAAAGCAGCCCTTGCCGCCATAAAGCTGATAACCCGCCTGAAAGCAGGCGAGAGCATACAAGATTCCTACAAGCAGCAGCGCGACGCCGAGGACGCCAGCGCGAAGCTGACGCTGGCGAGCCCCCGCTGCCGCATCGACAGCATCAGCGCCACCGCGCGCGACGGTTACGAGATACCGCTCAAGGTATTCACGCCGCTCGATATCGACTTCTCGCTGCGCAACGGGCTGCACGTGAACGACGACTTCCGCGGCACCATCCTGTTCTTCCACGGCGGCGGCTGGGCGAATGGCGACGTCGACTTCTACTCTGACGCCTGCATGCGCACCGCGCTGCGGCTGGAGAGGCGCGTGGTGTCGGTGGACTACCGGCGCGCGCCCGAGCATAAGTTCCCCACGGCGCTCGAAGACTGCTACGAGGTGGCGCGCCAGCTGTTCGCGGGCACGCTGCTCTACGACGTCGACCCCGAGCACATCGTGCTGTTCGGCGACAGCGCCGGCGGCAATCTAGCAGCGGCTGTGTCGCTGATGGCGCGCGACCGCGGCGAATTCCAGCCGCAAACGCAGATGCTGCTCTACCCGCTGGTGTATGACGACCACAGCCCCACCACCATCTTCGACTCGGTGCGCGACAACGGAGAGGACTATCTGCTCACGCGCGAGGAGATCGTGGGGTATGTCGACATGTACCTGTCGAGCCTCGCCGACATGGAGAGCCCGTATTTCGCGCCGCTCATCGCCGACGATCTGTCGCAGCAACCGCGCACGCTGGTCATATCGGCCGAATACTGCCCGCTGCGCGACGAGGGCGAAGCATACGCCGCCCGCCTCCAAGCCGACGGCAACCAGGTGGAGTGCTTCCGCGTGATCGACGGCGTGCACGGATATTTCCTCTACCCCTCGGTGTTCAGCTTGGTGCGAGACACGTACACTATAATGAAGCACTTCCTTGATGGAGACGAGCTGCCGGGCGGGGGAAACGCGGCATGGCTAGAGCTTCTTGGTACCGACTAGACAACGTAGGGAAATTCTACGCCGCCGAAGCCGCCGGAGCGCGGCAGACCGTGTTCCGTTTCTCGGCCGAGATGGCCGACGAGATAGACCCCCTGGCGCTGCAACGAGCGCTCGACCGCACGATAGAGCGCTTCCCCGGCTTCAACGTGAGCCTGCGCAGCGGGTTCTTCTGGCACTATCTGGAACCCGCCGCCACCGCCCCGCGCGTGCAGCCGGAGAACGCGCCCATCTGCTTCGGCCTGTATGCCGGCCCGCGCAGCACGCTGTTCCGCGTCAGCTATTTCCGCGACCGCATGAACCTGGAAGTGTCGCATATGATCTCGGATGGCCGCGGCACGCTGGGCTTCTTCCGCGTGCTGGTGCAATCGTATGTGGAGGAGCGCTATGGGGCGATATGCGAGAGCATGCGCGCTGGCGGCGAAGGCGGCGGCGAGCCGCTCTACAACGAAGACGGATTCTCGAAGCACTACGAGCGGCGCAAGGCCGGCTCCACCCCTTCTCAGCGGGCGTATCGCATCCGCGGGCTGCGCGACCACAGCAACCCGACGTACCTGGAATACCATCTGTCGGCCGCAGCGGTGCTGGCCGTTGCGCGGGAGATGGGCGTCAGCCTGACGTCGCTCGTCATAGCGGCTGTCATCAGGGCGCTGCGGGCCACCATGCCCGAAAAGGAGCTCGACCGTCCCATCCGCCTGACGGTGCCGGTCGACCTGCGGCAGTTCTTCGAGTCGGACACGATGCGCAACTTCTTCGGCCTGGCCACGGTGGTGCACGTGCCGCGCGAAGAGCCGGTGCCGCTCGCGGATATCGCCCGCTCGGTGCAGGAGCAGATCAAAGACGCTGTGCGCCCCGAGCAGCTCGAGCGGCGCATGAACCGCATGATACAGTTGGAGAAGAGCCCGTTTCTGCGCATGGCGCCGCTGTTCCTGAAAGACCTGGCGCTGGAGCTGGGCGCGCGGGTGGCAGCGCGCGACATAACCAGTGCCGTGTCCAGCTTGGGGCGCATCTCCTTCGACGGGTGCACCGACGGTTACGTGCGCAACGTGAACCTGATGACCTCCACGAACGACCTGAATTTCCTGATATGCACCTTCGATGACGATCTGAGCATCGGCATCTCCACGGTGTTCTGCAACTTGGAGGTGGTGCGCGAATTCTGCCGCACCTTCTCGCGGCTGGGCATAGCGGGGCATATCAACCTGAACAAGGACAGCGCCGCTATCGGGCGCGACCTGCGCAGCGCGCAGTTCGAGGAGACCGTGCGGCAGCTGGCCGAGACGCGGCAGAAGGAGGCTGGCCATGCGCCGATGCGCTGAGTGCGAGGTAAGCTTCTCGGGCGACCTCTCGCGCTGCCCTCTCTGCGGGCATGCGCTCCATGGCGACGCCGTGCCGGCAGCCTTCCCGGTAAGCGAGGTGGAGCGCACGAGCAAGCTGGCGCGGCGCCTGCTGGCCGCTGCAACGCTCGCCTGCATCGCCGTCGCCATCATCGGCGGCATCGCGGCGGGTGCGCATGCGCTGGGCATCGCCGCCCTCAGCGCGGCGCTCGCCATCAGCTATCTCTTCCTGCGCAATGTCATCGTGCACTCGCCCGATTTCCTGCGCATACTAGAGCGGTACTTCCTGCTGCTCTTGGGCGTAGCGGCGCTGTGGTTCGTCGGCACCGGAAGCACCGCCGTCACCACGTATGCCATCCCGCTCATCAGCACGGCGGCCATCGTGCTGAATACGATGCTGCTGGCCGTGTATCGCACCATGTTCGTGTCGGGGTATGCCAAATACTTGCTGTACAACCTGGTCATCGGCGTGGCGCCCCTCGCATTCGTGCTCCTCGGCCTGACCGACTGGCCAGTACCTGCTTTCATCGACGCGGGAGCCGCCGTGGTACTGGGCATCCTGCTGTTGGCATTCGCGCGCAAGCAATCCGCCGAAGAGGCGCGCAAGCTGTTCTCGGCATAACGGACAGCACAGCTGAGTGACGCAGAGAGCGCTTCCCGCCCGCTCCCGCGCCTCTCTTCCGTGCTCCATCTCCATACTCGCTCCGCTTCCGCAACCGACCAGGGCTATAACGCGCGCAGGACCCGAAATGCTTGATTTTCACCCAACTATGGCAGAAAAATGCCGCGAATAGACGAGTTCTCGACAACCTCCCCTTTCCGACAGGATTGTTCACGAGCCCTACCTGCGATTCCCTCGCAGCACACTGCCGAAGAACATGAGCATTTCTCCCTAAGTCGTCTACTAGTGGGGTTTTTGCTCCAAAAGAATGAGAGAATCAGAGAAAACCCCGGAAAGGTCCCACATGAATCAGATCAAATGCCCCAAATGCGGCGAAGTGTTCACTGTTGACGAGAGCGGCTATGCCGACATCGTGAAGCAGGTGCGCGACAAGGAATTCCGGCGCGAGATGGAGCGCCAAGCCGAAACGCTCGAAGAGACGGCGAAGGCGCGCCAAGAAGCCGCGCTCGAGAAGCTGCGCGCCGAAGAGGCCGCCGAGCGCCAGCAGGCCGAGCGGGAGCTTGCGGCGCTGCGGCAGGAGCTGGCCTCGCAGGCCGAACGGCTCGATGCCGAGAGACAGCTCGCCGTCGAGAGGGCGAAGCAGGAGGCGGCCGGCCTCGCGCAGAAGCTGGAAGCACAGGTCGCCCAGGCAGATGCGCAGAGACAGCTCGCCGTGCAGGCAGCCGAAGCAGCGGCAGCTGAGGCGCACCGCGCGCTCGAGCGCGAGCGCGATGAGCTCGCCATGCAGATCGAGCGCCAGCAGGCCGACGCCGAGCGCGCGAACGCTGCGCACCAGATAGAGCTGACGGCGAAGCTGCAAGCGAAAGACGACATCATCGCCACGCGCGAGCGCGAGATAGAGGACATGCGCCACATGCGTGCCGAGACGACCGTCAAGCTGCTCGGCGAGAGCCTAGAGCAGCACTGCGAGAACGAGTTCAACAAGCTGCGCGCCACCGCCTTCCAGAACGCCCAGTTCGGCAAGGACAACGACGCCTCCGAGGGCACCAAGGGCGACTACATCTACCGCGAGCTGGACGAGAACGGCGACGAGGTCATCTCCATCATGTTCGAGATGAAGACCGAAGCCGACGAATCCACGCGCAAGAAGCGCAACGAGGACCACTTCAAGAAGCTCGACCACGACCGCCGCGCGAAAGGCTGCGAGTACGCCGTGATGGTATCGCTGCTAGAGCGCGACAACGACTTCTACAACACCGGCATCGCAGATGTCAGCTACCTGTCGGGCTACGAGAAGATGTACGTCATACGTCCGGCGTTCTTCATCCCCATGATAACGCTGCTGCGCAATGCCGCCCTGAGGTCGCTCGACTACCGCAACCAGCTCGCCGAGATGCGCCAGCAGAACGTGGACGTGACGAACTTCGAGCAGTCGCTGGAGAGCTTCAAGACCGGGTTCGACCGCAACTGCGACCTGGCCAGCCGCAAATTCCAGAGCGCCATCAAAGATATCGAAGCCACCATAAAGAAGCTGGAGAAGATCAAAGAAGAGCTGACCAGCTCCGACCGCAACCTACAGCAAGCGAACAAGAAGCTGGACGGCCTGACAGTGAAGCGCCTGACCCGCGGCAACCCCACGATGAAGGCCGCCTTCGAGGAAGCGCGCCTGCTCGAAGAGGGCGAGTAGCCGCGCCAAGAAACGCTTTCCCTACACTGCGCCTGCCAGGTCCGCTGCCTGCGCATCGCCGTGGCACTATGGTCTGCACAAGCAGCGGGTCTTCGCTGCGCGACGAGAAGGAGTGCATCATGCAGAAGTACGTTTGCGATGTGTGCGGATACGTCTACGACCCGGCTGTGGGCGACCCCGATGGCGGCATAGCCCCCGGCACCGCGTTCGAGGATATCCCGGAGGATTGGGTATGCCCCATCTGCGGCGTTGGCAAGGACGATTTCTCGCCCGCCGACTAAGCTATCCTCGCTATGCAAGCCACCCGAGCTGAACGCCGCCGCTCGCCGCGCCCGTTGCGCATCGTGCTGATCGCGCTGGGTGCCTTGGCGGCGCTCGCCGTGGTGGCGCTCATCGCGGTGAACGCGTACGTGCGCATCGCATACAGCCAGTTCTACGACGATGCCGAGCCCGTATTCCCCATCCCGGGGCTGGCCGAAGGGTTCATCCCCCAAGACCTCGACCATGTGGAAGGACGCGACATCTGGCTGTTCAGCGGCTATGTGGGCGAAGGCGAGCCATCGCCCATCTATAAGCGCATGCCCGACGGCTCGACGCAGCGCATCACCGTGCAACTGCCCGATGGCAGCACCTACACCGGCCACGGCTCGGGCATCACCTCGGATGCGGCGCACCTGTTCCTGACGCAAGACGAGGGGCTGCTCGTATTCGACCTGGCCGACGTGGCGGATGCCCCCGATGGCGGCACCGTGCGAGCCGCAGCCGAGCGGTCGCTCGAGTTCTCGCCCGCATTCCTGAACATCGAAGACGACGTGATGTACCTTGGCAACTTCTACCGGGCGGGCAACTACGAAACGCCCGCGCACCACCGGCTGCGAACTGCCGACGGCAGCACGAATCCCGCGGTGGTCTACGGCTATCTGGCCAGCGCCGAAGCGCCGTTCGGCTACGAGGAGCAGGCCGCGCTGGTGTATTCCATCCCCGAGCGCATCCAGGGCATCTGCGAGGTGCCGGGCGGCGGCATCGCGCTGTCGCAGTCATATGGTCTGGCGTCGTCGCACATCCTGGTGTACGATCCGACCAAGGCCCTCACCGACGGCTCCTTCACCGCCGATGGTCGCGAAGTGCCGCTGTACATGCTCGATAGCACCAACCTCGTGTCCGACATAACCGCCCCGCCCATGACCGAGGGCATCGAATGGCACGACGACCGCGTCTACATAGCCGAGGAATCCGCCACCACCAAATACCTCTTCGGCAACCTCTACGGAGCCGGCCAAGTCTACGCACTGGCGCTTTAGGTAGACAGCTTCGAGGCCAGCATTTTCCATTCATTACTCGCTTGTTTTCAGCACTGCTTCATTCACTACGCTGATTCGAGCCATACCCTCGCTTTATCGTTACCCGAACAGATAGTCCTAGACGTTCGGAATCGAATGTCATTGCGCAACTGTCCACCTCTATCCATCCTATGCTATCCACGATATTCCACCCTAGGTCTTCCCGGGAATCACGAGCCACATTCCCTCATGCATTCTCGTATTCCGCTCCTCCCATCATCCGGCGCTCAACAAAACAGTCGCCCAAATCCCGAAGATGACGATTCCCTTAGCCCGACTTCATGAGTGCTATTACAATAGACCGAGCAGAAGTTGAGTATCCGTCACCCTGCAAAGGAGCATACATTGAAGATAGCAATTGCTGGAGCTGGATACGTTGGCCTTTCTCTGGCTATTCTGCTCTCCCAAAAAAACAACGTTTCACTTATTGATGTGCTTGACGATAAGGTACAGAAGATCAACGACGGTATTTCTCCCATCAAAGACGAGCTCGCAGAACGCTATCTTGCATCTGGAGTCCTAAACCTATCCGCAACAACTGATGGAGAAACAGCCTATAAAGATGCGCAGTTCATTATCATCGCTACCCCAACCAATTACGATTCCCGATCTAACCGTTTTGACACTTCCCACGTTGAAGAAGCCATCGCACTCAGCTTGTCGATCAATCCAAATGCGACGATAGTGATCAAATCCACTGTGCCAGTTGGTTATACACAGGCACTTGCCGATCGCTATCCCCAAGCCGATATCCTTTTCAGCCCAGAATTCCTACGAGAAGGAAATGCCCTCTACGACAATCTGCATCCATCTCGAATCATCGTAGGTATTCCCCATAACTCCGCTTTCAAAAGCTTGCAAAACCGGGCAGATCTTTTCGCCAATATGCTGCTCGAATGCTCTTCCGAAAAGTCAGCTCCCACTCTGCTCATGCACTCTACTGAAGCAGAAGCGGTAAAGCTCTTTTCAAACACTTATCTCGCGCTACGCGTCGCCTTTTTCAATGAACTTGATACCTATTCTGCAGCGCGCGGCTTAGACAGCGCCTCCATCATCGAAGGTGTCTGCCTTGACCCACGTATACAGGCGCACTACAACAACCCATCATTCGGATACGGGGGTTACTGCCTTCCGAAAGATACCAAGCAACTGCTAGCAAACTATGAGGATGTCCCGCAGAATCTGATCACTGCGATCGTAGATGCGAATCGTACACGCAAAGATTTTATAGTCTCCGACGTTCTAGATAAGCTTGCTCAAGAGCACTCAGAGAATACCGCCCCTGTCATCGGAATATACCGCCTTATCATGAAAGAAGGGAGTGATAATTTCCGCTCAAGCTCAATACAGGGAGTCATAAAACGTTTAGCGCAATATGGTATCAATATTCTGATCTACGAACCTGCTCTCGACGAGGTCGCCTTTTTCGGAAACGAAGTAACCCACGACCTAGACGATCTCAAGGCCCGCTCCTCTATTATCCTTGCCAACCGCTGGCATAAAGATTTAGAAGATGTAGCTTCTAAGATTTACACGCGTGATTTATTCCGAAGGGACTAACGATGGATCATCCGCAACTAGCGCCCTGCGAATCAGCGCCTTGTCAAGAGAACTGAACGACGCCTCTCCACCCACGAATACGATCTCCCGCACGCGCTCGCGAATCTTGCCAAGTTCATGGATGACCCATATGAACTCGTCCAGATCATTGTGATCGAAGCAAAAGAACCCTGCATCCACAGAGGATGCCATAACAGCCGCTGCGCCACTATCGAAGCCCGGATTCGGAGATGAGAAAACGATACGCGCAGTTTTATCTGACGGAATCGAACCAATGATCTCATTCAGCTCGCCAGATATCTCGCCATCCTTCTCTAAAAGGACCGGTGTTCCTGTCAGATAGATCTGCGGTAGGATGCCCAGAGCTTTCCTTATACCATCCGTGCTGCACGCAAAGGGTGGCTCAGCCAAAACCCCTCTCTGGCAGAGCATCTTATATGCCTTTGCCGCGACAATGTCGTTGGACTCGCCTTCTATCACATCACACCCGTTCTGCGTTATCTCCTCGATCTCGCTTATGACTCTCGATTCTATCTTCGCCTCGGTATTTAATACTATCGCCTTGCATGGAGCGAACCGTTCCAGCAGCACACGCGTTCCACTCTCTATGTTGTCATGACGGGTTTTTATCACAGGACATTTGAACGCCCCAGCAAGTCCAACGCCTACAGTTTGGCATGCAAGATCGTCGCCAGGTACTATAATCGCAGTATCATCATTTTCGAACTCGCACCGTTCAAGCAAAAGCGCTTCTGTCGCATATCGATCTTCGGCGACGATCCGCTCCTCTTTAAGGCCACCTTCATCAGCATCATCCAGCTCCATAAGAAGACTGAACATCTCTCTTTCAGCCTCGGGGCTGCCCTTATGCCCCGCTAGAGCTCGATATGCGCGGCAGACTGCAGCAGCCTCTCCCACCATGCGCATATGACCTTTTTCAATCCAGATAGCCTTATTGCAAAGCCGTTCTATTTGATCGGTGCTATGGGAAACGATAAGGACAGTCACACCGTGTTCATCGATCAGCTCTTGTATGCGATTCTCGCATTTCTGTTGGAACATGAAATCGCCAACAGAGAGCACTTCGTCGACGATCAATATGTCTGGCACGATTATGGTCGCAATAGCAAAGGCAATCCGTGCAACCATACCAGATGAGTAATTTTTCAAAGGTATATCGAGAAAATCACCTATTTCAGCAAAATCTACTATTTGATCAAAATGCTGCTCTATAAATGCATGGGAGTAGCCGAGCAGCGATCCGTTAAGGTAGATATTCTCTCGCGCCGTCAGCTCGTGATCGAACCCAGCTCCCAACTCGATCAGCGGTGCGATGTTCCCCTTTACCCGAACCGTTCCCTCGGATGGCTCGAGCACTCCTGCAATGATCTTCAACATGGTCGACTTCCCAGAGCCATTAGTCCCCAGAATGCCGTACACGTCTCCCTTCCTCACTTTGAAAGAAACATCATCAAGAGCTTTGAACTCTTTGAACATCAACTCGCGCTTCGCGATAGCTATGAAATATTCTTTCAGGTTATTCAACTGCTGACTCGCCATATTGAACACCATCGAGACATGATCAACCGATACCATGTCCTCTGAGACGCCAAAACACTCTGTGAGATCATTCCCCAGCAATTGAGGAACAGATTGCTTACCCATGTGGATTCCTATACATAGAGTATGAACTTCTTCTGCAAACGTTTGAAGACAAACAGGCCGATCAGGAATGTAACAAGCGCCATTCCTAGGCAAATGAGATTCTCAACCAAGCCCGGCGTATTTCCCCATAGAGCGATATCCCGGTAATAGAAAATGTAATGATACATCGGGTTGTACGCCTCCAAGGCCAGCATCCACTCAGGCAGAATGCTGACAGGATAGAAAAGAGGTGTTAGATACGTCCACGCTGTTATCACCACGCCCCAAAGATGGATGATATCGCGAAAGAAAACCGCAAGTGCTGAGAGAAGAAGGCCGAGACCAGCACTGAACACGGTCACATAGACTAGCAGCAGCGGTAAGAACAGCAAATTGAATGTTGGCTTGATCTGCATAAATACCATCACGATGACCACCGCGATCAACGAAATAGCAAAATTGACCAACTGAAAAAGAACCTTCTCTAGCGGAAAGATCACCTTATCAATGCGAATTTTTTTTATAAGGGGCGCTGAATCTAAAATAGACGTCATAGCACCGGAAGTCGAATCGGCCATTACTGCGAATAGGGTGTTTCCCAGAATAAGATAGAACGGATAATTCTCTATATCGAATTTAAAAAAAGCGCTGAACACTGCCGTCAAAACCAGCATCATCAACAACGGATTCAAAACCGACCACACCACACCCAATACACTGCGTCGGTACTTCAGCTTGAAATCCTTCGACACGAGCGATTCCATAATGAACCAGTTGCGCTTGAAGTCGTTTTTAGGCGTACTGTTCACGAAACGTCGAGCCCCCTGATGCTCCCATATACGAAACACTCATTATACTATTGTAAAAACCAAACAAAGGAATCGGCGTCTCGACGATGAATTCAAACAATACCGCAAGCCAACCTCTTTCCATTCGGCGGAACATGCTTTGGAACACTGTCGGCAGTCTCGTATATCAAGGTTGCCTCTGGCTGATAACAATACTAGTCGTGATTCTCGCTGGATACGATGATTCTGGCTTGCTTGCATACGCTATGGCCATAGGCAACATCTACTTCCCTCTTGCCATATATAACATGCGTACGATACAAGTCTCCGATGTTGACGGAACCTATAGCCAGCAGAACTACGTTGCATTCAGGTTGGTCACCATCGCCATCGCCTCGACTCTCATGCTGGTCTACTTGGGAGTCACGGCAACGACCTTGTCTGTGTTCGTCGTTTCTATCTGTTGGATCATCTTCCGATCCGATGAAGCCTTTTCTAATGTCTATTATGGCGTCGAACAGCGCCATATGCGCATGGACTACATTGGCAGATCGCAGCTTATTCGCGGCTTGCTGGTCCTAGCCATCTTCTCGATAACGCTCCATCTCACACAGAGCGTACCTATATCCATTCTGTCTATAACAGCGGCCTGCCTCTGCATAACCTTTCTTTATGACAAGAAGAATGCCGAACGCTTTTCCAGAGTGTCGCCGCGCATCACCAGAGAGCAAGTCCTCATCCTTCTGAAAAAATGCCTCCCCTCAACGCTCACTATCGTCGTCTTCGGTGCAGTCGTAACCGTTACGAGGCAGATTTATGAAGCTACCTGCGGTGCCGAAGCGCTCGGGATCTACGCTGCCATCGCGACTCCGACCGTACTCATAAACGCAATGGTCGTGTTCTTATACAACCCATACCTTGGACCGATGGCGATTGCCTGGAAAGAAGGCGACATCAGGTCGATTACTTTGATGATCGTGAAGATGTTCCTTCTGATCGCATTCCTCGTTATAGCAGGCTGCTTCGTATGCGTGCTGTGGGGGGAGCCACTCCTTAGCTCAATTTATGGCCCGTCTATCGTCCCCTATACATATCTACTCATTCCTACTGTTTTCACGATAGCATGCACGGCATCCATGGCATTTCTCTCCGATATACTCATTGTGTTCAGGAAGTTCAAGATAGCGTTAACCGGGAATCTTATATCGCTCGCCCTTGCCATCGGCACAAGCGTTCTATTCATTGGCAGATTCGGAATGAATGGCATCAATATGACCATCATCTTCGCATATGTAGCAGGGATCGCCCTGTTCGCTATTGCGCTTATCATCCTACTGAGAAAATGCCGCCAGCAGGGATAATTACCATTTTATGTCGATATGGGCTTTCTCTATCAAGCAGCGGTAAACACTGAGAGCAGGCCGAAAGAGACGCATATCGTAGAGACGCTTCGCCATTACAAGCTTTTTGATGCCACCTCCGCCGTTTCGCGCATATTCGGAAGTTATGAACGGTGAATCATCCCAAGTTGAGAAATAGTTATCAAGGAAGCGATTGTTCTCGGCAAGATAGGTTTTCAGATCGGCATTCGGATCGCTGCCTAAGCGGAATGCCAATGACACTCCGAAATGAAGAAAAGCCATTGCATCGAGCAACTCTATCTTATCGGCCTTGCATTCTTGATGATATATATGAGCCACTTCTAACATGGCCTTGCGGGTCGCCTCGATTTGATCTGCCCTTACAGTATTGATGATCGAATCGCTTCTGACTATATAATGGATCGGAGCTGTGGGGACAAAAACCACTCTACCAGTCATGTTCTTGTAGGCCAGCAGATGCAGCATCATATCGTCGAAAATAGGAGGGATCGTTCCTAGGTCGTCCATCTCCTTTAGATAGGTGCTTCTGAATATCTTATTCCATGGAGCTCCATTCAGCTCCAACAGAAGACCGGGTTCCTCCGAGATTGAAAAGGACCTCCGGGGTCTATCCAATTCTACAGATAGCACTTTGCCGGTTTCTAGATCAGTGCGCTTGAAGCCGCAAACCGCAATATCGGCGTCTTCGGCTTTCGCGGCATCGTAAAGATCCTTTAAAAAGGTCGGGTCAACATAATCGTCGCTATCAAGGAAACCGATATATTCACCGGTCGCCATGGCGATAGCGTCCTTGCGTCCCTTCCAAGTGCCTTCGTTTTTCTTGTCTATCACCACGATTTTGGCGGGATACTCCCTCTCATATTCGCGCAGTATATCCAAACAAGAATCAGGGGAGCCATCGTTGATGCATATAACTTCATAACCATCCAGCGTTTGCTCCATCAATGAATCGAGACATCTCGGCAGATACTCCTCGACCTTATAGCACGGAACGACAACGCTTATCTTTTTCGAAGCACTATGCATCTTGCTTCTCGCTTCCCGGCTCGTTCGCTCTACGCTCGTTTGCCGTATCGCGAAGCGCTTCATATTCCACCAAGGTATTCAGCTTGCTTTTGAGCTGCGCTGTCTCGACCGAAGAGAGCAGGAGCTTCACTATCAGAATGATAAATACAAGAAGGAACACGAGATTGGCAGGCGATTGTATGCCCACGAGTGCAGCCGCCCAATAAACGATCTGCGGGAAAATTGAGATCACAACCAGACATCCAGCAAAAAGGAACCAGAAAACAGCATCGCTGGTCTTCAATTGGGAATTGCGTATTTTTCCCAGAACGAATGCCAGCATTGCAATGGCACCTACTATCAATAGTATTCGTAAACCCAGTTGCATAGATCAGACCTTTTTTCTGAACCATTGGATAAAAAGGATCGAGATGCAGACTCGCAGCATATAGGTGATCGACCGGGATAGATTCAAGTAACTTTCACCAGCCATGCGCTCGCGCATCTCGACTTGTATCTCCGATATCTTCGCCCCCCCACGAGCCAAATGGGCGATAGTATCCGGTTCTGGACTGAAATCGTTCTCGTTCGCGAATAGCTCGATCATCTTTTTATTGAATAAACGCATTCCCGAGGTCGGATCAGTCAACTTTGCACCTGTCGTCAGCCTGATCATTGTCGATATCAATACCGAACCTGCCATGCGGGGCGTAATAGGCTTCTTTTGCGTGCAAAAACGCGACCCCACGACAACATCCGCATCATCTTCGATTGCCTTATCTATCAGCGGTCGGATGAAAGCAGCAGAATGCTGGCCATCGGCATCAAACTGGACCGCATAGTCGTAACCATGCGAATACGCGTATCTCATGCCTGTGCGAAAACCACCCGCTAAGCCAAGATTCACCGGCAGGGAGATATAGTTATACCCTTGCTCGCAACATACTCGCTCCGTGTTGTCTTTTGAGCCGTCATTCACGATGACATAGTCGATATCAGGAGCGTTTGCAAGCAGATCGTCCACCGTGGATACGATGCTGTCTTGCTCATTGTATGCAGGCACTATAGCTAAAACTCTTGCGTCCATATATCCAATTCAATCGATATGCTCTCTACGTGTCATGCGAACCTTGAATGATTCTATATCAAATACCCATGTTATGCGGGCTTGATCTTGTAGAGCCTCATATCTCCCTCGGACAGGAGCAATTCGAAACCGGACGTGTTCTCGGTAACAGATTCCATACCCATCCATTTATCCTCTTTATACGAATGGAAACGAGTCTTAGGTTTTTCCTTTCCGTAATCAAGCAGCAAGAGATACTTTGCTCCTGTGCTCCGCACTGCGTCAGCGACCTCGGGATTGGTCTGTAGTTCATGCAGGCCCTCTCTTATGATCCTGCTCTGAGC
>CAJTXX010000010.1 GCA_910584145.1 uncultured Eggerthellaceae bacterium | reverse complement strand
ACTCCCACTCTATGGGGACAAAGCCAATAGCGCGTCTTATGCGTGCTAGCTGGAGACATGGATTCCAAGGAGGCCAAGACTGTCCGAGATGTTCTGTTACCAAAACTCGGTTTGCCTTATCGAATATTTATTCTTTGCGCGCGAGGAGTAAATGGCGGCTTGCCAGGAAATGGCCGCTGACGTGCGGCGATGCCGTGCGAATGCTAGCGCCTGATTACAGGGGCCCCTGTATGCCTGCAAAATAGAGGAAATTTACTCCCCGGGAATATGAAAAGGAGTAAATGTTACAGCCTAGAAAAGGCCGGCTATCTGCGGAAACAAGATAAGCTGATTACAATCTTCACAAAAGTGATTACGTGCCATGAGCGAGGAACGCTCTGCCTTAGAGAGACAAGCTCCTTGCTTCCACGCGCGGCTATTTCGAGTATTTCAGCACGTCTCCTGGCTCGCAAGAGAGAGCGTCGCAGATGGCAGCCAATGTGGACAACCTGACTGCCGAGAGCTTTTGGCTTCTGACGCGCTCAAGCTTGTCATCGCCCAGGTCTATCTTGTCCGCCAATTCCTCGATGCTCATACCCGCCTTGTCTAGTGGCGCGCTGAGATCGAAAGAAACTATTCCCACAGTGTTCCTCCTTCGGCAATGCGACGAAGCATATTGCGGCGTTCGGGGCGACATCTACTCCCGCTACGTAAGGGCATAAATCATGTCCCAGGTGATTATCTTGCGGATAGCCCCGCATGCGCGCCGATAGTCGCCGGCGGCGACGGCAGCCTCGAAGGCTCTACGAACGGTCAGCTCGTCGACCCCGACCGCCTCGGCGATCCAGAGTAGCGATGCCGCGTTCATGAGGCTGTTGTAGCAACGGCGGGCGCTCCTGTTGGGGGTCTCCCTTGAATAGGACCCCGAGCCTTTTGTCTCGTTCGCGCGGAACCACACGACCATGTGCTCGCGCTCCGTCCGGCCCGTCTTGTCCGGCGAATCGTGGACTTCGGCAATATACCTATCGGAATACGGATAGTGGTCCTTCTTGGTCGAAAGGAAGTCAGAGAACTTTCTGCATCTGATGTCGGGCAACTGCGCTCCTAAACGGTCCCGACCGGATATCGAGACGGAATCTTCTTTTGCATCCCCTATATTCTCCCACATGATCTAAAGCCTGCGAGGACGCTTCCGGCAAGCGCAAGGACCGCCGAAGCATGCGCTCTTTCAGGCTCCCAGACCCACGGGGTCAAATTGACCCCGTGGGTCTGAGCTGGCAATTTGATAAAAAGCAGGAAGCTATCTGGCGATCGTGAGGTAGAGTCCCGCGTTGCGAAGCAGGAGCGTCGGAGGCGCTCCGCAACGCTGACGTGAGCATCTGCGAGGACATCAATGCGGCGTTGCTGGAGATTGGGGGCATGCAATAGGCTTGGGGGTTGCTCGCGAAATAATGCTGAAGATGGAGGGCGGGAACGGTGCGGGTTGGCAATCCGGTGCCTCCTCTGCGGAAGCCCTCGATGAGAATCGAGACGAGCGCCGCCTTCGAGGCGGCCGCACTGAGGCTCCGCCAGCTGATGCCGAGGCTCTTGAACAGCTGCTCCTCTGCCGTGCCTGCCAGCTCGAACGCATCGGCGATCGGATAAGACGACTGGAACGTTTGAATCCATGCGCAGGCAAGGTGCCAGGCGACGGCGATGATAAGGTACCTCAAGGCGAGATCGACGCTACTCATGGCAGGGATCCTCGGCATCCTTGTTCTCTATATGCGCTAGGACTGCCTTGAACGCAGGCTCGCCGCGCAGTTCGTCCCAGCAGCCCTCGTCGGCGAGCTTGGAGGCGTAGGTCTGCCTTATGATGGCCGCCGCCTTTATGCGCTCCGCCTCTACTGCTTGGTCGCCCGACTCCTCCCAGACGAGGTCCGGGATACGGTCGAAGAGCAAAGCGTTGTGCGGATGCAGCAGAATCCCGCAATACCCGTCGACGGCCTCGGACAGCGAGGTAAGCGCATCCAGCGCCTCGCCGGCATCTCCCTGCTCCGCAGACCGCTTGGCCGATTCGTAGAAGACGGAGGGCAGGAGCGCCGGGAAGAGGGCGACATATTCTGGCGAGGCCTGCATGCGCCCCGCCAGGGCGGAAATCTCTTCCAGCTGCTCGTCGGCGGCTATCGGCGCGAGCGCGGTCAGGGCGCCCATCGCCTCGACGAGCGACACGAGCAGCTGGCGCTGGAGCGTCTCCAGCGCGGCGTCTCGTTGCCCTTCTTCGAGGTGCAGCTGGGCCAGGGACAATGCCGCCAGGTTCGGCTCCGCCGGCGCGAGGTGCTCGACGAGGGCCTTCGCCTCGTCGAAGCGGCCCGTCCATTGCAGTATGCGGGCGAGGGGCAGGATGTCGGTCTGAGAGGGAACGCCTTGCGGGCCCAGGTCGATGGCGCGGCGGAAGAGTCTCTCCGCTGCTCCCGCAAGTGTGGCCGCGTCGCCCTCAAGGGGGCGAGCCTCGAATCCGTCGCTCGCCGCGATCTGGGCGAAGGTGGCCATGGCGAGAAGCCGCACGACTGGCAGCCACGACCAATGCTGCCTCGCCTGGGCGTCTACGTAGTCCATCCCCGAGGCGCGGTCCTCGCCAAAGAGGCTGAGCGCCTTGAGGTAGATGGCGTCAGCTTCGTCTTGGGTGACATCGTCGGCTCTGCCGAAGAGCTCGTCGATGCTTACGCCGTAGAGCTCGGCGATGAGGGGCAGCATCGAGATGTCGGGCATGCTCTGGCCGCACTCCCACTTGGAGACGGCGGCCTTGGTGATCCCGAGGTGGTTGGCGACTTCCTCTTGCGTGAGACCGTGCGCGGTCCTCAGGGAGGCAAGGGTGTTCGCTAGGGACAAGTTGCTCATGGGCGCTCCTTCGATTGACGTACTCAATTATCCGCCGCAGAAATGCCCCGAACAAGCGAGAGTGCGTGGACGCACCTCGGCAGCAAGTCAACTAGTGGTTGACGGGGAGTGAGCGCCCTGAGATAAGCGAGGCATCGCTCACGGGGTCGATCGCTGCCCCGGCTGCTTCCTTTCCTGGCATCATGGGGAGCGTCTTCGCCTTCCTGGCGCTCTTGCCCGGTGACGCCGGCTTGCCCCGCCTCGTGGATTCCAGGCGCCTCCTAGAGGGCTTGCCGGGACTTGGCGTCTATGGGCCGACTATACTTGTATATGCAGGCGCATTTCGCACAAACTTGCGTCGGCTATGGGACGCGGGAAGATTTCTCGTGCTGATTCTTTCCGAGCAACGCCAAGCCAAATTCTCCGAAGACGATTCGTCCCCTCATGCCGAGGAAGGTAAAAAGATGGATGCAGCAAGAACTCGAAAGAATGGCCTCGTAATCTTTTGCGCCCTTGGACTCCTCCTTTACGCCTACGGCGTTGCCTCCGCTTGGTACATCCCCTTCCATATCGAGGGCGTCGCTCTTCCCCTCGACTTCATGGTCGGAATCCCGCTCGGCTTCTACCTGCTCGTGGTGAGGCCGAGGAAGCTCACGCTGCTCGCCGTCATCCCGGTCATTTGGATGGGATATGCGCTCAGCGTAGTCGCGCTCGGGTCGCCCGAGGCCGGCATCCTCCCGTACCTCCTCTCCGTATTGGTCCCGGTGGAGCTCGCCATCGCGGTCAGAGAAGTCCGGAAGATCGTCAGGGTCTACCGGACCGCCAAGGCGAGCAGCGACGACCCCATGGCGTGGTTCAAGGACACGATGCGCTACCTCGTGCGCAGGGACATGCCGGCGAGCATGACGGCGGCCGAGCTCAGCGTGTGGTACTACGCCCTCTTCTCTTGGCGGAAGAAGCCCTACGTGCTCCCAGATGAGAAGACGTTCGGCTACCACAACGCCGGCGGCTACATGAACATGATGCTCGGCCTCGCGCTCGCGTTCCCGGTGGAGATCATCGGCGTACACATGCTTGTGTCCCAGTGGAGCATCGCGGCGGCGTGCCTGGTCACGGCCCTCTCGGTCTACTCGGTCGTGTGGCTCGCCGGCGACGCGAGGGCCCGCATCATGCGACCCGTCGCAATCGGTGTTGACTGCGTTCGCCTGGAATGCGGCATCCAAATGCATGCCACGATTCCGTTCGCTGATATCGAAAAAGTCTGCTTCTCCGAGGACGACATCCGAGACATTGAGAAGTCGGACAAGCTCAACTACGGAACCTTCTATCAGGCGAACGTCTGGATCGTGTCGAAGCACCCAGTTGCCGTGCGCACGATGCTCGGTGAGAAGCGGGTGCGTGCTATTGGTATGAGCCTGGACGACCCTCACGCCTTCGCAAGCGCATTGGAAGAAGCTCTGTGAGCACCATGGGTCGCGCGCCGTTTCAAGTGCTCGTCTTCCTGCGGAGGAGCAATCACGGGACTGCCGAATACCTCTTGCTCCGACGTGCCGACATGGGCGTATGGCAAGGCGTCGCCGGCGGCGGCGAAGGCGACGAGACACCCGTCGAGGCAGCGATCAGGGAGACCGTGGAGGAGACGGGCGTGAGCGCCTCTAGCGTGATCGACCTTGAATCAGTAGAGATTCTGTCAGTGTTGGACGTTGCGGGGTTCTATCGCTGGGGGCATGACGTCGAGCTGCTCCCCGAGTACTCGTTCTTAGCGGACGTACCATTTGATACGCCAATCCAGCTCAGCTGCGAGCATACCGAATACCTCTGGTGCGATTTGCAGCAAGCGCTGGAGTTACTGGAATGGGATTCAAACAAAAGAGCGCTGAGCGCTGCACGACACCTAGAGTTTACGGGGTCAAATTGACCCCGTGCGCCTGAACAGGCGTTTCTCTCTGGAAACTCTCCAATGAGCTACGCCGGCTGGGCTTCGAGGTGGATCGACGATCGGTCCGCCAGCTCCATGTAGTCCGGGCCGAGCCAGAGCAACAGCTCCTCCTGCCTCACGATGAGCGGCATGCGGTGGTGGATGGGCACCATGTCGGCGTTCGCCTCGGTGGTGACCATTGAAAAGGCATCGCCCTTCCATGTGCAGCCGATGAGGATGATGTCCTGCCCGGGCACGCGGAACTCGTACTGGCGTTTGATGGGCTTACCGGTCTTGGGCGAAGGGAATGTCTCGCTCTGGCTGGATTCGAAGAACGCGGGCACCGGTATGACGCAGCGACGGTGCTCCATTGAGTCGCGCCAGGTGGGCTTCATGGCACTTTCGATGCGCGTGTTGAAGACCACACCGGGCTTCCACGACTCCTCGAAGCCCCAGGACAGATCGCGGGCGGCAAGGCTCCCCGGGCCCAGGTTCGGGGCGGGCTGCGCCGTGTCGAACGACGGCACGATGAGGGGCGCAAGCGACTTCGGGTACGCCTGCGGCTTTCGCGCAGGCCAGTCTGGCTCCAAGTTGAGCGGCGCGCCGACCTCGATCTGCCGCACGATTTCGAGAACCTCGTCGAATGTGAATATGACGCATCTTCCGCACATGGCAACATCGTAGCAGCCAGCCCGCGCGCCTGCGGGAACGGTAGCCGAATCGCAACCGGGATGCGCGCCACCGTCCCAGCATGGCCCGGCGGCGCCGATCCCCGACGGCCTACTCTCGGGCGACGATGAAGGCCGTGTCCTCGCGGATGTAGTTGTTCGCGTTCCAAGAGTAGTCGCCGTCGTGGTCGTAGTGCTCGACGTAGGGCACGCCTGCAAGCTCCGGCCTGTTGCGATTGCCCTCGCCGATGCCGACGACAGGGTACGTCTTCCAGCCGGACTCGTATTCGCGCATGAAGACGACGTCGCCGATCTCGACTTCGGACGTGGGAACCTCGACGGCATCGAGGAGATCGCCCAGGCGCAGGGCCTCGGGCATGGCCTCGTCGAAGCTTCGCAGCATCTCGTCGAAGTCGTATTCGCGCTGCTCGCGGGACTCCGGGATGTCGTGCCATCCGTTCACGTTCCAGTCCTCGTCGTAGGAGACCTCCCTGCGGCCGACAATCTTCCAGCCGTCGATGATGTAGACGCCGTTGTCTCCCTGGTCGCCGAGGTTCTTGAAGCGGTCGATGCCCACGCTCGTCGAGCCGCCGAAGAAATTGCACATCACCTGCGCGATCCGCGCCCAGCCGTAGTTGTCGGAGCTCGGGGGATGGTACCCCTGCAGCTCGCAATACCGAAGCAGCGGCTCCACGGTGTCGCGCCCGCCGTTCCAATGAAGGTATAGCGCCAGCTCCTTGTCCGGTGTCGTGATGACCGCCCTGTTTCCCATGGTCTTGCCTCCTTGGTCTAATGCGGCGAGCCCCTCGCTCACCGCCTCGTGACCAGATGGCCTGCGCTGGTTCTGCGCGCGCCGCAAGGATCAGAGCGCATGTCTTCGCGAAACCTGCACCACGTCATGGATGGGCGCATCGTCGCTTGTGCGGGTTTCGCGAGGAGATGAGCGCCTTGAGGCGTGACGCGGGTTCAGTGCGAGCGTTATCTGGATAGAGGCGTGTGAGGGGCCATGCCGCCAAGCAAGGAGGCGCTTGGAAACGGGCTGCACCGGCAAGCGGATTGGAGCCGCATATTAGAAATGGATGGGCGGGGCCCCGCGCCGCGTCGATATGAGCCGCTAGGAGACGAGCTCGTCCGGTACGATCTCCTCCACGAACCAGCGCGGGTCCTCGTAGTAGAGCTGGGTGATGCGCTCGCCGATGCGTATCGTGTAGCAGATGCCGTCGCCCCCGACCTTGCGCGACGAGGACCGGCGGACGCTGCGCACGTCGTCGATGGCGTAGGTCTTGCCGTCGTACCACTGGATAGAGAGCGGCCGAACGCGGCCGTCCTCGTCCATGCGGGCGGTGACGGACACGTAGCGCTTGCGCCAGCCGTCGGCTCCCTTCATGCCCGTCACCTCCTTCCTACCTCAGAAACCCGATCGGATGCACGGTGTTGTCCCGCTTGATGTCGAGGCCTCCCATCACCTCGTCGGTGAGCTCCACCGCGCGGTGCACGCAGCGGTTGCCGAAGCGGGACCTGAGCTCGTCGATGGCCAGGTCGAGCCTCTCGGCCCTGAGCGCCTCCTCGGCGTCGCCGAAGATGTCGCACTGCAGCGGGTCGTCCATCGAGGAGAGGTTGGTTGCGCGAACGTGGATGGCGCGGATGGCGTGCTCCTCGTCGAGCGGCTGGTTCGCCTCGATGAGCCCCATCGCGAGCTTCGCGACGTCCGAGGTCAGGCACGTCGGAATCCGCAGCGTCGTCTGCCTGGAGTACCCGGACAGATCCCCCGCGCGCCTCACGCCCACGGATACCGTGCGGCACCTGAGGCGCGACTCGCGCATCCTCTGGGTGACCGATTCGGAGAGAAGCCACACGAGCGCCTTCACGTCCGACTCGCACACGAGGTCGCGCGGGGCGGTGAGCCCGTTGCCGATGCCCTTCACCACATAGTCGACGTCGGCCTTCGCGAGATCCATCTGCCGAACCGGGCTCCCGTCGATGCCGTTGGCGAAGTCGCGCAGCATGAATCCGATCTTGCCGAAGCGCCTGCCGAGGAAGTAGTCGCCCGCATGTGCCAGGTCCCCTATGGTCTCGTAGCCCGCCGCGTGGAGCTTGCGGGCGGTGGCGGGGCCGACGTAGATCATCTCGGATGCCGCCATGGGCCAGGCGACATCGCGGTAGTTCTCGCGCGTGATCGAGACGATCCCGTCACCCGGGTCGGTGTCGCTTCCGAGCTTGGCGAACACCTTGTTCCACGACACGCCGACGGAGACCGTGAGCCCGAGCTCGTCCTTCACGCGGCCAGATATCTCATTCGCCACGAGCATCGCGTCGCCCCCGAAGAGCTGCAGGGAGCCCGTCAGGTCGATCCAGGACTCGTCGAGCCCGAAAGGCTCCACGAGGTCGGTGTACTCGTAGTAGATCATGCGGGCGAGGCGCGAGTAGCGCTTGTAGGCGGCGTAGTCCGGCGGCACGACGATGAGCTCCGGGCACTTCTGCCTGGCCTGCCATATCGCCTCCGCCGTCTTCACGCCGCAAGCCTTGGCCTCTCGCGACTTGGCGAGGATGATCCCGTTCCGGCGCTCCGGGTCGCCGGCGACGGCCACCGCCCTGCCGCGAAGGCGCGGGTCGAGGTGCTGCGCGACGGATGCGTAGAAAGCGTTCATGTCGATATGCATAATCACGCGCTCGCGCACGGAGCACCTCCTCATTGAATAGGAACATATGTTCGATTATGGGATATTCAATGATGCTACCCAAAGAAGGATTAGTCAATCGAACAGATTGTGTTTTTTGGGTTCGAGCGCCCGACCGACGCCGCGCGTCAACGTCCTGTACCGAGCTGGACTCGACTGAGACAAATTGTCCCAGTCGCGCTGAGCTGGGAAAACTTCGAAGAAATCGTCAATTTGGTCATGCGATGAAGACCTTGGGCATCATCGCGCCTGTCCCATGGAAGGTCATCAAGGGCAAGCCTGTCCAACGATAATTTAGACAGTGAACAAGGAGGCGACATGAACAACGACAAGATTTTCGAGTTCAGCTACGGCGGACTATTCAGCGGATACAGGGAGCTCTGCATAGTCGAAGAGGGCGGCCGCATCATCGCTCGCTACACGGAGTTTCCCCAGGCGGGCAGGGACCGCACGTTCGAGGTTTCCGGCGAAGACCTAGAAGAGCTTGAACGGGCGCTGGAGGGCGCTGGCGTGCGCGGGTGGTTTGCAAACTACTGGAATCCCGTGCTCGACGGGACGCAGTGGAGCCTCACCTTCGAGGGCAGGACGCATGAGGGGTCGAACTGCTACCCCGAAGGCTTCGGAGCCCTCTCTTCATTCCTCGCTGACAGGTTCGATATGCCGGGATGCGAGCCCGAGGAGTGCTTCGTCGAAAGGCCGGGCGAGATCGACCCGCGCGAGCACATCGCGCTCTACCTGAATCGCGTCGGAGACGGACGCGAACAACAACGCATGGACGCCGACGAGCTCGAAGAGCACATGGAGGACATGAGGATGACCGCAAGCGAGATGCGCGCCGACATCGACGCGCTCGCCGACGCAGCGCCAAGGTTCCGGAGATACTCGGAGATCATCGAGGATGCCGGTATCGAGCCGAGCCTCCAGCGCATGAGGGAACTCGACGTGCGCGATCTCGACGCCGACGTCATCATCGCGATGATGGCCTTCATCTACCGAGCAGACAGGTGGGACGGCTACAGCGAGGACTTCCTGGAATGCGTGACCGACGGAACGTTCGACAGATGGCTCGAAGCACTGTCCGAAAAGCTGGCACGAGAATGGTGAGCCGCATGGGTGCCACGGGGACTCCGAAGCCGGGTGCCCGGAGATTCTGCCTCTGCGCCACAGGTGAGATCGGCTACTACATCGCTTGCGACCTCGATGAGGGAAGGCTGCGGTTCTGGGAGGAGACGAGGAGCCGAGGCTATTCGTCCCTCCTTCTTAGCGAGAACAGAGAAGAGCGGCGCGCCGCCTTCGAGGTCATCCGCAGGCACGCGGAATCCGAGTACTGCGTTGGCGTGGAGCTCACCGAACGGCAGACAGCTAACATGGAGAGCCTCCTCACGCCTGATTGCATAGAATCCATGCGGGGGATAACAAACGACTCCATGGCACAGCGCTCCCAATACTTCTGCTATCGCGACGGATGGTCGCTCAGCTTCTACGCGGAGGGCGACGACGGTCTGCCGCCTCTCTCCCTCAACGGAATCACCTGGTGCTCCTTCATGGACGACGAGCTCCCATTCGAGCTGCTTGAGTCATACGTTGGGTCTGAGATCCTCAACAACCGTTGCGAGGCGTTCCCTTACGACGTGTCCCACAAGGCGATTCCTGAGAAAACGAGGCAAATCGTCACAAAGGCGCTCGAAGTGGGTATGGAGGCGATCGACGAGGTCCTCTGGTACGGAACAAGGCGTTTGCTCGTCGAGCTCGACAATACGGAAATCGGAAGGCACCTCAGCTACGAGCTGTCTGATGATTCTTTCACCATACGGTACGGAAACGAGATTTCTCGAGGATGCAAGTTGTACCAGCGCCCGGCTTGCGAGAAGGTCTTTGGCAGACGACATGTCTTTCAGGAGTGACCCTGATAAGGTTACAGATCGGCAGCATCGCATATTAAACCTTCATATTCAAGCAGGGTGTACCATGGATGCACATCTTATATTCGCATAGGAGCATAGTATGTACGCATCGCCGTGTTCGTTCGCGAATGCGGCAGGCAGGATGACCGACTACGAGACGACGCGCAGGAAGGAGGGCGTGATGAACAAGATCAAACTGCCCTCCCACCACTTCCTCGCGAGCATTCAGTCGAAGGAACCGCGAGCGGCGATGATAGAGCCATGACGCGATTCCGCGAAACCTGCAAATAGCCTCGACTAGCCGTCGGGGCTTTTTTATTCACTAGAGCAGGGTCACAAGCGACGGCGAAAGCCCCGATGTGTGCTTTTTGCGGAAGACGTGCTTAGGGACGCTTAGGGACGCTAAACCGCAACTTCACGTTTGCCGACGTTGCGAAGCCCTGCAACCATCTGCGAATGCGCAGCGCTCAATTGCGCTCAACTCGAATCAACCGCATTCCCGCAGGAGGTCATGAAATGAAGATCGAACAAAGGCAACCAAAATCTGCCCCCGACGCCCCAATGGCGACATCTCCAGAAAACGCTGCACCGGTAGAAGAAGTCGAGGGGCTCCTCGACGTCGGATACGTGGCGGCAAAGCTGAAGGTGTGCAAGGCGACCGTGTACAAGATGGTCAAGGAAGGAGCGATCGAGGCCGTGCACCTCAATCGCCTGGTGCGCATCACGCCGAAAGGATACAAGCAGCTCCTTGAGAAGACATCAGGTAAGGGGCGCTGAGGGAATTCCAGTCCGCTGAACCTGCTCGCGAGCAGACAGGACTATTTGAACCATGACAGAAACCAACGCGACAGAGACCAAACACCAGGTGCCGATCCAAGACATCTACTCGCCTCATGAGGCAGCAGCCCTGCTCGGGATGAAGGTGAACCGGATCTGGGACCTCGCGAGGGGCGGAGACGACCCGTTCCCCCTGCGCAGGCTCTCCGGCATGAAGCGGGGATCGATCGTGTTCAGGGATGAGATGCTCGAATGGGCGCGGCGCAACTTCGGCCTCGTCTCGGACGGGCGGAAACGATGAGCGCAAGCGAGGATCGTGACAGCGACGGCGCGTTCCTCATCGTCCACCCGTTCATGTGGCGCGAGCTTGGGCTGAAGGGGGTTCAGCTGCTCGTGTTCGCGCGCGTCTACGGCTTCTGCAAGGGAGGCGGCAGCTTCTACGAGAGCCGGAGGAACACAGCGGCGTACCTGGGCATCTCGGAGCGCTCCGTCATACGCGCCATCGGCGAGCTGGCAGACGACGGACTCATCGCCGAGGACGAGCTCGCTTGGGCGCTGGACGGCTGCTCGACCCGGAGCTACCGGCTTGGACCCGCCGTGCTTCCTCCCAGCGATGACAAATTGGCACCCCCTGACACAGGTCGCATAAACGCTGCTACCTCAAGTGACAACCCGTCATCCGATGGGGTGAAAAGCTGGCACCTGATAAGTAAAGAAGAAAACAAAGGGTTCTAAAAAGAAAGGCAAGAGCGAATGAGCGACATGCAGAGACGGAGGGGCATGAAGGTGCTGACCTACTCGGAGGCGAAAGAGCAGGGGCTGGATGTTCCTACGCCTGATCCCATCGTATGCGAATGGTGCGGGAGCACCTTGGAGCCGATCGGCATGACGGGATTCCAGGGGGCGTTCCACTGGATAGGGGCCGAGCCATGCGGTTGCGACGGCGCGGCCAAGCAGCGGGAGGAGGAGGCCGAGCGAGAGGAGCTGGAGGCCAAGGCACGGCAGAGGGAGGCATTCGTGCGCTGCGGCGTCAAGCGCAGGTTCCTCGATGCGACGATCTGCCATGCCTCGCTCTCGAACTACCTCGACGGCTTCTCAGAAAGCCCCGGGGTCGGCCTGTACATATGCGGACCATCGAGGGCGGGAAAGACCTACTCGGCATCCGCGATCGCTATGGCATTCTGCGCGTCCGGATACCGGACGATCATCACCACATCCCTCTCGATGCTCGACGCGGTGAAGGCGAGCTTCGACGGCGATGCCAAGCACGGCATAGCCAGATTCGCCTCGTGCGACATCCTCATCGTCGATGACCTCGGCAAGGAGAACGCCAACTCATGGGTGATGACAACGCTGTTCCAGATCATCAATGAGCGCTACGAGGCGATGAGGCCGACGATAGTTACCTCCCAGTACATGCCCGACGAGCTTATGAGGCGCATGTCGCGCAACGGCGAGCGCGAAAGCGCCGTCGCGATCACCGAGAGGCTCAAGGAGACCTGCCGCCTCATACGCCTGCCCAGGCGGACAAATGTGAATCTGATGGAGGAAGTGCTTAGGGACGCTTAGGGACGCTTAACCGCAGGTCGACGTCGTCGTCGCTGCAACGTCTGGCCTATAAAGCACCTAAGCGGCGGGGACAGCAGACGCCAGCCGAAACGCAACGCAGACGAGAAACGGGCCGAGACAACCACGCGACCCCGCCGCGCCCTTCAGATCGAACGGCTGGAAACACAGAAGCAGAGGATGAGGAAATGTACAACATGGCACCGGCAACCCCGGAAGAGCAGAAGAGCCTTGAGGAGGCATGCCAGAAGAACGGCTGGCTCAAACGAGGCGGCTTTGCTTGGCAGGACGACCCATACCTTGAGGAGTACCCCTACGAGTTCGACAGGTGCTTCTCGATGGACGACCTCTCGGACTTCCTCAAGGCGGGCAACTGGGCGATCCGACAGGGCGTCATCTACGGCGACCTCGCCTTCATACAACAGGTCGACGGCGGCGACGAGTGGTGGACGCTCAAGCAGGACGGCCCCGACTGGGTGCCCTTCGAGTCGCTCAGCCTTCAGGCGATAGCCAAGGAGCGCTCGGAGCTCGTGCGCTATGTCGCCGGAATGCGGATCGCCACCGTCGACGAGTGCAAGCACCTCGACTACCTGCCGATAAGCGCAGGGCTTACCTGGGGTGGGAACGCCTTTCCCTACCTCGACGACGGCTCAGTCATAGCCAGGGGCGAGAACTTCCTCATGTCGGTGGAGGGCAACTACCTGGGCAAGATGCTCACCTTCAAGGGCATAGACCTGATCGACATCCCCGAGGAGGAGCAAGAGGGCATGACGCTCCTGCAGGCCATCAACGCCCAGCTCAAGGCGTACGAGGCGCAAACAAAAGAGCCCGCGACCCCGACCCTGGAGCAGCGCAGCCAGGAAGCGAGGCTCGCCGCTGAGCACCAAGGCAAAGCCGAACGCGCAAGCGATGCGCGCTCGAACGAGAGATAGACGAAGGAGGCAGGAAATGGCAAGCGATTTCGGAGACGAGTCGGGGGAGAAGCTCTTCGACTGGTTCCTCAGGATGGGCCAGGACATGAGCGAGGAGGCGCTCCGCGCCTCGGCCGAGAGGCTCAAAGGCGCGATCCAGAACCTTCGCGGGAACCTGGAAGACGCCGCCCCGCAGCAAGACGAGGAAGTGCGCGAGTTCGCGCGCCTCGACATGTCCGAGTTCGAGGAGCTCCCCGACTACGAAAGCCTAAAAGCGATCATCGGTGAGAGGCTCGACGATGCGGCCATCGAGCACGACTTCGCGAAGGTCGACGGCCACGACCACCTGGTGTTCCGCATCGCGGACGCGCCGGAAGTCGACGAGGTGTTCGCCGGGCTTGAGCAAGATGTGGATGCAGAGCTTGAGCGCGCCTGCGAGGCGCGCGAGATCGAGCTCACGGAGGCCCGCGACCAAGAGCCCCTTGAGGACAAGGCCAAGGCAGCCCGCGAGGCATCGAAGGCCGCCCATGAGGCGAAGGACGCCGCGCGCGAGGTCGAGCGGGTCGAGGTGAAGAGCCGATGAGGGCGGAGCTCTCGCTCATCGCAGCGCTCTCCGCCATCGCGTTCCTCGCAGGAGACGCCGCCACGGCCGTCCTCTTCGCCATGGGCAACTCGGAGGGCGACGTCGCAAGCGCCGCCCTGTCCATGGCGCAAAGCGGCACCCTGCTGTCCCTAGAGCCCCTGCCACTCGCCATAGGCGCGGCATGCGCCTGCGCGGTCTGGCTCGTATGGGTGCGCTGGTGGGAGCGTCGCGGCCGCTACCGCAAGGGCGAGGAGCACGGGTCGGCGCGCTGGGCGACGCAAAAGGAGATGGAGGCGTTCTCGGACAGGAAGGACGCCGACAACAACATCCTGCTCACCGAGCACGCCAAAATCCGCCTCATCGACAAGTCCCACGACCAGAGGACCGAGACGAACAACAACGTTCTCGTCATAGGCGGCCCCGGCACCGGCAAGACGCGCTACTTCGTGAAGCCCAACCTCATGCAGCTCAACGCCAACTACTTCATCACCGATCCCAAGGGCACGCTCATCCACGACATGGGGTGGGTGCTCGAAGACGCCGGATACGAGATCCGCACCTTCGACACCATCGACTTCACCCGGTCCCTCCACTTCAACCCCATCGAGTACATCAAGGGCGAGGCGGACACGCTCCGTTTCGTGGAATGCCTCATCCGCAACACCACAGGAGACGACCAGCACTCAGGCGACCCCTTCTGGGAGAACGCCGAGAAGCTCCTCTACACCGCGCTCATCTCGTACCTTCTGCTCCACTGCCCCGAGGAGGACCATAGCGTCCCAGGGCTGCTCTCGCTCTTGGCGCTCGCCGACGCGCGCGAGGACGACGAGGACTACATGAGCCCGCTCGACATGCTCTTCCACGAGATAGAGACCGGCGAGAGGCTCATGAGGGTGGCAGAGTCGAGCGGCTACGACATCTCATCGCGAGAGTTCCAGCCGGCATCGAGCGGCTATGCCTGGGTGAAGGTCGCGAAGCCCGTCCGTCCGGAGGACGACTTCGCGCTCGCGAGCTACAAGCAGTTCAAGGTGGCCGCCGGGAAGACCCTGAAGTCGATCATGGTCTCGTGCAACGTGCGCATGAAGCCCTTCGACATCGCCGAGATGAAGGAGCTGCTCGCCTACGACGAGATGGCGCTCGACCACCTGGGGGACGCGCGCGCCAAGGTGGCGGTCTTCTGCTCGATGTCGGACACGGACTCCACCTTCGACTTCGTCTTCGCGCTGCTCATGCAGCAGGCGCTCGACACCCTCTGCGAGGCGGCGCTCTCGCGCTTTTCGGGCGCTCTCCCCAGATGCGTGCACTTCGTGTTCGACGAGTTCGCAAACATAGGCACCATCCCAGACTTCGAGCGGATGATCACGGTGACTCGAAGCCGCAACATCGCGGTGTCCATGATCTGCCAGTCGCTCTCCCAGCTCGACGAGAACTACGGGGAGAACAACGCGGCGACCATCATGAACGCCTGCGACACGCTGCTCTACCTCGGGGGCAAGTCGGCGGACACAAACCAGAAGATCGCGGACATGATCGGCAAGCAGACAGTGGCCAACGTCTCCGTGAACGACTCGCGCGGCGCGAACCCCACCTACACGCACAACTACGGGCTCATCGAGCGCGACCTCATGCAAGCGAGCGAGGTGTCCCGCATGCCCCGCGACCAGGCGCTCGTCCTCATCAACGGCGCGCAGGCCTACCTGGACAAGAAATACCCGCTGGATGCGCACCCGAGGCGAGAGTCGCTTGAGGCCGCGAGCAAGCGCGGCGCATTCGACTTCAAGCGGTATCGCGCGCGGAGGGAGGGGATGCTCATGGGCGAGTGAGTAAGCTGCGGCAGGCTAAGCCTCCAAGTACCGGCAATGATTCCACGCACCACCGGTCGCCGCAGCCAATCAAGACGCAAAGGAGCGCATCGCGCCCTTCGCAACTACCAATTATACCCTCGCCCACAAGGGCCCCATTCCACTTCAGGGGCGCATGCGGGCAATCAAGACGCAAAGGACAAAGAACATGCTCGCAAACATCATCAGCCTGGTTTCCGGCTGCGTGACCTTCCTCGGCGGTTTCCTCGTCGTATGGGGCGCGGTAAGCCTGGGACTGGCGATCCGTGAACAGCAGGGAGGCAGCCAGATCGCCTCCGCAATTTCCACCATCGCGGGCGGCGCGATCATCATCGCCGCAGCGGTCTACTTCGGGATGCTAGACACATCCTGGCTCCCATCGTAGGGGCGTGGTCGCCATGTCACTGCAGATCCCCATACAGAAGGACATCGGCGAATACGAGGAGAAGATCGTCGGCAAGCTCTCCTTCCGCACGCTCGTGTGCGTGGCAGGAGGCTTCGGCTCGGCGATCCTCGTTGCAGCCCTATGCCACTTCTGGATAGGCATCGAGGTCGCAGACGCCGCATTCCCCGTCATGTGCGCATCGATCCCGTTCTGGCTCGCCGGTTTCTGGCGGCCCTTCGGCATGCACGCGGAGAAGTTCGCGCCGCTGCTCGCTAACCACCACCTGAAAGACCAGAAGCTGCTCTACTCGTGCCCCGCCGCCCCCGACCTCCAGAAGGCCGAGGCGGGTAGGCCCACAAGGCGCGCGAGAAGGGCAGCCCGACGCAAAGGAGCTGAAGGCAATGAGCCATCCCGATAAGAAGACATCTGATCCAAGGAAGCGAAAGGAAGAGAAGAAGGCGCTCAAGGGCAAGCGGAAGGCGGCTCGGAGCAAGGCCAAGTCGCATGCTGGCGCTGGGATGCTACGCCAAATGATGGGTGGCTCATCGAACGCCGACCGCAGCAAGAAGGCGCACGAGGAGAAGGTCGCGGGCCAGAAGAGGGCGCGCGCCGCCGCGCGAGACGTATCCTCCTTCATCGGCTACGACGCCATCTATCGCGACGGCATCGCCCAGGTCGAGGAGGGGCTCTTCTCCCAAACCGTCGAGTTCGCCGACATCTCCTACCAATCGGCGCGCAAGGAGAGCCAGCAGAACATCTTCACCGTGCTCTCCTCGCTCTACAACTACTTCGGCGCGGATTCCTCCGTGCAGCTCACCATAGCGAACGTCCCGATCCCCGACGAGGAGATCGGCAACAAGCGCTTCTTTCCGGAGTCCGGCCAGGACACGGCGAGATACGCCCGGGAGTACAACCAGATCTTGAACGACAAGATGCGCGAGGGCGTCTCGAACCTCACTCGCCACCGCTACCTCACCTACATGGTGGGAGCTGCCGACGTAGACGAGGCCGTACCGAAGCTCGCCCGAATCAAGGGTGACGTCACCGACACGCTCTCGCGCATCCGCTGCGAGGCGCACGCGCTCGACGGCACCGAGCGGCTGCGCGCGATCCAGTCGCAGCTGCGCCCACGATCGCCCTTCACCTTCTCATGGGACAAGATCAGCCCGAGATCGAACGTGCGCACCAAGGACCTCATCGCACCGGCGCTCATAGACTTCAAGCCGGACGGTCGCTCGGACATCTTCAAGGTCGACAAGACGTACGGCTGCGTTCTCTCGATCCGCACGTTCGGCTCGATGCTTGAGGACCACTACCTCGCCAACATCATCGACCTGCCGATGCCGCTGTCGGTGAACCTCCACATCCAGCCCATCGCCCAATCAGACGCGCTCGCGCTCGTGAAGCGCCAGCTGGACTGGATGGACAAGGAGATCATCGACGAGCAGATGAGCGCGATGAAGAAGGGCTACGACTACACGATCCTGCCGCCCGAGCTTCGGTACTCCAAGGAGGAGGCGGAAGAGCTCCTGGACTTCCTGCGCAACAAGAACGAGCGCCTCTTCGTATACACAGGGCTCGTCTACACCTACGCCGACACGGTGGAGGAGCTTGAGCGCCAGGTCGAGCAGATCATCTCGGTCGGGCAGGGCAACTCCCTCGGCATCGAGCCCCTCTACTACCGACAGCGCCAGGCGCTGAACTCGGTGCTGCCCTTGGGACTGAACCACATAGACGTCACCCGCTACCTCACCACGGGCCAGATCGCCATGCAGATGCCCTTCGCCTCGTTAGAGCTCAACCAGGAGGGAGGCGGCTACTACGGGCAGTCCAAGCAGTCCGGCAACCTCGTCATCTGCAACCGCAAGAAGCTTGCGAGCCCCATGGGGTTCGTCTGCGGCAAGCCGGGCTCCGGCAAGTCGTTCTCAGTGAAGCGTGAGATCACCAACACCGTGCTCGCATACCCCGACGACGAGATCATCATCTTCGACCCGGCCGGAGAGTACGGGAACCTCATCGAGGCCCTGGGAGGCGTGAACGTGCGGCTAGCGCCCGATGCCGACACGGCATTGAACCCCTTCGACCTCACCGACGTCGAGGGCCGCGCCGACGCCGCGCAGCTCGCGTTCAAAATCGATGCCTTCTTGGCCTTGTCCTCTGCCATGATGGCGGAGTCGTCAGAGGGGCTTCCCGAGGCGGACAAGTCCATCATCACGCGCTGCGTCGAGGCGGCGTACGCAAGGCATGCCGAAGACGGCGCGACTCCGACGCTCACCGACTTCCACGGGATATTGCTGGAGCAGCCCGAGGCCGAGGCGCGCGACATAGCCCTCCGCTACGAGCGCTACGTCACAGGGGCGCTCTCCTTCTTCAACCGGCAGTCCAACATCGGATTCGCGAACCGCATCACCAACATAGACCTGCACGACCTCTCCACCAACATGCGCGTCTTCGGAATGCTCACAGCTCTAGAGACCGTGAGGAACCGCATGTACGCGAACTTCGAGCGGGGGGTGACCACCTGGCTCTACATCGACGAGGTGCAATCGCTCTTCGGCCATCCCACCATCATCGACTACTTCGCGAAGTTCTGGGCGGAGGGGCGCAAGTTCAACCTCATCTGCACGGGCATCTCCCAGAACACCTCCCACATGCTCACCCATGAGCGCGCGCGGACGATGGTCCTCAACTCGGACTTCTGCCTGCTGCACAAGCAGGCGGCCCAGGACCTCGCATCGTGGGCGGAGATGCTCTCGCTCTCCGCTGCCGAGAAGGAGTACATCGACGAGTCGATCAAGGCAGGAGAAGGCCTTCTTGTGGCGGGAGGAGCGCGCGTGCCCATCCGGGACGACTTCCCCAAGGGCCTGCTCTACGACCTCTTCAACACCAAGCCAGAGGAGATCGCGCAGCTAAAGCGCGCCAAGGCCTTCAACGACAACGCCAAGAAGGGCGCTTGATCATATGGATGCAAAGGAGCTCGTACAGGACAGCAGCGCCATCTCAGACATCGTCACCGCACGCAAGGTCGATGCCGTGAGCGCAGGGATCGTCAAGGACGACGAGTCCCAGAAGCTCTCCGTGCTCACAAAGCGGGAAGACGCGCTCGGCGTGCGCACGCCGAGAAAGCGCGACAAAGCCAACAGGACAGCGCGCGCAAAGCAGGCTGTGCCTGCATCGAGTTCGGGCGCTGAACCCAAAGACCTCGAATCGTCCAACGAATACGCCGAGCCGACCGATGCGAAGGACAAAGCGCTGCGCGCCCGCCAGATCGCAATGCGGGAAGCAGTGTCCGAGCTCGACGACACCGACGAGTTCGAGGGTACCCAAGGCGCATACGATGCCGGGAGGACGACCAAGCGCGCAGCGAGCTATGCACGAAACGCACGCAAGAGCGATGCTGCAAGCGCTGCTGGCAAAGTCGAAGGATCCGCCAAGCGCGCAAGCGCCCTGGGTGCCAAGAAGTCAGGGGCTGCCAGGGCGTCAGGGGCGAGCGGCGCACAGGCGCAGGCGACGCGACACGCCGCAGCGCAAGCTGCGGGAACGGCCGTCAAGGCTTCCGCATCGACGTCTGGGAGCACGGCGGTCGCGGGCACGCTCGGTGGAAGCGGTCTCGCCGCAGCGGGCGGGGTCCTCTGCGGTGTCATCGCCTTCGTGCTCATAGCCCTCCTCGTGGGCCAGATGGTATCGGCGCTCTTCGGGTTCTGGGACGCCGAGGACAAGAAGCGCTCCATGGAGGGCCTTCCGCCCTACATCACCTACGAGATGGTCGAGGAGGCCATCCGCTGCCAGGAGGAGTACGGGCATCCCGCAGGCTGCACCATCGCCCAGATCATCGCGGAGTCCGGCCAGGGCGACTCCATGAGCCAACTCGCGACGCGCGACCACAACCTCTTCGGCATGAAATGGGCGGCGAGCTTCGCCTCCGCCCCCGAGGTCGCTGGCAAGGCGGGATGGTCCACCAAGGAGGAGTACTCGCCCGGCGAGATCACCACCATCACCGCGTACTTCACGGTGTTCAAGGGCGACGTCGAGTGCATACGCTTCCGCAGCCGCGTGTTCCTGCAGGCGTCCCACTACCGCAACAACGCGCTCATCCGCGAGGCGATATCGGAGAAGTCGTCCGACAAGATGGCAGAGGGCCTGAAGGACGCGGGCTGGGCCACGAGCTCAAGCTACGTGGAGAGCCTCAAATCCATCATGGACACCTACGACCTGCGCCGCTTCGACTCGATGAGCGCAGACGACCTTGAGCGCGGGGCGCTCTCGGGCGACGCGATCGTGCAGGCCGCCTACAGCCAGCTCGGAGTGCCCTACGTGTGGGGCGGCTCCACGCCGGGCGTAGGCCTCGACTGCTCGGGCCTCACGCAGTACTGCTACGCGAAGGCCGGCATCCAAATACCGAGGCAGTCGGAGGCCCAGGCCGCCTTCGGCAAGAAGGTCCCAATCTCGCAGGCGAGCCCGGGCGACATCCTCTGGAGGCCGGGGCACGTGGCCATATACATCGGAGGAGACCAGTACATCCACGAGCCGCACTCAGGTGCGGTCTGCACCATCGCAAGCGGCGCGTCGTACTTCACGAGCGCCATCAAGATCAGATAGGGAAAGGATCCAGACATGACAAGGAAGAACAAGATCATGGCAGCCGCAGCGGCGGTAGCGCTGCTCTTGCTCGTGGGGTCGGGCGTCGCGCGTTGCACCCTCGCGACCGAGGACATCCAGGAGGCAGAGAGCGCCGAGGCGGTGCTGCAGGAGGAGGCTGACGTCAAGGAAGAAGAGCAAGCCGAGGCTGCCGACATCGACGAGACCGCCGACATCGACGAGGTCTCCGGCCTCGCGGGCCTCGTCGGCACCTCATGGGTGGGAGCGGACGACCCGACGCTCACGCTCGCCATCGTCGACGGAGCGTTCGTCGAGGGCAAGGAGGGCAGCAACACCGTCACGTACTTCACCGTCGACTCCGAAGAGGAGTCAGACGGGGGCATCACGGCCACCGTCCTCGCCTCCAAGTCCATGACCGAGGCGGCGAGCCCCGTGCTCGTCACGGTACACGAGGCGGCGGGGCGCACCCTCATCGAAAGCGATGCCCTTGCCGCCAAATACGCCTCCGTTCAGACCGAGCCCAAGTCGCTCTCCTTCACGGGCGTGACCAGCAAGCTCGAAGAGTCGCTCGGCGTCGACGCCGCGAAGGTCGAGGCCGCCGTCGCATCACGCGCCGCAGCGGTCTCGCCCGATGCCGCCCGCGCGATATGGGACGCCGAGGTGTGGATCGACTTCGCCAACAGCACCGCCACCACGAGCTTCACGCTCGACGACGGGGCGTCCACCATCGTGTCGGTGACGAGGAACGCCGACGGCTCCATCGAGGCGCTCTGATCGGCATGCAAAGGATCAAGTCACTGCCCCGCAACAGGGCCTTCCCATACGCGTTCGCGATCACGCTCGCCGTTCTCGCCGCGCTGCTCGTCCCCGCCCAGCCCGCCTGGGCGTCCATCGCAGACGACATCAACTCGTGGCTCTGCGGCGTGCTCCGCGACTGGTGCAACTGGATCTTCGGCGCGCAGACCGACGTAATGAGGTCCCTCGGTGCCGAGGGCGTGCTCTCCGCGCCCTTCGCGACCATGCTCACGACCGCAGGCGACGTGTCCATGTACGACATCGCGCGCGGAGTCTGGCAGGTCGCCATCGTGCCCATCGGCTGCGGCGTGCTCGGGCTCGTCTTCACCTTGAAGCTCATCGAGATATCGCAGCGCATGGACGGCAACCAGGCGATGCCGGGCGTGAAGGAGGTCGTGTTCCTGCTCGTATTCTTCGCCGTGTTCCTCTTCCTCATCCAGCACAGCTTCGACCTCATGGCCGCAATCTACGAGGTCGTGGGGCTCGCCATCGACCGCGTCGAGGCGCTCTTCGGCACGGGAGGGGCACTCGACATGGCTGCGGTGTCCGTCGTGACCACAGACGACGACCTCTCGGCGCTTCTCGCGCTGCTGGTCGTGGCGATCATCAGCTGGCTGGTGGTGCTGATCGCCTACATCGTCGCGCTCGTCGTCTGCTGGGCGCGCGCCATCCAGCTCTACATCATGGCGGCCTTCTCCCCGATACCGCTCGCGTTCCTCGGCTTCGACCAGACGCGCCAGATCGGCATCGGCTACCTCAAGAGCTTCGGGGCGGTCTGCATAGCGGGCCTCATCATCCTCGTGCTCCTCATCAGCTTCCCCGCGATCCTCGGCGGCATCGTCGCCGTGAACCCCGGTACCGGCACGCCGATAGACGCCATCGCGAACGGCCTCACCTACGCGCTGCAGTACCTCGCCATGTGCATCCTCCTCGTGCTCTCGCTCGTGAAGAGCGGAAGCTGGGCGCGCGACATCGTGAGCGGATTCTAGCGACATGCCCGGCCGAAAGGAGGTGGTGCCTATGGGCTAGGCGCATCAGCAGTACCACGGGCCATTCCACTAAAGGCCCGAAGAGACCAATCAAGACGTAAAGGAGCTTCACAAATGGAAGACAAGAAGCACGTGTACCTGACAATGCACGAGAAGTTCGTGCGGGAGGACATCTCCTACATCGACCAGAGGACCGGCGAGGAGAAGACCTTCAACTCGGTGACCCTGCCGAAGAACACCGTCATCGACGGAGTGGATGTCGGCTACTACCAGTTCAGCCCCTTGTTCGTGAACCCCTCACGCTTCAAGGGGGAGCACTTCCGCGACATCCCCCTCCTCGCGGAGCGGGAGGTGTGGCTCACCCGCACCCAGCTCGACGAGAACGGAGACCCCGTCAAGGACGAGGGCGGGAAGGGCGTGAAGGACATCGTGAAGGTCATGCCCGCCGCCCTCAAGGAGGCAGTCGACAAGGGCCGCAAGGAGTTCCTCGCCTCCCTCGACGACAAGGCGAAGGACGCCCGCGAGGCGTCCCGGAACCAGGACCGCAGCGAGCGCGCTGCCGAGCCCGTCGCACGTTAGGGGGCATCATGGAAAAGACCATGGAAGCAGCGATGACATCGAAGGTGGTCAGGTGCGTCCTGGCCATCCTCATCGCGGCATCGACGGCCTTCGGGGCCGTCACCGCCTCGGGCGGCAAGGCCTTCGGGGCAGAGTCCGCCAACCTCACCGTCGGCGGCAAGATTCACTACGCCGGATACACCACGACGTGGATGTACGCCGACGGGGAGATCGCCTACTGCGGCAACCCGTCCGCAGCGACGCCGCCTGCGGGCAATTACTCCAAGTCGTCCATAAGCGCCCCGTCGGGAAGGAACGCCGAGACGGTAGCGGACCTCTGGTTCGGGTATGGGAGCCCGGGGTTCGACAAGAGCCTGTGGCCCTCCACGTGGTATGACGGGAGCGCGATGACGGATTCCCGCTACGCGGCGCTCGCGCACATCCTGCTCTCGGACACGTTCTCCTCTAACGGCGACTATGCGCTCTTCGGCTGCAATGCGGAGTTCAAGTCCTGGTGCCGTCAGAACGTGATCGGCTTCGACTCGTCGGGCAATATGTGCAACGCCAACGCGACGGGCCGACTGATCGCGGCGCGCCAGGGCGAGGTGCCGAAGAACTTCGAGGCGTTCATGCTCTATACGGGGGCCGGGAACCAGCTCATCCTCTCGTTCAAGTACATTCCCTACGGCGAGATCGACCTCGTGAAGGTGACCGAGAACCCCTCCATGTGCGAGGGAAACCCGCTCTACTCGCTCGAGGGAGCGGAATACACGGTCTACTCAAACGAGGGCCTCACCGAGAAGGCGGGCGTCATCGTCACCGACAAGCAGGGCTACGGCAAGCTCGGCGAGCTCTTCGAGGGCGACTACTGGGTCATGGAGACCAAGCGCGCTCCGGGGCATGCCCTCGACCCAACCGTCTACAAGACGCACGTGACCCCCGATGAGACCACGCGCGTGAACACGCGCACCGTCTCGGACATCGCCCAGTCAGATCCGGTCGGCATGCTCGTCGGCAAGATAGACGGCCAGACCGGAGAGTCCGTCGCGCAAGGTGACGCAACGCTCGAAGGCGCGCTCTTCACGGTGCGCTATTACGCTGGAGACTACTCGACGGCACAGGCCGCAGAGGCATCGGGCGAGCCTGCGCGCACCTGGGTGTTCGAGACCGATGCCGATGGGTTCGCATACTACGCGGAGGAGTACAAGCACTCCGGCGACGCCCTCTTCTACCAGACCAACGGCGACGCCTCCATCCCGCTCGGCACCATCCTGATCCAGGAGACGCGAGCGCCGCAAGGCTACAACCTAGATGACGGCCACGGCGGGGACCCGAAGGTCTTCTGCGTACGCATAACCGAGGGAGGTGCCCAGGGCGAGAGCGTCTACACCTACAACTCGCCCCAGATCCCCGACCGCGTGAAGCACGGAGACTTCCGCCTCGTCAAGGAGGTCTCGACCACGGTCTACTCCGAGCCCGACGGGGACATGCCCCAAGAGGTCAACCGCTACCTGGTGCCGGGCGTGAAGTTCGAGCTCTACAACGCATCCGAGCATGCGGTGGTCTCTCCCGAGACGGGCAAGCTCGTCGAGCCGGGCAACCGCGTATGCACGATCGTCACCGACGACAACGGCCTCGCGACCACGCTCGACGACCACGCCAAGGTCAACGGCTGGAGCAAGCCGGCAGACTGGACGGGGGCGCTGGCCTACGGCACCTACACCGTGCACGAGGTCATCCCCGAGCACGTCGCCGAGGCGTTCAAGGCCAAATGGGGCAAGGACCTGATCGCCGTGCCCGATTGGAAGACGATCATCTCCGAGGAGGGCCAGTACGACCCGCCCCAGCTCGTGAACAACCACATCCCGCAGACGCCGCTCAAGATCGAGAAGGTCGATGCCGAGACCGGCAAGCGCATCCCGCTGCCCTGCAGCTTCCAGCTCCTCGACGCGAACGGCGACCTCGTAACCTACACCTCGCACTATCCCGACACCCAGGTGCTCGACACCTGGACCGCGAACGAGCGCGGCGAGCTGACGCTGCCCATGCTCCTTGAGCAGGGCGACTACACGCTCGTCGAGGTCGAGGCACCTTTCGGATATGTGAAGGAGCTTGAGGGTAAGGTCTTCACGGTGGGAGCCGAGTACAAAGGCTGGGACGACCCGCTCGTCGTAGAGTTCTCGGACATGCCCCAGAAGGCGACCATCACGGTAGCCAAATCTGACGGGTGGACGGGAGAGCCGGTCGAGGAGTCCGTCTACATCGTGAAGGCGGCGGAGGCCATCATCACGCCCGACGGCACCGTGCGCGCCACCGAAGGCGAGATCGTCGCCACGCTCACGACCGGCGCGGATGGAAAGGCCACGAGCCCTGAGCTCTACCTCGGCACCTACACGGTCTACGAGGCGAAGGCCACCGACGGCTACGCGCTCGACGTGGCCGAGAAGACCGTCGTGCTCGACTATGCAGGCCAGGACGTCGCGGTATACGACCACGAGGAAGCCGTCACCGACCTTCCCACCGACCCCGAGCTATTGAAGGTCGACGCGCTCGACCACGATACGGCGCTCGCTGGCGCTAAGTTCCACATCTGGAACGACGAGGGCACCTTCGACGAGGAGCTGGTGACCGACGAGGAGGGCAAGATATCGCTCGCCTACGCCAAGCACGGAAGCTACCACATCCAAGAGGTCGAGGCACCCGAGGGCTACGCCATCACCGACGTCGACGAGGAGGGCAACCCGACCGTCGTCGATTTCAAGGTGAACGACCAGGGCATGATCGAATGGGACGACACCGGCTCGATGGCTCAGGCCTACACCTTCGAGCTAGAGAACATGCCGAAGACCATGAAGACCACGGCCACTGACCCCGAGAACGGGGCTCATGAGACCCAGGCGCGGGATGACCTCACCATCGTCGACACGATCGAATACACCGGGCTCGTCCCCGGAAACGAATACACCGCGACAGGCGTCCTCATGGACAAGGCAACAGGCGAGCCTGCAACGGACGACGATGGCAAAGGGATCACGGCATCCTCCACCTTCGTAGCCGAGGATTCTTGCGGAACGGTGGACGTTACCTTCACGTTCAAGGGCGCGAGCCTTGCTGGCAAGTCGCTCGTCGCGTTCGAGACCATGGTGTTCGAGGGCGTCGAGTACATGGTCCACGCAGACATCGACGATGTGGACCAGACCGTCGCCGTGGTGGACATCGCCACGCAGGCGCGCGACGGCATAACGGACACGAGCGAGGGCACTTGCACCGAGAACGGCGTCCTCATCGACACAGTGGCCTACACGGGTCTCACTCCGGGCAAGGAGTATCGCATCTTCACCACCCTCATGGAGAAGGCGTCGGGAGCCGCACTGACAGGGGATGACGGTTTGCCGAGGGTCGGCATGACCACGTTCACCCCCGAGACGCCCAACGGCACCATCGACATCACCGTCAGCCTCGACACGCGCGAGCTAGCAGGCAAATCGATCGTCTTCTTCGAGAAGCTGACCGATGAGAGCGAAACCATCATCGCTGTCCACGAGGACATAGACGACGAGGGGCAGACCGTGACCTTCCCCGAGGAGGTGCCCGAGCCCGAATCGCCCGGCAAGGGTTATCCCAAGACAGGCGGCTTCGCTGAAGTCGACCCTGTGGCCGCAAGCCTCCTCGTCATCGCCATCTGCGGCTGCGCCGGAGCGGGATATGCCTATATTCGCCGCTCCCGCAACACGGCAAAGGCCATAGACGCGCTCGAAAAGGAGGTCATCGAGAGCGCGGACGAATCTTAGCTCGCAGCTAAGGAACATCGCTGTCGGCGAACCTTAGCTGGCAGCTAATCCCCAAAGGAGCGGGCCTTCCGATCGGCCCGCTCCTGTTGCATAGGAGAAGGATATGAAGAAGCTGAAGAAGTTAACGGGCGTGCTCAGCGTAATCCTCCTGAGCGTCGCCTTCGCGGCGCTTGTTACCTACGTCACGGCACCGGAGGACGAGCGCGCCGAACTAGCTGGGATTATCGCGAGTTCCGAGAATGCGGACCGGGTGCGCCAGATCGACTGGGAGTCCCTTCCGCCCGAGGTCGTCGCTTGGGTCGAGGTTCCAGGGACGTCAATCGACGAACCCGTCGTTCAGGCAAGCCCCGACGAGCCCAACGCATACCTGTATCGGGATGCGCTAGGGCAGGGCGCTTACGGCACGCCCTACATAGACAGCGAGTGCTCGCTAGACTCGTCTTTCGTCATGGTCTACGGCCACCACATGTCGGACGGCTCTGCCTTCGCCGACTTCGCAAACTTCATCGACGAGGCTTATGCGCAAGAGCACGATGAGATAATCATCTACCAACGCGGCGGCGAGACCCTTCATCTTGCGCCCATCGCCATTGATGTTGTGAATGCCAGCCGCGAATCGCTGAGGATCGATCAAGGCGTAGCTCCCGCAGAGCGCATCGCTGAGTCAGATTTGATTTTGTGCGACCCGGGCGAAGCAGAGCAGCTCTTCGCATTCACGACCTGCTCATATCAGACCTGGAACTCAAGAACGACGGTCTATGCTATAGAACATAGCCGACTTTCCCAACAGCGATGACCCCACGGCGAGGAAGCGTTATGGCGGGTTTCGGCCCTTCGGACATCTCAATCTCAGCATAGCTTGGGGCGAAGGCATCTAGGGCGGGTCGCTCGAACGCGAACCGGTCATACTCGAAGACGTCCAGCCCTATCTCGCTCAAGACCGAGTCGGGAAGCTCGTAGTCTTGGTCGACAAGCCCAAAGAACGTGGCACCGTGCTCCACGGAGAACGATATGAACGCTTGCTTTCCGGCTTGGTACGTGAGGCCACCAACAGCCGAGCCAACAAAGCTCCCAAGCATGTAACCAAGTGCGGGAATGGGGCATGCTGCCTGCCCCAACATTCCCGATGCAAGGGCGCAGGAAGCGATGAATGTATCGTTCAAAATGGCATCGGCGTAAGATCGTTGATCCATCTCGCCATGAGCCATCCTGATGCCGTTCTTCAAAGCGTTGAATGCGATCACGGTGGCGCTTGCGATCACTGCAGAGGGAAGCCCTACAAGGGACTCGCCGAGCTTTCCCGATTGAGCCATGTCGGTCAGAGCAGCGGTAAGTGCACCCGTCACGAATGCTGAACCACCTGCAGCCACCGTGTCTGCGCCGTCTTCCTGCAAGCGACCGAGATCGATAGACCCTTCTTGTGCAAGCTCTTGGATAGATTCAATGATGGTAGGGGCCGCCTGCAACAATGCTGCGATCGCGGCTGCAGAGAGTCCCGCCTTGAGGGATGCCTTGGCGATGTGCTTCGCCTCCATCAGCTGATCGGCTGAAATGCCATGATTCCCAAGATCGAGCGAACCCTCTTTCGACTCCCTCGCGAGCCGCTTCGATTCCTCGCGCGAGAGCCCTTTGGAGGAGATCCCGTCCCTATCGGAGACGGTGCTGGTGAGCTTTTCCTTCGTTTCGGAGTAGCGCCTCACTTCATCTGGCCGCACAACGGATTCCTTGACGATCCTCTGGTCGAGGAATGCATCTGCTTCGGCCAATTGACCATCGGGGATTAGCCTCCCCATTCCATCGTAGATGGGGTCCGACCCCGTTGCTCCATCGGATGCAAGAGCCTTTATAGCCCCGGAGCTTGTATGGGGATTGCGAGATGCCTCTTCTAGGGAAACGGCTTGCGCCCTGGCGCTTTTTGCGCCATCCGCGTAGTACTTGATCTGAAATGCCTCGCCGGTATCCAATACGACATCGGGAGAAGCGAAGGTGTTGACACGTGGCACGTACGCACGATTGGACGAGTCGTTGAGTATCGCGTCGATGTTGAAGGTGTCGGCATGGTAGAACTCGGCGATGTCGCCGCTCAGCGTCTCAACGGTTTTGTTCGTGCCAAGTTCTGCGATCTCGCGATAGAGCTTTCCTATCTCACGGTCTATTGCTTCTATGCGCGCTGACTCGGTCAGTGCGGCAAGCTGTGCGCCAGCAGTCCTGGCATAGAACTCATAGCCGTCTTTGAACCCGTCGCTCATCTCACGCCCAAGAACGCCGGAAGAGCATCCATGTAAACGATGAGCGAGAGAAGGGAGTATTGCTGATCCTTCGCCTTGCCCGCTTGAAGCAGATCGCCTCCGAAGTTCAGAGCCTGGCCAGCTGCGCCTACAACGGTCTTCCCGTGCATTGCAACTGCGGAAGCTACGCCAAGAACCGGAGAAAGAAAGCCTAGCGGCACAGGCAGGAAATCAATCGGCTTGACCTCTTCTGTCGTCTTGCCAACATTCGAAGCTTCCTCGGGGCTGAAATGCAGATCCAGCTCCTTCTCGAAGCTCTTGCCATACTTCGCGCACAGCTCTTTGAAGTGCTCGTAATTGTCCTTGTTAAGCGAGTTGTCGGCTACTCGCATGAAAGCCTGCGTGCCGAGCCATCCATAGCTCATGCCTAATTCGTCGAATCTCACGTCCATGTTGCAACGCGCTTCCTTGGCGGCATTGGTATCTCCGATGAACAGGATGTGGTTAGAGGAGTTCAGCTTCTTCATGTTGTCGAGGTAGTGCTTCTCGTCCCAGACGACGGCATCGACACTGCCGTCCCTCGTTCCCACGATTTCGTCGCCCTCGTCGTCGAAAGCGCTTATCAGCTGCTGGATGTAAGTTGCGTACTTCCTGTCGGAATCACCGCAAACGATTATCAGAGACTTCCTCATAGATCCTCCTAAAACTTGGATACTATTTTAAGGCCTCGATTTGCTTAAACCGCCCGAGTTGGAAGCTAACCGGGCTTCAGGCATCAATTCCACACCTGCTCGTAGCGCCTCCACGCCTTGACAGGCTTGCCGCCATCTTCCTTGTAGGGAGAATAGAAAACGAGCAGGTCGTCATACAGCCGCGCGTACCACCAGTTGCGGAACCTGCCGTTCTCGTGACTGAACACCTCCCTGAACATGATTTCCGGGGTCAGGAGGTCGTGGCCGTCCGGCATGTCTTCAAAGAAGGCGTACTCGGGGCATTCGTCTCTTTCGTTCCTCCAAGTGAAGTGACGGTCTACCTCGTTGAACAAAAGGTTGTTGTAGCAGATTCCCTCCGCATGCTCGGCTTCGAGGTCGGAGAGTGTGAGAGTATCTACGTCGATGCGCTTCATGTACCTCGTCACGGATGCGCCGTCCTCGAAGAACAGCATCCTGTCGCATATGTCGCATTTCCAGATCTCGGTGGCCAGGTCGCTGTACTGGATGTCGAAGAAAGCCTTTGATTCCCAGTTTTCCTTCAGCATCGCATCAGCCATGAAATAGTATTCGACCTCGTCACCGTCGGAGGTGTTCGAGATGCACCCTCCGCAAGGGCACCCTATTCTCGCCATTCGCAGCTCCTCTTTTTCGGATAAGGAATCATGCTGCCATGTTAGCCTTCTGCCACATGCGGGGGTGTCCCATGAACGCGCAAGCTCGGGAAGCTTCAGCGGATATAATCGTTTCGATCGAATCTCTAGGGAAAGGCTAGCATGAACAACAACCATGGATGCTGTTGGTGGGTCTTCGTGATCGCTCTGGGCATCGCCTTCGGGCTTGCCCTGTTCGCATTCTGCGGATAGCGCATGCAGCCTTCTGACATGGGGCAGGAGGACTCTCGCCGCAACGGCCTAAGGAAGTTTGTCGTGGCCACCTGCTCTCAGCTCCACCACAACGCCAAGCTGTCGGGACGATACCTTGCTCTGGACTCTTCTACTCTCGTTATCTGCTTTGTCCTTTTTGAGGCGAACGAGCTCCTAATAAAGCCATGGTATTCATCCCCAGATGGCGATCTGGTGGGCTACTTGCTCCAATGCCATGCGAACGACTTCCTAGGCGGAACCGCCTTCCTCGCTTATACCAATCTCTTGATAGACCTCGTCAAGCCGGACGTCAGGTTCAAGCGCTTGCCGACGATGCTCGTTTTCATTCTTCTGTGCGGCCTCTTCTGGGAGCTCGTTGTCCCTGCTTTCCTGGCTGACAGCGTCGGCGATCCCTTTGATCTCATTGCCTACATGCTAGGAGGATGTCTCTATTGGGCCCTCAGCATGGCTGCCGGAAGGGACCGAAGCGCTGAGCGAAGATAGCGGGGCTACGAATACGGGCGGGGACGCAAGGTGCGTCCCCGCCCGCAATGGAGGCCATGTACGGCTTGCAGCATAGACCTAGGCTAGAAGACGATGATCTCCTCCTTCCAGCTCTCGGGGAACGCTCTCATGACCTTCATAATCTCTTCCCTCATAACATCTGCGAGCATATGGCTCATGTGGTAGTCGCTTGATGACTCGTCGACGTATCCAAGGGATTGCTCCACTCCGGCAAAAACCCTCAGCGCCGACCCTATCGTATCCTGCAGCTTCAATGCCTCTTCATCTGTCATAGTTCTTCTCCTTTCTCTTCGAGGCGTCTGGCCATTGTCCGGCTATGGCCTGAAATTGCTGCAGCCTATATGCATCATTCCCAATGCCCTCCGACGACGCGGGTCTCCCAGTGGCCCTCTGCGGGATGGCTGACTGTGTTGTAGCCGGTGACCTCTCGACGCACCTCGCTGTGGTGCCCCGAGCCTTCTCCTGCGATCATATGGGCCTTGCCGTGCGCCGACGTGTTGCCCGTGATGTCCTGTCCGCAGATGTTGCAGATGGACACCTCCTTCGTGCCGTAGACGGGCACCTGCTCCGACCATGCGGCCTTGTCCTCAACCCAGACCTGCTCGGTGTCCTCAACCCACTTCTTCTGCTGTGCGGGCGCTTGGTCGGAACCCGCAGAGTAGGCGCTTCCCGTGTTCTGCGAGGGGCCACCGGGGTCGCCGGTGCCACCTGACGCCTGTGCTCGATCTGCGATTCCTGGCTCCGGCGAAGGCCCCGAAGGCGCGTCCCCGCTATCGGGTTCTGCGTCCTCGGCCTCCTGAGGATTCGACTCAGACGCCTCATTGTCCTCGTTTCCCTGCTCCGGGAGCTCGATCCCTCGCGCCTCGCCGATGATGCCTGCAGCCGCGTCTCCGACGGCTTTCACGGCCCCGGCCTCACTTGAGAGCGTGGCTGCCGAGCAAGCCGCCAAGCCTGCGACCAGGACGGCAAGCAGGAGCGTTGCGACAATAGCGGCAACCCTGCACGTGCTTACGCCTTTGAGCTTATCGAGGATCTTGTTCATATCAACCACTCCCTACATGAATCGGAATACTGCCTTGATCAGGAAACGCACGAAGCTACCAACCAGCCTCATCGAGATCACCCCATTCCTCGTCCATCTCGTCCTCTGCGACCTCCTCGGCCCCGAGCAACATCACCTTCGTTGCAACCTGCCTCGGGATTCCTGGAACGCACGGCTCCATCTCGCCAGTCGTCTTCTGCAGATAGAGGTAGAGCTCGCGGATGCGCTCGTGAAGCCCCTTGGACGATGAGCCGATGCACTCGTATGCCTTCTCGTCGAAGCTCTGGAGGTCCACGAGCTCCCCGAGCACCCGCTTGACGATCGCCTCTCCGTCCACCACGACGAGCTCCACGTGGTCGAGCTCCTCGGACGATGCGAGCAGGAAGCGCCACCCTTTGGTGCGTCGCGCAACCGGCACTTCTCCTTCGGTGGCCTCCTTCTTGAACGCCTCGTCTGCGAGGTAGCTGTGCGCTGCCAGCCAAAGGCCGTCGAATGCCATGTCGTCGAACCTCACCTCGAAGTTGGTGAGCATGTTCTGCTTGCCGAGGGGCATCGCTTGGGTGAACGTGGACGTGTCGAACACGTCGAGTCGCTTGTCGTCGTATGTGATCTTGACTATCATCGCTCGCCCCTCTCTCGGTAGCGCATGCGCTCCGCCTCCTGCGCCCTCTGCCTTTGGGCCTCTCCCTGGCCGCCCCGCCTGCGGGTAGCTATCGGTGCTGGTTCGTTGCTTCCCTCGCGCCAGGTCATGAGCCGGTTCTCGGCCACGTACACCCTCGCCTCGGCCAGTCGCCTGAAGCCCTCGGAGTCCTCGTGGCCGCGCCTCGTGAGCGTCGCGATCCTCTTGTCGAAGTCCTCCATGTAGCGGACGTCGAACTTGGCGCACGTCTCAAGCACGGCGGAGAGTCGGCTCAGGTCCTGAAGGTCGTTCAGCTCGAACGCCTCGGCTGCGCGATGCCTGATCTCTCGCCCCGACCTTGCTTCTGGACGATACGAGGACTGGCGCTCGAAGCGGCTGCGGAGCATCTGCTTGCCGAACGTGTAGCCGAGCCTCTCGCCGGACACCCTTCGCGTGGGCTGGTCGGCCAACGCGAATATCCAGTCGTCCCGCCTGGCGCTGGCGGAGTTGTCGGACACCTCTAAGCCGAGGCGGTCGAGGGCCTCCAGAAACTCCGCCTCGGTTCGGGAGGTGTTCTTCGCCAATGCCACCCGCGCGCGTATGTCTCCCACCCAGGAGTAGCTGCCCTCGCGCATGAGCTCGCGCTCGGCGCGCCCGAAGTAGACCCCCTGGCGACTTCGCGGCCTGCCCTCGTCGCGGCTTCTCTCGCCGCGATCCGGCATCACGTTGGAGAGCCCCGTGAGCCCCCGCTCCCGTGCCATGTCCTGTAAGTCACGGTTCAGGTCCTCGGGATGGTCGGTGTGGAGCCGGTATCCCGTCTTGAGGTTGACGTTGTTGACCACGACGTGGGCGTGCGGAATGTTCCCCTCGTTGTCGTCGTGGTAGACGATGGCGACCTCGTGTGAGCCGAAGTGCTTCGCCGCCCATGCCTGCGAGAGCTCGCGGAGCTGGGCCATGCTTATAGCGTCCTCCGGGTCGGGCGAGATCACGAAGTGCTTGAACGTTCTCGCCCGCATGCCCTTCCAGGGGGCGTCGGTGCCGTAGGCCCTGCGCGTGGCATCCATCTCGGCGTCCCACTCGACTTGGAGGGGCGCGCCGCCCCGGTCCTCCGTGATCCACTCCTCTACGGGCAGGTTCAGGAAGTCCCGGCCGAGCGCGCGCCCGTCCTTCTCCAGGTAGTTGCGGATACCCCCGGTGCCGCCGTGCCCGGATATGACCTTCAGGATCGGCATGGTCACTCCTGGACGAGCTGCTTGCTCTGCAGCTCTGCGATCTCGTAGACGATGCGCTGGGCGTTGTCGTTGACGTCGATGAGCGCGCACTCGATGCTCTCGGCCTTCCCGTCGAGGATGTCTGAGCTCGCCTTGCCGTGCGCCACGTAGTAGTTGATGGAGTTCATGGCGTGGACGGCCTGGTTGTAGTGGTAGCCCCAGCGGGTGAGCTCCTTGGAGATCCTCGCGAGCGACTTGCGGTCGAGGACGAGGCACGACACGTCCTCCGCATGCTCGCCCTCGGTGACTACGGGGATTCGGATCAGGTAGCGCAGGTACTTCGATTTCGAGAGCTCCGCCTCTCGGCAGCGCTCCACGAGCTTCTGGTAGTCGTCCTCGGCGAGGCGGAAGCTCAGGGTATGGGTCTTGTTGGTATCGGTCATGATGATTCTCCTAACCATCGGAAGTCTCTAGGTCTTCAGGGGCGCGGGGGATCCCCCGCCGGGCATTGAGCCTCGAAGCGACGCTTCGTGAGCATCGAGGCTGCCCGCCTGGTTCATCCCCCGGAGTCGCCGGAGCCGAGCCCCTCAATTGCTCGGCGACAAAGCTGATCGAACGCCTCCGGGGGCAAGTGCCATGGCGATGGAATGGAAATGTAATACGCCATGGGCTACTTGCTGGATTTCGCGTCTGAGCGCCGATAATCCCCGAGGTGGGGACTTATCCCACCAACTTGGCGATGCGGGCGCTCAAACGCTTGATCTCGGCGACGGCCTTCCGGTCGGCGCCGCTCACCTCGCCGAGGTGCGAGGCGGCGTACGACCTGAGGTCGTCGAGGATCCGCACGAGCCTCCTGTCCGCCTCCTCCTCGACGCCGAGCTTCTCCTTGAGGTAGTCGGTGGTCTCCTTCTTGTTCAGCCCGGCAGGGCGTCCCGCGAACAGGCGCGCCTGCTTCTCCTTCGGGAGGTCCTTCAGCATGTCGACGCTCGACGCCGAGAGCCTGCCTTCGTCGGCCTCCTGCGCCCAGTGGCGCGAGAGGCTCTCGTTGATGACCTTCGCGAGCTTCTCCTCGCGCCTGATGGTCTTGGGCGACACGGTGCGGCCGGTCTGCTCGTATACCATCGAGGCCTTGATGTCGGCCGTGCGCATGCCCTTGAGGTCCGGGTTCTCCGCGCGCAGGCGCTCCGCCTCAAGCCCGAGCGCCTCCGTCGCCCGGGCGCGCTCGGTGACGGTAAGGGCCCGGACGAAGTAGTTCGCTGTGTGGAGGAGCGTCACCGCCTGGGAGTCGGTGAGCCCCTCCACGACGCGGCACGGGATCCTCGCGAAGGAGTCGTCCCCGGAGGCGAGGAGGCGGTACGCTTCGAGCCGGCGGTGCCCCGAGATCATCTGCCAGCGCCCGTCGTCGAGCTTGCGCACGAGGGGGATGTCGGTGAGGCCGTCCTTCTCTATCGAGCGGGCGAGGTTGGCGATGGACCTCTCGTCCATGGAATAGGCGATGTTGGCGGGGTGCCCCTCGATGGCGCCGACGTCGATCTCCACGATGGGGAACCTCTCCCGGGTGAGGGAGGACTCGTCGAGGAGGCCAGAGATGGAGAAGCCGGATGCGACGTCACTAGGCGAGCTCATGGAAAACCTCCTCGGCAAGCGCGGCATAGTCCTTGGCAGGTCGGCTCCCCGGCTCGAAAGAGGTGACCGGCTGCCACTGCCAGCTGCCCTCGCAGACCTTGGAGGATGCGTGGATGACGGTGTCGAACATGACGTCCGGGAAGTACCTGTCGAGGACCTCGGCTCCCGTGCGCTCCGCGTTCGTCATGCGCCCCGGGACGCAGGTGCGAAGGATTCGGAACTTGGGGCGCGGGAGGCGGAGCGCCTCCGTGATCGCCCTCGTCGCCTCCACGGTGAGCGCCGTGCCCCGCATGACGGTCGAGTCGAGCTTCACCGGGATAATGATGATGCCGTCCTCTGCTGCCGCCAGGTATGCGTTGAACGCGAGGCGCTTCAGCACGGGAGAGCAGTCGATGATCGCGATATCGAAGTCCTCCGCCGCGTCATCGAGGGCGAACTTCAGCCTCTGCTCGCGCAGCAGGAGCTCGTTCTGGTCGACGAGCTCGATCACCGAGGGGATGACCGACAGGCCAGTGCCCCCGCACGGGTAGGCGATGTCGGCCACGGACGCCCCCTCGTACAGGAGCTCGACCGAAGTGCGGCCCTCAGACCTCGCCTTGTCGTAGAGCCCGTAGTAGTCGGTGGCGGATGCCTGCGGGTCGAGGTCGATGAGCAGGACCCGCTTGTCCCGGGAGGCGTAGATAGCGGCGAGGTTCACCGCCGTGGTGGTCTTTCCCACGCCTCCCTTGTAGTTGGATATGGCGATAGTGCGCATGAAGGCTCCTTCCTGCTTGCGTCTTGACCGGGGGCGCCCCCGGAGGTGGAATGGGGCGCCCGCGATTTGTATTACACTGCCAGTATAGCACAGAACAGCACAGTATTGTGCTGTTCTGTGAGATTCAGCCGATCTACCACCACGCGTGGTAGAAGAGCTCGTCCCATTCGTCGACCTTCTCAAGCGCCCGATTGACAATCTCGATCGTCTCGTCGAGGGTCTCGAAGTAGTCGGAGTCGAAGGCCTGGCCGCCGAAGAAGAAGCCGTCCTCGCGGGGCATGACCCTCGCGGCGCAGCTCGGGTCGTCGAGGACCTTCCGGCAGTCGCTCATGAGGCAGATGAGGTCGCCTCGGCACACCGGGTAAAGCTCGCAGTTCTCGATGTAGCCGTCTGATGTGTTGCGCTCGAACCATCCGTGCACGTGGTTGGCCTTGCGCCAATAGCCAAGAAGCTCGCATCCGTCGGTACCGGGGCGGTTCTTGGTGAGGTACATGTCGAGTCCCATGATGTGAATCCTTTCGCTTGGTTGGTAGGCCCGGACCCCCGCCCGGGCTTGCGCCCGAGCGGGACCGGGGTTCCTCCGTAGGAGGATGTCAGGAGGTCGTCACTCCTCCTCGGAGTCGATGTCGCATCCGGCGGACATGGCGTTGATGTGATGGCGGATCATCGCTCGGTCGGGGCTTACGAGGATGAGGGCGATGACGTCGAACCTGACCGGGCAGTCGACGCACTCCGTCTCGTTGCTGGAGAGCCAGTCGATCGCGAAGGCTTCGAGCTCCTCGCGGGTCGCGGTGCTCTCGGGGAATCCCTTGTCCTTCGCCTTGCGGCTCTTGACGGTTACGAAGACGATGGCGTTGTCTTCCTTGGCGATGATGCCCACCGGGCCCTCCCCGTCGTTGGCCTTCCAGGTGCGCTCGATAATCTCGTAGCCTCTGCGGATGAGGAACATCTCGGACGCCTCGAAAGCCCTGCTTGTGAACTTGTCCATTTCTACGACCTCCTGTTGCTATCGGCTCGCCCCTTTGGCTTGCCTTGTGAGATCGCGGACGCGCGGGTTCGCGTCCTGCGCAAGGGTTCAAAGCGAAGCGGCACGTGGGAAAATCCTCCTCGCCGTGGTAGTTTTCGGATTTGTTTTGGAGGCCATGGAAGACGCCTCTTCCTGCAAAAGAAATCGGAAAAGTATCGCGGCCCTTGCGGAGGCCAAGCGGTTCCGTGCGAACGTGCGTCGAATAAGGGAAGACCAAGGGAGCGCCGTACAGAAGGTCGGAAAATAATGGTCAGCCATGCGGGCATGGGCATCGAGGATGATTGCCGCACGGTGGGAGAGTTTGTGCGCCCATGGGACACCCGGAGGCTAGGACACGGATTATCGCCTAGAATGGACAATAGCGCTTTTGTATTACCTCAAGGCGCGAGGAATCGAGGGAATCCCATGTCGAACAACCCGAAGGCGAAGCTCAAGACTCTCTACGTGATGCGCATCCTCCAGGACGAGACGGATGCCGAGCACGGTCTGTCGTTGCGCCAGATCATAGAGCGCCTGAACGACTACGGAATACAGGCTGAGCGCAAAGGCCTCTACCGCGACATCGAGGCGTTGCGTGAGTTCGGCTTCGACATACAGACGTATCAGAGGAACCCCGTGCAGTACGCTATCGCGAGCAGGGACTTCACATTGTCGGAGCTGATGCTTTTGGTTGACGCTGTGGAGTCGTGCAAGTTCCTCACCAAGAGGCAGTCCCGGGCGCTCACGACGAACCTGAAGCTTCTCGCGAGCGACCACGAGCGCGCGCTGCTCGACCGCCGCATCCACGTCCCCGGGAGGATCACCTCCAAGCGCGACAGCGTGTTTCAGGACATCGACACGCTCCATGACGCAATGAGGCTCCAGAAGAAGGTCGAGTTCAAGTACTACAAATACGCGCTCGATGGCACGCGCTACGCAACCCATGACGGCAAGAAGCACGTTGTGACGCCGGTCGGCATCGCCTTCTCGGACGGCTACTACTACCTCACCGCCTGGAACGACGACCATGAGAACATGACCGAGTTCCGTATCGACCGCATGGAAAACGTCAGGGTGTCCGATGAACGGGCAACGCGAAACGACGAGATAACGCATCATACCTTCGAGGGCGATGGGCACGAGCTGTTCGGTCGCTTCGGGGGAGACCCCGTCACGGCAACGCTGCTCGTCAACGCCGACAAGGTGGAGATCATCATGGACCGCTTCGGCGATTCGGCCGAGATGTACAAGGCGGATGACGAAACCGCCAAGGCGGTCGTGAAGGTGCACAAATCCGAGCAGTTCTTCGGCTGGCTCGCAGGCCTCGGCGGAACGGTGAGGCTGCATGCACCAAAGAGCCTGAAGAAGGAATACAGGGAGTATCTACTTAAGATGGCGGACGCTCTCTAAATATAGATTGGTTAGCAGAATTACCGAATGGAGGGGCCTATGCCCTCAGTAACCCAGATCGTCGGAACGGCGCACCAGCCCCGTAAGGGCTACCTGCCTCTATCCAAGTTCGATATGACGGAGTATAGCGACGGGAGCTCCGTCAGCGGAGAGTACAACATCCACCCGGCCATCGTCGGGCTGGCCGTCGACTACGGCACCAGGCTCGCGCAAGGCGCGCCATCGCGAGAAGTGTTCTCGGTGGCCCTGGCAGGCGCATCATTGGTGGGTGCCTTGAGCGAGGCGGAAGAGCTCCTGGGCGAGCTTGACGATATCGCGGGCGAAGACGGGGTACTGTCTTCGGGCTCCATCGTGCGCATATGCAAGCTATCCGGGTTCGATTCTGCTTTCAGAGCGGGAGCGAGGGCCTACAAACCGGTATCCGAGATCGAGCCAGATGGTCAGACCGTGGCGGACATCCGGACACTCATCGAGAGGACCGTAGAGTTCTTCGAGGACAATGGCCCCGTTACCGACAGCGGCTTCACCTTCAGCGGCGGCTACAGCGACAGCATCGAGTCGGGCGACGCCGACTACCTGACTGCGGACACGATATGGGACCTCAAGGTGAGGAAGGCGCAGCCGAACAAGAACTCCACTCTGCAGGTCCTCCTCTACTACCTTTTGAGCCTGCACTCCGACCAGCCCGAGTTCAAGGGCATCACGAAGGTCGGCATCTACAACCCCTACCTCCAATGCGCGTGGACGGTCTCCGTGCTCGATTTGGACGAGTCCATGCTCAGGGAGGTCGAGACGGAGGTGCTGGGCTTGCAGGGCCGGCATTACCCCGACGCCGCGCAGCTCCGCTACGACCAGTCGTCGAGCCGCACCATCTACCACGTCATCGACTGGATCCGGGAGACCTCGGAGAGCGAGCGCGACAAGGGCGACAAGTTCGAGCGCGCGACGCGCTTCTTCCTGGAGCACGACCCGGTGTACAGCCAGCGCTTCAGCAAGGTGTGGATGTGGAAGGACGCCCCCACCAACGACGGCATCGACATGGGAATCGACCTCGTCGCCCTCGATGCGGAGGACGGCAGCTACTGGGCGATCCAGTGCAAGTGCTACCAGAAGCCAGCGCTCGACTACAACGACGTGGCCACCTTCTACGGGAAGACCGGCGCGACCGACCAGTACAAGCACAACATGATCGTCACAACCTGCGCCGACTTCGGCCCGAACCTGAACAAGATCGCGAAGCAATGGGACACGGTGAGGCTCTTCGCCGACGGCATGGCCGACTCCGAGGTCGACTGGGACGCTTTCATGGAGGGCCGCGAGACCGCCGAGCGCAAGTTCAAGGAGCCGCTGCCTCACCAGCGAGAGGCCATCGACGCATGTCTGGAGGGCTTCGAGAAGAGCGAACGCGGACAGCTCATCATGGCATGCGGCACGGGCAAGACGCTCACGTCCCTCCGTCTCACGGAGGAGCTCCTGCCTGAAGGATCCACGGTTCTCTTCCTCGCGCCCTCGATCGCGCTCGTTGCGCAGACGATGCGCGAGTGGGCGAACCAGTCCAAGCGCGCCATGCGCTGCGCCGTCGTGTGCTCGGATGCCAAGGCGTCGAGCACCGATGGAGACACCTGGGAGACCTCTTTATCAGACATCCCGTATCCCGCCACCACCGACCCCGAGAACCTCTACGAGCAGGTAAGGCGATTCGACAAGGGCAGCGGGATAAACGTGGTCTTCTCGACCTACCAGTCCATTCAGGTCGTCTCCGACGCCCAGCGCATGGGTCTCGACCCCTTCGACCTGATAGTCTCGGACGAAGCACATCGAACGACCGGAGCTTCCGAGGCGGCGGACGACTTGAAGAAGCAGAGCGAGTTTACTAAGGTCCACGACAATAGGCTCGTGTCGGCGCACCGCCGCATCTACATGACGGCGACCCCCAAGCTCTACGGGGACAACGCGCGCCGCCAGGCCAAGACCGAGAACTACGAGATATCCTCCATGGACGACGAGACGAAGTTCGGCCCGGTCTTCTACCGCCTCACGTTCGGCCGCGCCGTGGACGAGGGGCTGCTCACCGACTACCGGGTCATCGCGCTGACGGTCTCCGAGGATGTCGTGAGCGACGTGTACCAGATGGCGATGGCGAGCGAGGAGGGCTTCGAGATCACTGATGCCGCGAAGGTCATCGGATGCTGGAAGGGCCTCGCCGACCAGGGCAAGGGCGAGGAGGGCGTGAGCCTGAAGAACGCCGTGGCCTTCTGCTCCACCATCCCCGAGTCCAAGCGCATGACCGACTACTTCCAAAGGACGGTCAACGCATACATCGACTACGAGAACGAGCAGGGCAACGACGTGCCGCTGCTGGAGTGCGTCGTTGACCACGTGGATGGCACCATGGATATGGGCCTTCGCAAGGAGAAGCTGCGCTGGCTCGCCGACGTGGACGATCCGGACGAGGACGGCGGCGAGTGCCACGTGCCCTCCAACGTCCACTGCCTCTCCGAGGGCGTGGACGTCCCCAACCTCGACGCCATCATGTTCCTCCAGCCCAAGAAGTCGCGCATCGAGGTGGTGCAGGCCGTAGGCCGCGTCATGAGGCGCTTCGAGGGCAAGGAGTACGGCTACATCATCCTGCCCGTCGTCATACCTGCGGGCATGACGCCCGAGGAGGCGCTCGACAACACGGACGCCTTCAAGGTCGTCTGGGAGATCGTGCAGGCGCTCCGCAGCCACGACGAGCGGCTCGACGGATCCATCAACGGGCTCGAATACGACCCTGCCACGACGGCGGTCGTCGACGCCATAAACGTATCGAAGGATGGCCAGAAGCCCCCGACAGCAACCGGCGAGGGCAAGGGCGCGCTGCCGCCCGAGCTCGACGGCGAGGGCCAGCAGATGAAGCTCGATTTCTCCGACAAGGAGCTGCAGGAGGCTGTGAACGCAGTTCTCGTCCGCAAGTGCGGAACTAAGGTCTACTGGGAGGACTGGGCGAAGGACATCGGCCAGATCGCCAAGAGGCACATTGAGCGCGTCGGCGAGCTCGTCCTCGACGGCGGCCCGGCCTCCGCAGAGTTCGCATCGTTCCTCAAGGGCCTCAGGGACTCGCTGAACCAGGGCATCACCGAGGACGAGGCGGTGGAGATGCTCGCGCAGCACATGATCACGTTGCCGGTGTTCGAGGCCCTGTTCGCCGGAGCCGAGTTCGCGAGCTCCAACCCCGTCTCCATCGCCATGGAGGGGATGGTCGAGACCCTTCGAAGCTACGGCATCGAGACCGACTCCGAGAAGCGCGAGCTGGCCGAGCTCTACTCAAGCGTGCGCCTGCGTGCCGAGGGCGTGCGTACCGACGGCGGCAGGCAGAAGATCATCAAGGAGCTCTACGAGAAGTTCTTTAGCCAGGCGTTCAAGGCGACGTCCGAGAAGATGGGCATCGTGTACACCCCGAACGAGATCGTCGACTACATCCTCCACGCCACCGATCGCCTCATGCGCAAGGAGTTCGGCCAGTCGCTCGCCGATCCGGGCGTGAACATCCTCGACCCCTTCACCGGGACCGGCACGTTCGTGGTAAACCTCATACAGGATGAGGAGCTGATGCCGGACGACAAGCTTCCGTTGAAGTACAGGAGCGAGATCTTCTGCAACGAGATCCTCCTGCTCGCCTACTACATTACAACCATCAACATCGAGCACGCCTTCCACTCCCGCATCCCGGGCGACTACGCTCCCTTCGAGGGCGCGGTGCTGACCGACACGTTCCAGATGTACGAGGAGGGCGACCCCATCGACCTCGGCACGTTCGTGGACAACACCGAGCGCATCCTGCGCGAGATGGAAACGCCCATCAACGTCATCATCGGCAACCCGCCTTACTCCGAGGGACAGGATAGCGAAAATGACAATAACAAAAACACCAGCTATCCCACCCTCGAAGCCAAGATCAAGGCTACCTATGCTGCTAAAACAAAAGCTAAACTCAAAAACTCTCTATACAACACGTATGTCCTAGCATTTCGCTGGGCATCAGACCGTATTGGCCAAAAAGGCATCGTTTCTTTTGTAACGCCAGGTGGCTGGTTGAGCAACAAATCGTTTGAAGGATTTCGCAGATCCCTGGTTGATGAATTTACTTCGATTTATGTATTTGACCTAAAGGGAAATCAGAATACGAGCGATTGGCGAAAAGAGGGCGGGAAGGTCTTTGATTCAGGATCTAAAGTTGGAATCGCAATTACAGTCTTAATCAAGAACCCGGAGTCCCGCCAGTCTGGCGTAATTCGATACCATTCGATTGGCGACTATTTATCGCGCGATGAGAAGCTTCAGATTATTCGAGACGCTATCAATGGCCCTGAGCTTCAGTGGGAGATCATTGAGCCAGACAGGCATGGCGATTGGTTTGATCAGAGGGATGACGCATGGTACGATTTCGCCCCTCTATATTGCGACAACAAAGACTCAGCATCGACTCATGGGATTTTCTCTACAATATCCGCTGGCATAAAGACCAACCGGGACTCATGGCTTTGTGGCTATTCGGTCGATACCTTATCAACCAACGTTGATTCAATGGTTGGCTTCTATAACAGTGAATTGCAGCGTTTGTCTTCGCTGGGTATAGACTTCAATAAGGATGCCGAAGGTCTTATCGACACCAATGAGAAGAAAATAAAGTGGACGGCTGACCTAAAGAAGAAGTTTAGAAGAGGAACAGCACTTAGCTTTGACAGCTCTTTAATTAGTGAAATCCTGTACAGGCCCTTCGTTGCACAGCATTGCTATTACGACACAGATCTGATTGAAAGACCTGGCAAGCAATTAGATTACTTTAAAGAAGGGTTTGACAATATCTGCATAGATGTCTCAAACGGAGATAAGCCGTTCTCGGCACTAATCACAAGAACACCCCCAGCATACGATTGTCTTGAAAAGGGCCAATGCTTCCCAATGTACCGCCCGGCTGGACTCAAGCCCCTGGGAGGTTTGTTCGCCGAGAATGCTCATGAATCAAGTCTACGTTGCGAGCATGCGATAACGGATGAAGCTCTCAATGTGCTTCAAACGGTCTATCCACGAGCGTTCGATGCCTTTGGGAAACGAGCTCCTCGTGCGAAGAAACAGGGTGGTATCGAGATCACAAAAGAAGATATCTTTTACTACATTTACGGCATCCTCCACTCTCCTGAATACCGCATGCGCTTCAATTCAAATCTGAAGAAGGAGCTTCCGCGAATTCCCCTGGCTGATGACTTTGTTGCCTTCTCGAATGCCGGGCGCAAATTAGCGAAACTGCATCTCGATTACGAGGAGCTGGAGCCTTGGCCGGTTGAAGAAGTCGGCAATTCAGTCGATCCCGGTCCGGTGAAGAAGATCAAATGGGCCAAAAAGCGCAATCCGTCCACAGGCAAAAAGGAAAACGACTACACGACTCTCATCTACAACGACAATCTCACCATACGGGACATCCCAGCAGGGGCTCAGCGCTACGTTGTGAATGGGAGGAGCCCGCTCGACTGGATTATCGACCGCTACCAAGTCAAAACAGACGGCCCGTCCGGAATCACGAACGACCCGAACGACTACAGCGACAACCCCCGCTACATCGTTGACCTCATCGAAAAACTTGTACGCGTATCAATGGAGACGATGGAGATAGTAGATTCGCTCCCGGCGCTTAAAGAGAAACCGCAACCCGCAGACTGGCCGCTCGCGTGGCGCTCGGAGGGATAGGAGAACCATGTCAAACGACTTCATCGAAGAGAAATACGACGAGTGGCTCGAAGTTTATAAGAGCGCATTCGAGGGACAGCACTGGGAAGACGAGAGATATAAATGGGTGGCCGCTCGGCAATTCCAAGACTCCTGGGACATTGATGTGGAGGACTTCCCAACAATGCTTGAGAAATCGCTCTCGAAAACCGGTAACCTGCTTGTCTCTGCAGGTAATTTCCCTAAGGGCATGATCACCCAGTTCGCGCATATCGCCCCGGAAGAGGTTCGCGAGATGTTCCGCGAGCTGTTCGACGAATCCCGAGACGTGGTGGAGAGGATAGAGGACTTCAAGCACAAAGCCGAAGCGATCCATGCGAAATACCGCCCGGACACCGGGAACCACTATCAGTCCGAGAACGCGATATCGACGTATCTCTGGCTGCGGTACCCGGACAAGTACTATATCTACAAGCTTGGCGAGGTTAGAGCTGTTGCGGAGGCGCTCGGCAGCGACCTGGTTTTCAAAAAAGGCCGGTACGAGGACAACCTCAGGAACTTCTACCGCCTCTACGACTCGATCCACGACGAGCTCGTCAAGGACACAGGACTGCGGAAGAGGCTTGAGCGCTCCATCGACCCAGATTGCTACCCAGATCCAGAAGAGAGAACCCTCACGTTCGACTTCGGGTTCTTCGTCAGCAGGACCTCGCAGGAAAGCGGAGAGCACAAGCACCTTAGCGAAGAAAATCCTCCCAGCTACGATGAAGAGCGCGCAGTATGGTGGCTCAACGCCAACCCGAAGATCTGGAGCTTTGCGGAGACGCCAGTCGGCGAAGTACAGACCTACACCCTCTTCAACGAGAACGGCAACAAGCGACGCATATTCCAGAATTTCCTTGACGCCAAGCCCGGCGATATCGTTATCGGCTACGAGTCGAACCCCGTGAAGCAGATAGTGGGCTTTGGCGAGATCGTTGAAAGTAGTGATGGCGAGAAGATCGCATTCCAGAAGACAGAGGCCCTCGCAACCCCCGTTGACTATCAGGATCTGAAAGCAATGCCAGAGCTGGAGAACATGGAGTTCTTCGTCAACCCCAACGGCAGCCTGTTCAAAGTGGAATCCGAGGAGTACGAGGCAATCATCGATGTCGTTCGCGAGCTGAATCCCGCCGTCCAAGCAGAGGAAGCAGCTCCGTATGACCGTGAGAGCTTCCTCTCGGAGGTGTTCGTCGCGCCCGAGGAATACGACAAGCTCGCGCGAGTGCTCAGGAAATCGAAGAACCTCATCCTGCAAGGAGCGCCCGGGACCGGCAAGACGCTCGCTGCAAAGCGGCTGGCCTTCGCCATGATGGGCGCGAAGGACGACGCGCGAATCCGGCTCGTGCAGTTCCACCAGAACTACTCGTACGAGGACTTCGTCATGGGCTACAAGCCTGACGGCGATGCTTTCAAGCTCAAAAACGGTGTCTTCTATGAGTTCTGCAAGATGGCTGAGAGCCATCCCGACTTGGAGTACTTCTTCATCATCGACGAAATCAACCGTGGCAACATGAGCAAGGTGTTCGGCGAGCTGCTCATGCTTATTGAGGCGAGCCATCGCGGCGACTACGCCACGCTGGCCTACAGCGGACTCCCGTTCACGGTGCCGGAGAACCTCTACATCATCGGCATGATGAACACAGCGGACAGAAGCCTCGCCATGATCGACTACGCCCTTCGCCGTCGCTTCGCCTTCTACGAGATGGAGCCCGCATTCGATGCCCAAGGCTTTCTCTCGGCAGTGTCGGATAGCGATTCACCCCAACTGCGGAATCTCATCGAGGTGATGCGGGACCTGAACAAAGAGATCGAATCCGACGCCTCTCTAGGAAGGGGATTCCGAATCGGCCATAGCTACTTCTGCGGCATGGAGAGCGGATCGACCGAGGAGCTGAGCGACATTGTTGATCTTGAGATCGTGCCCATGCTTGAGGAGTACTGGTTCGACGACGAGGAGCGGGTATCGGCTTGGCGCGACCGCTTGGAGGGCGCTATCCGATGAGAGCCCACAAGGGCATACCGATATCCAACCTCTACTACATGCTCGCATATGCCTTCGAGTTCGTGGACGAGAGCAGGTTTGAGGATGTCGCCGCAGAGGAGTTCGACAATGCGCTGGATCTCCTCGCCGCGCTTCTCGATGCGGGCGTCACCCGTCAGATCAAACAGGGCCTATTCCGCGAATACATTCCGATGCACGACGATCTGCAAGCGCTTCGCGGGAAGATCGACATGCGATGTGCCATAAGGAACAAGATGGCCCGAAGTCCCCGAATTGCATGTGAGTTCGACGAGCTGTCAGACGACAACCCTTACAACCAGGTCATCAAGACCGTTTGCTCGCTCATCGTGAGAAGCAGCGAGGTGCAGAAGAGCACCAAGGACTCAATCAAGAAGAGTATGCTTTACTTCTCGAACGTGTCGTTCGTGGAGCCATCGAGCATACAATGGTCGGCCTTCGCATTCGGGCGCGAGAACCGCTCGTATCGATTGCTCGTAAGCATCTGTCAGCTCATCATCCAAGGCATGCTCTTGACTGATGCGGGAGGCGGTATGCTGCTCGCGCCCTACATAAGCGAAAGCGACATGAGCAGGCTGTATGAGCGATTCATCCTGCGCTACTACCAAGTGCATCATCCGGATCTGCATCCTTCGGCACCCAAGATCCCATGGGCACTGGACGAGGAGTACGTGGGCACGATGCTGCCCGTCATGCAAACAGATATCGCGCTTTCAAAAGGCTCCCAATTCCTGATCATCGACGCCAAGTTCTATGCGCATGCTTATCAGAGCCAAGACAGATATGGCTCGAAGACGATCCACTCTCACAACCTCTATCAGATCTTCTCCTACGTGAAGAACAAGGCTGCGACATCTCCGGAGCTGTCGGTATCAGGGATGCTTCTGTACGCGAGGACCGGCGATGCGGTCCAGCCCGACGAGAGCTTCCTTCTCGACGGCAGTCGAATTACCGCAAGAACACTAGACCTGGGAAGGCCGTTCCCGGATATCGCATACGAGTTCGATAGGATAGCCGAAGCAGTGACAACCGGAGCCGCAAATGAGTGACGAGGCGGGCAAGAAACGCGCGACCATGATCATCGGACCCGGGCAATGCATGAGAATCATGAGCAGGAAAGACTATTGCGAGCAGCTTGTGCAGGGGCATTTCAGGATGTCGCTGATAAGCCGATACCATAGTATGGAGGAAGACGACCCGGAGATTGGGGACTCTCAGGAGGGAAGAAGGCCTTTCGCCGGACAGATCTTTCTTGGCTTGCCGTCGTCTGGCAGCATTGGCGGAGCAACCTCCCAGCAGTTCTGGCCAGTTGATGCCATCTCGGCACCCGCCAGCATTCCGGAAGCCGACGAAGCGGTGGTACTGTGCGCAACCCTCCTCGGAAGCGGAGCGCTTGACACCTGGGAAGAAACTGGCCGCCATTTAGGGAAGTTGAGCGACAGTTATACTGGCTTTCTCTCGAATCAGGCGGGAGCGCCTGGATCCTGCTACGGCGTAATCTTCTCGATCGAAGAGATGGCGGAACGCCTCTCTGCTTTCGCTGAACAGTATGGCCTCGCATTCTTCCATCGAGCCGTCGAGTACAGCGACGAGCCGTTGACGGCCGCCGATTTTGCGAGGTTCAGCACCGGAGAGGACGCGGCTCTATGGCGCATCCTCTTCCATAAGCGGTACATCTACAGAAATCAGCATGAGTATCGTTTCGCGATCCTACCCAAGCCCGGTGATCGCTCGGGGAAGCTGAAGTCCATGCTCTGCGGAAAGGACTACCTCGAAGTCAGTGTGCCACCACTCAAGTCTTATAAGCTCATCGAGGTATGCGATCTTGCCTAGCACGATTCTATGAGATGTAATTAGTGAGAGCGCGAGAGGCGTGAGCAGCCGACCATTTTTCGCCAACCATACGAGCAGCCGATTCAAATCGGACAAGAGTAAGGCAGGGGCCTTCGGCATCGCTCTGTTCGTATCCAACGACCAGTGCATCGACGCTCGCCTCGTTGGAGCTATCGATCCAATACAAATCTCCCATTTCCAAATCAGCGACAACATCTGCTGATTCGAAACGTAGAACCAACGGCGACCCGGTTACCCGCTCTTGCTCATAGCAGTCCCAAACGCATAGAACATCCGCGAGGTAGTCCTCGAAGCCGTCGATCTCCTGCTCTGTCATTGCATGAAACATCTTCACCTTGCAATCTCTCGTTTTTCTTGAGTTTATAGCCCGAGGTGCAGGGAGGGTGCCCGCAAATGGGACACCCATGCAAATCTATTTTCCCCTAGCCGCCTGCAGCGCGTCCGCCATCTCGGCCTGAGCGCTCGGGAAGAGGTGCGCGTAACGCAGCGTGATATCGGAGGACTCGTGCCCCATCCGCTCGGCGATGGCCACAACGGAGAAGCCCATCTTGATGAGCGTGGACACGTGGCTGTGCCTGAGGTCATGGACGCGGATGGCCTTCACCCCGGATGCGGCGCAGCCCCTGCTCATCGCCCTGAGGAGCTTCTTCTTGTTGAGCCCGGCGAAGATGCGCTCGTCCGGCTGGGTCTTGGCGACGTCGCGGATGAACCTCCGAAGGTCGTCGCAGAGGAACTGTGGCATCGAGATCGTGCGGTACGAGCAAGCGGTCTTCGGCGGCCCTATGACGTCCTTCCCTCCGCGCCTGTGATAGGTCTTGCTCACCGTCAGTGTGCATGCCCGGAAGTCGAGATCCGAGGGCGTGAGGGCGAGGAGCTCTCCCTCACGGATGCCGGTCCAGTAGAGCGTCTCGAACGCGTAGTAGATCAGCGGCTTGTCGGACACCGCGTCCAGGAAGAGGTTGAGCTCGGCCTTGCTCCAGATCTTCATCTCGCCGTTCTTCTTCGACCCTGCCTGCCTCAGCGACCTGCAGGGGTTCTCTTCGAGCTCGTAGTTGTCCACGGCGTGGTTGAACATGCCCCATACCTGCTCGCTTATGCGCCGTATGTAAACCGGCGAGTACTCGCTTCCGTCGGGCTTGCGCTGCGCGAGCAGGACGTTCTGGGCGTGGAGCACGTCGAGCGACGTGATCTCGCACACCAGGCTTCCCTTGAACAGAGGGACGATCTTCACGCGGATCATCCGCTCCCGCGTCTCGTACGTGGTGGGCCGAACCCTCGGCTCGATGTCCTCCAGGTACTTCTCCGCGAACACCTCGAAGGGCATCCCGGACTTGCCCGACGCCATACGCTTGAAGTCCCGCTCGAACGCGTTGGCTTCGGCCTCTTCCTTGAACCCCCTGGCATGCTTGAGCCTGGATTTGCCCTCCCAGTCGCTGTAGCGGAACGAGGTGCTCCACGTCCCGTTCTCCTCTCTGCGCGCGGCCATGGTCAGCACCTCTCCATCTTGCGCACCATGTCGTCCTCGTCCTCGATCTGGGAGCCCGCATCGTCGCATCTGAGGCCGAGGAAGAGGTCGGAAAGCCTCTCGCAGAGCCCGAGGAGCCTCTCGTTCGGCTCGCAGCCGTTCCTGATCCTGTTCAGCTGCCGGCAGACCTCCCGCATCTCGTCGCGCAGGGCGGCGTAGGTGTAGGTGGATGGGACTATGGTCACCTCCAGGTCTAGGAGCTTGCTCGTGATGTAGTCCTGCTTCGTCATCCCGCTGGCGGCCACGATCAGGTTAATCTGCTCGTTGAGCTCGGGCGTGATCCGGAACGCGATCGTCTTAGACCGGACCCTGTTGTGGTCATAGCAGCTCATCGTCGGCCTCCTGGTAGTCGTTCAGGGCCTCGCCCATCTTCTGCTGCGTACTCGGGAGGAGGTGCGCGTACTTGAGCGTGATGTCCGTCGAGTCGTGCCCCAGCCGCTCCGCGATGGCGATCACCGAGAAGCCCATCTCTACGAGGAGAGAGACGTGGCTGTGGCGCAGGTCGTGCACGCGGATCACCTCAAGGCCGCACGCCTGCGCCCCCTCGCGCAGTGCTGCGGAGAGCGAGGCCTTCGACAGGCCCGCGAACATCCTCTCGTCGTGGTCGAAGCCCGGCGGGTCGAAGGCGAAGTCCCTCACCTCGTCCCGGAGGAACTCCGGAAGGGATATGGTCCGCACCGAGTTCTCCGTCTTCGGGTCCGTTATCACGTCCCGGCGGTTGATGCGCTGGTATGACTTCGTGATGCGCAGCTCCGATCTCCGGAGGTCGAAGTCGTCGGGGACGAGCGCCAGGAGTTCGCCCACGCGGATGCCGGCCCAGTAGAGGAGCTCGAACGCCATGAAGTAGATGGGTCGGCCCGTGAGCGTGCTGGAGAAGCGGAGGAAGTCCTCCTTGGTCCATATGCTCATATCGGTCGCGATCTTGGATCCTATCCTCGGCGCCCTTTTGAAGGGGTTAGGCTTGAGCTTGTAGAACCGCTCGGCGTGGTTGAAGATGGAGACCGCCTGGTTGTTGACCGTGCGCAGGTAGGTGTCCGTGTACGGCCGTCCCGTCCTGGGGTTGCCCTTCAGGAGGGCGTTCTGCCACCTGACCGCGTCGAGCGTCGTGACCTCGGTCATTATCATCGGCCCGAAGAAGGGGACGAGCTTATCGTTGATGATGTACTCCTTGGTACGCCAAGTGTTCTCCTTCAGCTGCGGGGCGACGTCGTCCTCGTACAGCTCTATGAAGTCGAGGAAGCTGATGTCGAGCGACTTGCTCTCCCTGGCCTTGAAGTGCCTCTCGAACCGGTCGGCATCGACCTCGGTCGCGAACCCGCGCTTGCACTTGCTGCGGGAGCGGCCGTAGGCGTCCTCGTAGCGGAACTGGCTCGTCCATGTGCCGTTCGCCTCCTGCCTAGATGTCATCTTCGTCAGCCCCCTTCAGTGAGAAGTAGGTCTCATCGAAGTACCTCTCGCTCACCCTCCCGGGTATGGTGCGCAGCCCCTTGGCCTCAAGCTCTGCGTTCAGTCGCTTGATGACCAGGTACGCCGTCGCCTTAGACACGCCCAGGCGCTCCATCACCTCGTCCACCTTCATCATTCTTTCCCGTCCTGCCATGTCCGTCCTTTCTAAACAGCACGAATCCGTGCGGTTGGATGATTGCAGACCTTATCAGCACTATATCGTGCTGTCAAGCGATTGCGCACAGAAACGTGCTGTTATAGAATTCGAGGCACAGGTTAAGAAACGGAAGGAAAGCGGGTCGAATTGAGCAGGGGCGAGCGCATAAGGCGCTATCGGAAGATGAAGGGGCTGACGCAGAAGAGCCTCGCGGAGAGGATCGGTCTCGCGGAATCCGCCGTCCGCAATTACGAGCTGGGTTTGCGGGACCCCTCGCAGGAGACCCTGGCAGCGCTGTCTGACGCCCTGGGGGTGCCGATGTCCGCCCTGGACGACTACGAGCTCTCCTCGGCGCGCGAGGCGCTGGAGGCGCTCTTCAGGCTTGAGGACGCCTTCGGCCTCAAGCCCGTGGACGGCGAGACGCTCGCTCTCGACCCCAAGGCGGAGGGCGCCCAGAAGCTGAGTGCCGCCCTCGCGGCATGGAGGGGCGCGCTCGACGAGCTGGAGGCCGGGGAGATGACCCAGGACGAGTACGAGCGCTGGAGGGCGACCTTCGAATAGCGCGGCAGAGAACCCTTCTCGGTAGATCGCTGATGGCGGCATTCGTGCCGCCATTTTCTTTGCCCTGATGCGGAGGCGCGCCGCCTTCCTGGCCTTGTGTTACCGGGCCGGAGAAATACTCCTCCTTTGCGCGGGGAGTAAGCCGGGCCCGGGAAATTGCAAACCGCGCAGCATTCACCGCCCTCCGGCCCTCGAATCGGGAGCCCCGGACGGTCTCTGAGAGGCAGGGATTCTCCCCGAAAACGCCGATTCTGCCGAAAATTTACTCCTCGTTTCTGAGCTGGGGAAACTTGCTATTCGAGGGGCGAAAACGCGACATATCGGAAAGTGGTAACAAATAGGGATGAGGGGATATTCCTCTATTCCTAGCCGACGGTTCCACGTGGCTTGCAGCTTCGGCGCCTTCCTGTCCAGATGAGTGGAGTTAAATACAGTGAAATACAGTCGAAGCGAGAGCAGCGAAAAACGGCAGAGTGCGAGATTAGGAATCGAGTATGGCCAGATAAGAAGAGCCGCCGGTTTCTATTCGGCGGCTCGCACTCAATTTTGCAAAGTCCATCTTTTCCAAGTGGTTTGCAACTTACGGTCAACTGGGTTCAACCGAATTACTCTCGAATCAACAGGAATAAAGAATCAAGAAATCCCAGGTCAAAGCCACAAACCTACTCCCACTC
>CAJTXX010000009.1 GCA_910584145.1 uncultured Eggerthellaceae bacterium | reverse complement strand
CCGTGCTATCCGTCGGGCAGGTGATGCTGTAGACCATCTGCCAGACGGCGTAGAGCTTGATGTCCTTCGGTTCATCCTCTCCCGGCTCGATGCCGAGCTTGTCGAGCAGGATGCGCACGCTCACCCGATCATCGAGGGTGGGGCTCACAGGCAGCGTGAAGGTGGTAGCCTCAGCGCTGCCATCAGCGCCCGCATCCTTAGAGTAGCTCCACCCGTAGAGGTAGTAGCCCGATACCTTGTCGTTGTCGGGCACATCCCCGCGCCCTGGCAGCTGGAACCTATCCTCATAGGAGAGGTTCGCATAGTCAGGGGCGAAGGGTATGCGCTCATCTTCCGCATCCCCTGTGAACTTGTAGAAGCTCACGCGGAAGCCATCGTTCTCTATCCACTGGGCGGAGAATGAGATGTCGCCTACAAAAGGATGGCGATAGGCCGCGCCCGGCTGATAGACGGTATCTACCTGCGTGCCCGTTGAATCGGTGCCCTGCAGGCGCCAGCCATCGAAGGTATACCCCACGCGCTTGGGCACCGATGAGGAGAGCGTCACCGTCTGGTTAGCAGGGTTAAGAGAAGGCTCCGAGAACTTGATCGTGAAGCTTTCCGGCATGCCCTTCACGTTGTCGCCGGTGTCTCCCACGTTCTTGTCGAAGGAGACCGTATATGTCCTCGGCGTCCAGTTCGCTGTAGCGGTCAAGTTGCCGTAGGTGCCTTTCTTGACCTGGGCAGAAGTGCCGTTCACGACCCCGCCACCTGCGATAGCGCTCGCGCCCGTGATGGTCCAGCCATCGAAGATGTAGCCCGGACGTTCAGGATTGGCGAGCGTGAAGGTGGCTGTCTCTATGGTGTAGCTCTCCGGATTGGTCCTACCAGATGGAAGGGAGCCGCTATTGAGCGCATAGGAGATGCTATACGTTATAGGCGTCCAATTGGCGGTGTAGCTCTTGTTGCCATGCGAGCCTTTTGCGACTGTCACCGAGGTCTGCGGCGTGGTGCCGTTAGACCCTGTCCAACCCGCGAAGGTATAGCCGGTCCTCGTCGGGTTGTTCAGAGTGAAGCTATCCGTCTCGATCGTATACGTTTCCTTATTGGCCGTCGCTACAGAGCCGCCGTTCAACGTGTAGGATATGGTGTATTCGATAGGCGTCCAATTGGCGGTGTAGCTCTTATCTCCCGTAGAGCCTTTCTCGATAGAGACCGATGTCTGCGCTGTGGTGCCGTTCGAGCCGGTCCAACCCGCGAAGGTGTAACCCACGCGCGTCGGATTGTTCAGAGTGAACGTAGCTGTCTCGATGGTGTATTTGACCTTGTTCGCTACAGCCACAGCGCCGCTATTGAGCGCATAGGAGATGGTGTATTCGATGGCTGTCCAATTGGCGGTGTAGCTCTTGTTGCCAGACGACCCCTTGGAGATCGTGACCGATTTCTGTGGTGTCGTGCCATTGGACCCCGTCCAGCCTGCGAAGGTATAGCCGGTCCTCGTCGGTGTCTTCAACGTGAAAGCGTTTGATTGGTAGGTGTACGAGGTGTATTGATCTGAAGGGTTAGCCCCGCCTCCTAGAGAATACGATATGGTATATGTTCGCAAGTTCGCTTTGAACTGCGCTCTGTAGTCCTTCGCCCCGGTAACGCTCGTTATAGCCGGGCTCCACCCTGAGAATGCATACGAATACTGCGCATCGCTCGGCTTTGTGGGGGTATTGCCGCTATATGAAGGTTTGGCGCCATACTCTAACGAACCGCTCTGAAGAACAGCTCCATCATGGTTCAAGAATCGTATCGTATATGATCGAGTTGTTGCCGTGAACGTTGGGGTGTAGGTCTTAGCACCTGTAACGGTCGTGATCGCGGGAGACCATCCGGAATGCGCATAGGTATATTGAGCAGTCGCCGCCTTCGTAGGCGTCTTGCTACACGATGGCGTATCTCCATAGTAGTAGCTCTTAGATTCCAACGTGTTTCCGTCGCCATTTAGGAAAGTAATCGTGTACGCTTTAGGCGCCCATCGAGCGGTAAGCGTTATGTCCGAGGGATTAATATTCCCACCCCGAATACCGCTCACATGCGTGACTTTATTGCCGTCAGCATTGTACCAACCGAGAAAGTCATAGTACGTAGCGGTGGGTGTTGGCAGAGTGTATTCATGATATGGCTTGATAGTTCGCGTTTGCGAACCATTCCCCGTGTAATCATTAAGCGTTAACGTAAAGTCACCGGTACCATTAAGATAGATATGCATTAACTCTCCTTTGGTATCGACGCCAAAGGAGTTCCATGTATCAGTTTTATTAATGCCAGATTTATTCCAGCCATACGTTTGCGAGCTATCTGGCCAACACGCCCAAGCTCTCCATTCCATAGCCCGTCGGTCTGCACATATGAAATAGCGCTTCGTAGAAGTGCCTGTTATGGACGAATTCTGTGCGAGCGATAATACATGCTCAAAGCCATCAGTCTCCCACCTATGATCGGTATTAGCGTCAGTTGGCAGATGCTGCGTATATCCAGTACGCATTTGAAACCATTTCAAATTGAGATAGGTATCATCTTTATCGCTTTTTCTGATACCCGAATATGCACCAGTGGAGTTCTTTTGGTAATACACCCACATGTTTATATCGGAGTGCACCTGAACTTTGGTATTCGGATTGCCTAATCCAGTAGGAAAATCCTGACGAGTTGAGGCGGCATATGGCGACAAGCCAAGACGAGCTGCCGCTAAATAGACAGCATCAAACGTGGCAGTGCCAGATTTCAACCGAAATGAAGCGGAACTATCTGCAACCGATACATCGTCTACAGAGGTATCGGCTGCCAAATCCTCGGTATTTATTATTTCCCCCGAGGAATCGAAGGTAAGAGTATTGCCAATATTTACAATGTCGGAATAATACGCGTCTTCGGTTGCATCCACGTTTCCGTACCCATCATTCAACAGCATTTCCCGATCATCATCTGAAAACTCCTCCTTGGAACTCTCGGCACCAGCTTCGCCCTCAGCCCCTTCATCCTCCCCCACCGGAGCCGGAGCGGCCCTCACGATGACCACAGCGGTGGCCTTGGCGAGCTCGGTGCCGTCGAGTGAGAGGGCAGCGGTCACAGGGGAGGTGCCGGGGGCCTTCGCTTTCACGATGCCGGTGGCATCAGCATAGATCGATGCTCCCTTGTACGAGCAGTCGATCTCTATGTCGCCCGATGCTTTGAGCAGAGCCCCCTCTTGGGCGAGCAGGTCGGCTTCCTCTCCCACGGTGAGCTCTAAGGGAGAGGCTGGTGCTTGCATGGCGTACTCGTGCAGGGTGTTACCGCTCGCAGGGAGCACGGGCCATACGGGAGCATCTGCTGCCGGAGCATAGATGGCGACGCCCGTTGCGCTGCCGAGGGCAGATGAGGATACGCTTACAGGCGCTCCTAAGAGCAGGATGCGGGAGAGGGAAGCGCAGCCATCGAAGGCGGCATCCCCTATGGCCTCGACGCTCGCAGGGAGCGTGAGCTTGTCGATGGCGGTGCCTGCGAAGGCGCGCTCGGATATGGTCGCGGTGCCCTGGTTCAAGGCGATCTCAGTCAGGGACGCGCAACCCTCGAAGGCAGCCTCGCCTATGGTGCGCACGCTGCCGGGTATGCTCATGGAGGCGAGAGCTGTGCAGCCCTCGAAGGCATTCGCGCCGATCGATGCGATGGTGTCGGGCAGCACGAGGGCGGTGAGCTCGGTCTGGCCGCGCAAGGCCCCGTCCTCGATAGCGGTGACGGTGTAGTTCACGCCATGCAGCGTTGCGCTCTCCACGATGGTGCGCTCGCCTGTCGCGGGAGCGTCTCCTGCCCATCTGACCGAGAGGTGCCCGTCTTCCATGAGGGTGTAGATGAAGCCGCTCTCATCAGGTGCGAGCGTGGTGGAATCCCCTGGTCTCGCAGGGGATGAGAAGCGGGTGAACCCAGCAGATTCCCAAGCGCTGCGCTCATCTGCGAGGACGGTCGCCTCGGCTATGGTCTGCTGGTCGAATGCGGGCACGGGGGAGGCGGTGCCATCGCCTGTGGCGATATCCTCCACAGCGCCTGATGCGATGATCGTCCTCAGGGAGGTATTCCCTGTGAAGGCGCCCTCTGCGATACGGGTGCATGAGCTCGCGATGCTCGCGCTCGCACCGAGGCCCGCAGGGGCTGCTATGAGGGTGAGGGTCTCCCCATCTTCGTTTCGGCTGTATAGGATGCCGTCCTTGGAGATGAAGGCAGATGCCGCCGTGCTCCCCGCTTTCGCGTTAGCAACGGTGATGGCCGTGAGCTTGATGCATCGGGAAAATACGCAAGCAGGGACAGTGGCCATTTCCGCAGGGAGCACGGCATTGCCCTCAAAGCCCTCCGGGACGAGGGTGAGGCGGGATAGGTCGCTCGTGAAGAGCATGCCGTTGTATGAGGCGTATGCGCTGCTCTCCGCATCGACCTTGACAGAGGATGCGTTCGGGAACAGCTGGAAGAAGCCAGGGTCGATGGAGCCGACCGTGGCGGGTATGGTGATGGAGGTGACGCGCGGGGCCTTATCGGCCTCGGCGCAGAGGTCTGCCGCATAGGGGTTCGAGGTGCCGCCTTGCGCGGGGCCCTCTCCTGCCGCAGGTCCGTCTGCTACCGCGTCAGCGGTCGGGTCCTCTTGGGCGTTCTGAGGGTTTTCCTCAGCAGGGTTTAGCGCTGACCCCCCCCCGAGCGCATTTCTATGCTCGTGACCGTATAAGCAGTGCTGCCCGATACCACTTGAGCGGGCACTTGCAGCTCACCTGAAAGCTCAGCGTTGCCTGCGCGCCCGATGAGGGCGACGCTCTTCTGCTCCTCATCCGTCACGAGATAGCTCAAGCCGTTGTAGGCGATAGCTGCCTGAGAGGAGCCTTTGATGCCGACGGATACCGACAGGATGTCGATATCAGGGGATGCTTGCTGCTCAGCAGAGGCTGAAGGAGCGGCAGGCTGCTCAGGGGCAGCGCCCTCAGCGTCAGATGCCGGGGCAGCGAGTGCGACGGACTCATAGACGCGCTCTGCGCCATCGGCCTGCTCTTGGGGAAGGGCGCTCTCGTCTGCAGCAGCGCTGCTGCCCGTCGCTTCGACGGCATGCGCTATCGCAGGCGCCGATACGAGCGTCGTCACCATCGCACAGGATATGAATGCAGAGAGGAGCCTCGCAGCGAGGCCGTTCGTCTTTTCCATGTGTCCGTCCGTCCCTTCATCGAACCTGCCCATCTCCGCGTGTCTGTGAGGAGATGTTCCCCGGCATGGTCCGAAGCTTTCCTTCGCACACCCTCTCGGGCAACCCGGATTATTCGCTGCGCTTTGCGCTTTTGCAATCCCTCGCGAGGTTGAATCTACGGGTTCTCCATAATTGGAGGTTGGGGGTGCACGCTTTCAGGATTCCTTCAAAAATGCCATTTATACAGGGATAAGTTGCATGCTATCCCCGCTTCGAGATTGTCTTGCAGTCGTTTCTAACATCGGAAGATGTTAGAAAATGTTAGAAAGTTAGCAAATGTTAAAAACCGCTGGATGGGTGCTTTTGTGCGGTGCGTCCTGGCTTAGGTGGGGCCTTGGTCGGGGGTCTCGTTGGCGGGGTAGACGAGCACCACCTGTTCGCCGCAGGTGGTGCAGCGGCCTGTTTCGGGATCGGCTTGGCCGCCGCATTTTAGGCAGGGAACCGTTGGCGGCGGCGTGTAGAGCGGGCTGTCGGGGTCGAATTTCCCACAGCGACCGCACGATGTGCAGGGGTAGCACATGGCGCACCTACTTCAGATCGACCAGCTTCACCCAGTACTCCAGCGTGCGGCCGGCGTAGGGGTGGTTCATGTCTATCTGCACCGTGTCTTGCGTGGAATCCACCACCATCGCGGGCTTCTTCGCGAGCCCGTCGGCGCTCTCCCACATTATCATGCTGCCCTGCTTGATCTCGTAGCCGTGGTCGAGCACCGAGCGCGGGTACCATTTCACCAGCTTCGGGTTCGACGCGCCGTAGCCCTTCTCGGGCGGCACTTCCACAGTGCGCTCCTCGCCCACCTGCATCTGCACGACGGCCTCCTCGACGCCTTTGGGAAGACGATGGCCGCCGAGCCGCACTGCCAGCGGCTCTGCCATGCGGATATCCACCGGCTCCTCGCCCTGGATGCCGCCCTTGTACAAGATGTAGGCGGTCTTGCCTGTGTTGTCAGCCATGATGGTCTCCTCGCTCTTCGTTCGCGCTTTGCGCTGCATTCCTGCGGCTGGCACCGCTGCGCACCGTCCACGCCACGGTGTGCGTTGGAATGTTCCACGTGAAACATTTTGACCGGTTGCGGTCCGGGCCACCTCGCATGTGCCAGCTGCCCAGATGTGGCCAACCCCGGTTGTCCACCCCGGTGGGAAGGGCGCGGGGTGAGCGCCCTTCCGGGGTAGGGGTATCGATCGAAGCGGAAGAGGCTCTTTCGCTTAAACCGCGTCTTCGGTGTATTCGCCCACCTTGGCGTCGGCGCGGTGCGCGCCGAACGTGGACGAACCGGTGCCCTGCACCTCTATGTGCGCTGCCTTGTGGTCGCGCGTGCCCTTCGACACGAACTCGCCCTTGGCCTCGCGCGGCAGGTACTCGGGCACCACCAGGAACTGCTTCGGCTTCGCAGCCAGCTTCGGCGCCAGCTCCTCCACCGTGCCATAGCTGATGATGTTCGCCAGGCAATGATGCACGCAGATGGGCTCCTTGCCGCGGCCGGTGCGCTCGGCGCACAGGTCGCACAGGTCGGTCACCAGCGGCCAGTGGTTGTAGTTGATGTTGTCGTCATCCATGTACCACGGCCCGTCGGAGAACACGTGGATACCGGTCTTCCCTACCGGATAGTTGTGCTCTTCCTTGCAGGATACCTGGCACGAACCGCAGTTCGTGCAGTATTCGTAATCGATCAAAAGTCCGTAGGTCGCCATATCTACACCAGCTTTCCGAATTTTTCCCAGATGAGGTTCATGTCGGTGTCATAGCTCTCAGCAACGGGCTCGACGTCGCAGCACATGCACTTGTTGGGAGCGCCGAAGCCCAGCTTGCCCATGTGGCCGTTCGGGCACAGGTTGTTGATCTGCGAACGGAACGTGCCGTACAGGTTGGGCTCGTCGCCCGTCTCCTCGGGGAACCACCAGCCGTGCTGGCCGTGGATGGTCTTCTCGTCGACGGCGTCGGTGACCTTGGCCTTCATCAGCGCCTCGCCGAACATGTTCCACACGCGCACCCACTGCCCGTCGGCGATGTGCTTCTCCTGCGCCGTCTTGGGATTGATCTCCAGCAGCGGGTCGGGGTTGAGCTCGCGCAGATAGGGTATCTGGCGCCCCTCGGAGTGGAAGAACGGCGTCACGCGCGCGCCTGTGGTGAGGATGAACGGGTACTTCTCCTTGATCTCGGGGTGCTCGTCGGTGGGGCTGAACTCGGGCTCGATGTAGTACGGCAGCGGGTCGTCGCCGAACTGGTTGTACGCAGTCGACCACAGCTCGATGCGGCCGGTGGGCGTTGCGAACCCGGGCTGGCCGTCTTGGCGGAACATGCCCTTCTCGTACTTGTAATACTCGATGGGAACCTGCGCCACCACGCACTCCGACACGCGGTCGAAGGTCTTGCCGTGGTCTTCCACGCCCAGGCGGAACGCCTCCACCAGCTCGTGCTCGTTGGCCCACTTGGCGAAGCGCTCGGGATGCAGGTGCTTGCCGAGGCGATACGCCAGCGCCATGTCGGAGGGCAGGTCGCCGCAGTCGATGGCCTTGTGCATGAAGCCCGCCGTAACGGTGCAGGGCGCGTAGTGCGTGAACACGGTGCCCTCGCGCTCAGCCACGGTGGCGATGGGCAGGAACAGATCGCACGTAGCCTGGATGGACGCGTTCATGAACGTGTCGATGCCGATGCAGAACTCGAGCTTGTCCACCAGCGCGTCGTGCCAGCGCTTCGGCTCCATCGCGCAGTTCGACAGCGCGTTGTCGCCCATGTAGAAGCCCATGCGGATGGGATACGGCTCGTCAGTCTCCAGCGTTTGCAGCATCATGTCTACCTGCGAGTTCAAGATCATGTTGCAGTACGCCGGGTACTCAGCCAGGCCGATCATCTTCTGGAACACCTCGTCGGGGATGCACTCCTTGTAGCCGAAGCCCAGCTCGTTGTGGCCGGAATCGGCGCCGGGCATCAGCTGGCCGCCGGGGCGGTCGAGGTTGCCGGTGATGGCCTGCAGCGCGATGATGCACTGGCTGTTCTGCATGCCGTCGGTCTTCTGGTCCACCGCCAGGCCCCACATGATGGCCGACGGGTTGCCCTGCGCGTACATGCGGGCGGCGGCGTAGATCTTCTCCACCGGCACCTCGCATATCTCGGCTGCCTTCTCGGCGGGCATGGTGGCCACGCGCTCGGCCAGCTGCTCGAAGCCGTAGCACCAATACTCCACGAAGTCTTTGTCGTAGAGCTCTTCTTTGATGATGACATCGAGCATGGCCATGGCCAGCGCCGTGTCGGTGCCAGCGCGCAGCTGGATGAATATGTCAGCGCGAGCCGACAGCCAGTTCACGCGCGGGTCGATCTGGATGACGCGAGTGCCGCGGCGCATGGCGTCCACCACCGCGTGACCGAAGAAGCCGTCGGGGTTCGATTCCAATGGCGCCTTGCCCCACATGACCAGCACCTCGGTCAGATCGTAGCGCTCGTCGTCCCAGCGGCCGGGCAGCGCGCCGGCGTAGTCCCATTCGGAATAGGTGGTGCCGGTTATGTAGGCCGCAGCGGCCAGGCGCGGCGTGTAGCATGCATAGCCCGACTGCATGTAGCAGTAGTTCGGGGTGCCGAACACCATCGTGGGGTACAGCGACATGGTGCCGCCCTCGCGCCCGGTGCCCGACATGCCGATGATCGACTCAGGCCCGTACTGCTCGCAGATGCGCTCGTAGTTCTCCTTCACGATGTCGAACGCCTCTTCCCACGAGCACTCTACCCAGGCGTCCTCTTTGCCGCGGTCGGCGCGGTCGCGCTTCATGGGCTTGATGATGCGCGCGGGGTTGTACACGTAGTCTTTCAACGCGATGCACCGGGGGCACAGGCGCCCCTGCGTCACGGGGTGGTTCTCGTCGCCTTCGACGTATTCCAGGCGGCCATCCTTCACGTACAGCTTCAGGCCGCACCCGACCGGGTGGCACCCCGGGGGCGACCACGGGCAGGTGCGCGTCACGATCATGTCCCCGTCGTCGTAGCGCCAGGGCTTCCCGATGTCATTCACATCGGAAAGGGTGTCGAGCTTAACGACCGGAGCCGGTTTGTAATCGCTTAACTCCATTGTTCACTCTCCTCTTCCGTATGTCAGGGCTGCGAAGGCGGGGCATCTGCCGCTGCAGCGGACGCCCCATCCATCCGCCTTATCAGTAGTGGTAGGGCTTGGGCGCGAACAGCACCTGGTCGGGCTTCTTCGCCAGCTCGCGCGCCAGCTCCTCTACCGGGCCGTACTGCATGACGCCGGCGAGGCAGTGGTGCACGCACGACGGCTGCTTGCCCTTGGCGGTGCGCTCGGCGCACAGGTCGCACAGGCGGCTCGGCACAGGTATCTTGTTCCAGTTGTATTTGCCGTCGGCGCACTCCCACGGCCCATCGTCGAACACGCGGATGCCCCACTGGCCAACGGGTATCTTGTGCTCTTCCTTGCAGGCCACCTCGCAGCTCTGGCAGCCCGTGCAGTACTCGTAGTCGATCAGCAATCCATAGGCTGTCATTTCGTGACCTCCAGCTTCCCGAAACGGTCCCAGATCTTCTGCATGTCGGTGTCGTAGCTCTCAGCCAGCGGCGTCACGCTGCACAGCAGGCACTTGAACGGCGCACCGAAGCCAAGCTTGCCCACGTAGAAATGCGGGATCAGCTCGTTGATGTTCGAGCGCCACACCTCGTAGAGCGACGGCTCCTCCGCGTCCTTCTCGGGGAACCAGAAGCCGTGCTGCGCATGCACGACGCCCGGCCGCACGATCTGCGACACCTTCGCCTTCAGCACGCACTTGCCGAATGGGCTCGCCGCCTCTACCCACTGGCCGTCGGTCACGCCGTACTTGGCGGCGTCTTCCGGGTTCAGCTCCAGCAGCGGATCGGGGTTCATCTCGCGCAGGTAGGGTATCTGCTTACCCTCGGAGTGGAAGTAGCAGTAGGTGCGCGCGCCGGTGGTCAGCACCAGCGGGTACTTCTCGGCCACGTCGGGCGTGGACACCGGCGAGAGCTGCGGCTCCATGTAGTAGGGCAGCGGGTCTTCGCCGAACTGCTCGAACATGGTGGAGTACAGCTCGATGCGCCCGGTGGGGGTGTTGAAGCCGGGGTTGCCGTCGGGACGCAGCTTGCCTGTCTCGTACTTCTTGTACGACAGCGTCTCCATCTTCTGATGGACTACTTCCTCGCGCAGCTCCTCGAAGGTCTGCTTGTTGTTCAGGCGGTAGTAGTTCAGGAAATCGATGTAGTTGTCGAACTTGTCGTAGTTGATGGGCATGCAGCGCTTGCCGATCTCGTACATGATCTCGCAGTCGCCCTTGCCCTCGCCCACCGTGATGGACTTGTTCACCGCGCCGGCCATGATGGGCGACGCGCCGTAGTGGGTGTACACCACCGTGTCGTGCTCGACGCAGGTGGACAGCGGCAGGAACAGCTCACAGCACGCCTGGATGGTGGGGGTCATCCACACGTCGATGCCGAAGCACCATTCCAGGTTCTTCACCATAGCGTCGTGCCAGCGCTTCGGCTGCGCGGCGCAGGTGCCGGCCAGGAAGTTCGTGTCCTCGAAGCCGCCCATCTTGAAAGCGTAGGGCTGCGCGTCGTCGCCGGCCTCTAGCATGTCGAGCACCATGTCGCACTGCGCGGATAGCACGAGGCCCACGTAAGCGGGGTATTCCTTGATGCCCACGATCTTGCTCTGCAGCTCGGGCCCTAGGTTGTTCCAGCCGAAGCCGAGTTCGAGCCCATCGTTCACATCGCCGATCAGCTGGCCGCCGGGAACGTCGATGTTGCCCGTTATGGCCTCGAGCGCCAAGATGCAATGCCCGGCCTGCACGCCGTTCGACTTCTGGTCGATGGCCAGGCCCCAGGCCACCTGCGCCGGCTTCGCAGCGGCGTACACGCGCGCTGCTTCCTCGATCTCGCCCGGCTCGATGCCGCAGATCTCGGCGGCTTTCTCCACCGGCATGTCCTTCACGCGCTCGGCCAGCTGGTCGAAGCCATACGTCCACTTCTCCACGAAGTCGTGGTCGTACAGGTCCTCGCTGATTATCACGTTCAGCATGGCCATGCCCAGCGCCGCGTCGGTGCCAGGGCGGATGCGCAGCTGCCACTCGGCGCGCGTGGATATCCAGTTCATGCGCGGGTCGATGGTCATCAGCTTGCTGCCGCGACGCATCATGTCGATCACCGCATGGCCGAACAGGCCGTCGCCGTTCGAGGGCAGCGGCTCTTTGCCCCACAGCACGATCAGCTCGGGCAGCGTGAACATGGGGTCGTCGTAGCGCCCGGGCAGGCCGCCCGCGTAGTCCATTTCAGGATAGGTGGCGCCCAGCACGTAGGTGGTGCCGGCCACGCGGGGGATGTAGCACGAGTAGCCCGACTGCGTGTAGCAGTCGTTCGGCGTGCCGATGGCCGAGTGCGCATACGCCGGCAGCATGGGGCCGCCCTCGCGCCCGGTGCCGCCCATCAGCAAGATGGATTCGGCGCCGTACGTCTCTTTATAGTAGTTCACCTTCTCGGCCAACAGGTCGAATGCCTCGTCCCACGTGATGCGCTCCCATTTGTCCTTGCCGCGGTCCTCGCGGGCGCGCTTCATGGGGTAGAGCATGCGGTCGGGGTTGTACACATAATCGCGCATCGTCAGGCAGCGCACGCACAGGCGGCCGTTGGTGATCGGGTGGTTCTCGTCGCCCTCCACCTTCACCAGCTCGCCGTCGGCGTTCACATACGTTTTGATGCCGCACCCGGTGGGGTGGCACCCGGGAGGCGACCATGCGCAGCCGCGCGTGACGGTCAGACCGTCTTCTTCATAGCGCCATGGCTTGCCCAGATCGGCTGTGCCCTGGCCTTCAAAGATCTTCATCAGCTAGGCTCCTCTTCTCTTGCTCGTTGCCCTCCATTACGGCCCGTCCCGCGATCGGCGCTCAGCCGGTCGCTGTGCGAGGGACGCTGCCTTGGCGCCGGCGCCGCACGAGCGGTGGGGGCGCATCCGTTCCGACGAAGGAACATGACTCTGGGGCAGATAATGGCCTACCGACCCGCGGTTGAGGAATCGGCCATAAGTGCGGAAAAATGGGACAGCGCGCTATCTTCCCCGCTCAGAGCATCAGACTTCAGGCCCGAGACGCACAGAAGCGGCCCCGCAGGGCCGCTTCCGCACACGCTATGCGCCGAGCGCTTATTTGTCGCCGTCGATGCCCGGGACAGGCAGCTCGGCGTCGCCCTTCTTGGACAGATCGAGCTTCATCGTCTTCTGCAGACCGAAGGCGAAGAACACGATGAGGCAGGCGATGTAGCAGGGGACCATCGCCACAAAGGAGCCCATCGTCCAGCCGAGGCCGGAGATGGCCGCGCCCATGAAGATGGCACCGATGAACATGCCGAGGTTCTGCGTGAACGCCACGAAGCTGTTCGCCGCGGGGATGTCATCGGTGCACACCGTGTTAGGCGTGAACTGCCAGATGATGCCCGGCACCCAGCCGCCCACGATGCCAGCCATGATGGCCACGCCGTAGTACAGGTTGGGGTCTTGCAGGGTGAACACCGTAGCCGTGTACACCACGCCCACGATCAGCGAGAACAGCAGTATCCAGCGGTGGTTGTTGAACTTCTGGCAGATGGCGCCCGAGATCGGCGGTGCGATGGCGCCCGCGAAGCCGAACAGCGACGCTATAGCCGTGGCGAACACGAGGCCCGTGGCCAGCTCCTCGGCCAGGTAGGTAGTCAGGAAACCGTTGATGGCCATGAAGGCAGCCTCGTCGAACAGGAAGATCAGCGCCAGGCCCCACAGCATCTTGCTCTTGAGCGCGCGGGAGAGCATGGCTTTGCCCGCATTCTTCGACATCTTCTCTTCTTCGGTCTCATAGGGGCGCTCAGGGGTGCGATACAGCGCGAAGAACAGCACCAGCGCCACGATGTCATAGATAGCCGTACCCCACCAGATAGCGGTCCAGGGCATACCCATGCCGTCGACGACCCACCCGTAGAAGATGGGGCACAGGCACATGCATACGGCCACCCACATCGACCAGATGCTCAGCGGCAGCGAGCGCTTCTCGGGCGCGAACCACGGCCCGATGGCCGACGAGCCCGCAACGCCCATGACGCCGAAGCCCATGCCCTCGAACACGCGGCTGATCATGAACAGCACCAGGTTGTCGTTGAATACCGCACCCATGACCGAACCTATGACACCGGCTGCGACTGCAATCGCCACGGCACCTTTGATGCCCACCTTGTTGATGAAGCCGGTCGTGGGGAATGCCATTACGAAGCCCATGACATAGAACAGCGCGATCACCCAGCCGAGCGTGTCGGGGCCGAACCCGAACGTGGTCATGATGACCGGCGCGAGCGACGTGACCTTCGCCATGTTCATGGGCGCGGTGAAGCCTGCGAGCATGGTTATGACGACTATGACCCATCCATAGGCAGAGCTCTTGCTCTTGATTTGTTCCGCCATTCTTCCTCCTTTTACATGGTAGCGTGGCCATGCCCCCTGCGCCGCGTGATGGGCGCAGCTCCGCCGAAAAGGCACGCCGGGTCGCACAACCCCGCGCATGATCGAGTGTGCCTGTTCGCAAGCGGCGGAGGAATTGGCCGCAAATGCGTAAAATGAGCCGCAGAATGGGTCTGAGAGCGGGTCGCGCCTCCTACGACTTGCGGTATGAGGAGGCGCCTGAACGGGGAAAACAGCCAGTACAGCGGCTACTGGGCGCTGCCTTGCTCTTCGGGGAGCGCGGTGGCATCGGGTTCTGTCTCGTCCACCAAGTCGAGCAGCTCTTGGCGCGAATGCACGTCGAGCTTGCGGTAGATGTTGTAGATGTGCGTCTTGGCGGTGGACTGCGAGATGTAGAACGTGTCCATGATGTACTTCGCGTCGCGGCCTTTCAGCAAGATGCGCAGCACCTCGCGCTCGCGCGGCGACAGGCGGTACTTCTCGCACACGGCCTCCACCCGTTGCCGATAGGCGATGCGGCGGGTGCCCTCTTCCTCGATCTGAGCGCGCACGTCTTCGTCCATATCGTCGTCGATGATGGGCTCGAACGGGTAGATCAGGTAGTTCACCTTGATCTGCAAGAACGCGCACAGCACCACCGCTACCACGCAGGCGATGTACATGACAGGCGCGTCCACCCGGCCTTGGAGGAATGCCGCGCCGCTGAATAGCACCGTCCCGAACAGCACGCCGCCGAAGAACACGGTGCCGAACTGGCCGATCAGATAGATCGGCGATATCTGGTTGAAGCGCGTCGTCTCCACGATGGCGTTGATGAGCACGATGATGTTAAGGCAGGTAAAGCACGTGAACACGCAGATGACGACCAGCTTCCACTCGTCGGGCACGATGGGAACCACCATGAGGCAAGCGGTCACCGACAGCGCGATGGATTTCTTCATCGACTCCTTGAAGAAGCGCTCGTCGAGCTGGCGCGTCATGATGGACAGCACGCCAGCCACGCCGACGCTGAGCCCCAGCCACGCCACCACCGTGATGGTGTCGATATGCACGAACAGCGCCATGGAAGCGATGGACAGCGCGAAGCCCAGGGCGAAGATGGTGTAGTCGTTGCCGCGCACCTTGATGCTGCGCTCTTTCGAGTCGGCCGTGCTGACGAACTCGGCGTAGTCGTGCTTGCGGCTGATGAACACGCCCGATATGACGATAGCGATAGCCGTCACCACGCCCAGCACCACCACGCTGTACCAGTACCCGATCTGCGAGATTATCATGCATGTAAGGCCCGTGTAGACGAACAGCACGTCCACCACCAGCATGAGCGCCTTGCGCGCCAGCGCCGCCAGGAAGCGCCCGTACAGGAAGAACACGTTCACCAGGCCTACCGCGCCGAACGTGACCGCAGCGATGCTCCACCCCAGCACCGAGCAGAGGAACGCACCGATGAACGCTGCCATATTGGTCCAGCGGATGAGGAACCGACCGGCCGAGGTTTGCAGGAAGTCGGTGAAGAAGCGCCCCGCTATCAGCAGGAGCCCCACCACGAACGCCGTATACACCGCGAGCAGCCCGCAGTGCAGCGGCTCCGCCGCATTCCCGAGCGCCATCTGGAGGTACAGGATGGCCGTCCCTGCCGACAGGCTGAACCCGAGGCAGCCGTCGAGCAGCACCGCTTCCAGGTCGCCTTCGTTCGCCCCGATCGGGAGGCTCTCTACGACAACGTCATCTCGGTCGTTCTCGCCCAGCATGGTTCGCCCTCCTTCGCTGCCTCACCTCATCTTGCACATGAGCAGGAACCCTGTGCCGATCAAGCCGAGCCCCATGAGCACGAGCCCGGCGAACATCCAGTTATCGAGCGTCGGCCCCAAGAGCATCTGCACGAAGAACGTGCCCAGGAATTGGCCGAGCCCTTGGAACAGCACTAATACTCCCATACCGATGGAAGCCAGATCGGGTCGGGGGAGCAATTTCGAGTATGCGGTAAGGAACATGGCGACGGCGCCCATGCCCACCAAGCCCATCAGGAGCACACCCGCCCACAGCAGCAGGCCGGTCTGCGTGTATAACAGGAACGTGCACGGCCCCATAACGGCCATGCCTGCCACTAGAAGCGGCTTACAGCGCCCGGTCTTGTCGGAGATGGCGCCGAACGCTGGCGACGACACGATGGACAGCAGCATGGGCGCCGTGCTGATGAAGCCCGACAGCGTGGGGTCGAAGCCTTGCATCTGCAAGATAGTGGGCACGAACGCGAGGATGGCCAGCAGGCAGATGTTGAACATGATGAACCCCGCGAAGAACAGCGCGATGTCGCGCGTGCAGAGCTCCCGGTAGCGCGGCTTGCCGGCTGTGGGGGCGGGCCGGGCCGGCTGGGCGGTGGCGCTGCTCGCAGGCTGTCCGGGGGCGCCTGCCGGCTGGGCGGCGCTCGCGGGCTGCATGTCGGCACCCGCAGGCTGCGGCTTCTTGATGGCGGCCACCACCACGACGGCCGCCACCGCGGCAACGGCTGCGAACGCGAACCAGAGCCCCTGGAACCCCAGGCTCTCGAAGATGGTCGGGGTTATCACCGCGGCCACGGTGGAGCCCAAGCACCCCCAGATGCCCCAGATGCCCATGGCCGTGCCGATCTTGTCGGGACGCACCACCTGCTGCACCACGATGGGCCCGCAGGTGGTCAGCACGGTGAGCGCCACGCCCTCGATGGCGCGCGATGCTATCAGCACCGCCTCCATCTGGGCGAACGCGCCGACGCACGACCCGAGCACAGCTATGCCGCACGCCACCACCATCATGTTCCGCGCACCGAACCGCTGCGCGAGCGCGCCTGACGGCAGCGCCATGAAGATGCTCATCAGGGTGAAGATGCTCATCAGCCACGAGATCGAGCTCGCCGTCATGGAGAACATGCCCATCAGGCTCGTCATGATGGTGGGCACCTTGTATTGGATCATAGCGACCGAGATGCCAGCGATGAGCAGCACCACGCCCACCACGATGGGGTTCTGGTAGCGCCCAGCCGCAGGGGCGCCGACGGGTGCGCCGGGCCTCTTCACGAGAGCTTCCGTTGTAGGGGTCGTCTTATCCGCCACGGTACGCCTTCCTCGCATCTTGCCTGCGTATAGGAACTTACGGAAAAACCGGGCTGGCGACAATCGAGCGTGCGGGCTGATATCGTATGAGCCATCTCATACCTGGCATACGATATGAAAAGAAACGCCTGCAAGCTACCATGATCGCAATGGGGCGGCGCTGGGTTCGCGAGCCAGGTTCCCTCGGATTCCCTCGGATCCTCGAACCTGCGCGGTGCTCCTATCTTTAACGTGAAGGCAAGGAGACATCATGGCTGACGAGAAGACCACGCCCGAGCAGACCGAAGAGACCAAGGCGCCCGTTTCCGAGATATGCGGGACCGCGCAAGACAAAGCCGCCAAGCTGGTTGACGACGACAGCGAGGTGAAGCCCGTCGAAGGGTTCTTCCTCACGTCGCAGCGCTGGCACTAACGGCCGACCGGACGCGAAGCGGGCTCAGCTTGACGGGGTCCGCTTCTTCTTTGAGAGGAGTGCGCTATGGCAGAGCAGGGTCAGAAGGTCAGCTTCCTGTATAAGGGCAGCTTCCCCGACGGCGAGGTGTTCGACGACGGCACCGCCGACCCGCACGAGATAGTGATAGGGCGCCACACGGTGATGCGCCCTATGGAGGACGCGCTCGCCAAGCTGGACGTGGGCGAGGAATGCACGCTCATGCTCGCTGCGGGAGATGCCTATGGCCTGCACGACGAGCGGGCAGTGCAGCATTTCCCCGCCTATAAGGTACCCGGGTGCGAGGGCATGCCGGTGGGCGAGTACATCGGCTGGACCAGCCCGCGCAACCCCGATCATCCCATCCCCGCGAAGGTGGTCAGCATCGAGAACGGCGAGGTGACGCTCGACTTCAACCACCCGCTCGCCGGTAAGGATATCGTCTACTGGCTGAAAGTGGTCGACATCGCCGACTAGCCCCGGCGCGCTTCGCAGGTCATCGCTCCGGTCGAGCTCCTGCCGCTCAGGCGGCCCCCAGCATAAGAAAAGCTCCCGGAGGAGCTTTTCTCGTTCCTGATATCTGGGCGGCGCTATGCGCTCGGTTCCAGCTCCAATTCGTCGAGGTCGGGCAGCGGCTCGCGCGAGAGGGTGTCCTCGCGCGGCATCTTCCAATCGGAGGTGTCGTCGGGGCGCGGCGCCATGTCGGCCTCTATGCCATTCGCGGCCTTCAGGCGGCTGAAATAGCTCTGCGTCTCGCGCGCCACCACGCCCGACAGCACGATCAGCGCCACCATGTTCGGAATGGCCATGCACGCGTTGAAGATGTCGGCGATGGTCCACACGGCCGACACGGTCAGGTACGGGCCGATGAACACCGCGGCGATGTAGAGCCAGCGGTACACCTTCACAGCCTTCATGGAGCCGTTAGTGAAGTACTCCAGGCAGCGCTCGCCGTAGTAGTCCCATCCGAGGATGGTGGTGAACCCGAATAGCGCCAGGCACAGCATGAGGATGAACGAAACCAGGGTGCCGTCGAGGAAGCCCATCCCGCTCTGGAACGCGGCGATGGTGACGTTAGCGCCTTCGAGCCCGGGCGTCAGGTACGCGCCCGACATGACGATGGCAAGGCCGGTCATGCTGCACACCACGATGGTGTCGAGGAACGTGCCCGTCATGGAGATGAGACCCTGGCGAACCGGCTCGTTCGTGCGAGCGGCGGCTGCGGCGATGGGCGCCGATCCCAAGCCGGCCTCGTTGCTGAATATGCCGCGCGCGATGCCCTTCTGCATGGCGATGATGATGGCGCCGAGCATACCGCCAGCAGCAGCTTGCAGGCCGAACGCGCTCTCGAAGATGGTGACGAACGCCGCGGGCAGCTTGTCGATGTTCGCGAAGATGAGCACCAGCGAGAACACCACATAGATGATGACCATCGTGGGGATGACCTTCTCAGACACGCTGGCGATGCGGCGCAGGCCGCCGATGAGCACGAGGCCCACCACCAGCGCCAGCACCAGCGAGCTGATGACGATAGCCCACGAGTACTCCATGCCGAACAACGACACCGTGGCGGTCGTGTTCGGGTCGAAGAAGTTAGCGATGGCGCCGGTGATCGAGTTCACCTGCGTGATGGTGCCGATGCCCATCAGGCCAGCGCACAGGCCGAAGAACGCGAACAGCTTCGCCAGCCACTTCCACCGCGGGCCCATGCCGCGCTCGATGTAGTAGAACGGGCCGCCCAGCACGTGGCCGTCTTTGCGGATGCTGCGGAACTTGATGGCCAGCAGGCCCTCGGAATACTTGGTGGCCATGCCGAACAGCGCGGCCAGCCACATCCAGAACAGCGCGCCCGGGCCGCCCGCCACGATAGCGGTGGCCACGCCCACGATGTTGCCGGTGCCGATAGTGGCCGACAGCGCGGTGCACAGCGCGGCGAAGCTGGTCACTTCGCCTTTGCCGCCCTTCTCGTTCTTCAGCATGTAGCGCAGGGCACGGGGCAGCTGCGAGAATTGCAGGCCCTTCAAGCGCAGCGTCAGCAGCAGGCCGCCGAACAAGATGAGCACCATCAGGGGCACGCCCCAGATGAAGTCGTCTATGACGGCGAGGATATCATCGAATGCTTCCACGTTCACTCCTTCACATGCGTCGCGCGCAGGCCGCGGAGAGAAGCGGGCATGGAAGAACGAGGATGCGCGCGCCGGGTGCCGAGCCCATGCGCTGCTCTGTCCTTTTGCCTGAGAGTTTCAACGGACGGGCTGTCCTGTCCGCCTTGCCCCTTCGGCACCCGCTGATGCGGGATTCTCCAGAGGCCCCTTCGCGCCCTGTCTCGTGCGATCCAGAGCGTTTCACCGGGGTGCGCTATGTTGCGTGCTCGATTATAAGCACGCGCAAATGCGGCAGCCCATCGCGTAACGATGAATTAACATTTTCGTGCGCCGAGGGGTGGTCGCGCGCCGTTCACGCCCGCGTTCGCCCCGGACGCCGGGGGACGCGGACGAGCTGCGGAAGCTGACGAGCACCGAATGTGCCGGCTATTTCTTGATCGGCATGGCCGAGGCAGTGGCCACAGCGCACACCGCGTGGTTAGCGTGCTCGTGCACGCCGAGATGCTTGAGCCTGTCGAGCATCTTCAAGCAGTAGGTCTTCTCAAGATCGGTCAGGTTCTCGATGAGCCCGATAGCCTCCTGATTCAGCGATTTCACGATCGTAGTTCCTTTCCTCCGGACAAAATGCGAAAGGAATACTACCGCGGGTCCCTGCTCCCCCATTTGTGCCCACGCACACGATCGACCCACCCCTCTTGTACGGTCGAACAAAAGCAACCCAAAGGGACGGAGCAAATGGCATCTTTTTTCTGGAAGCGAATCAACAAAGGAACATTGCTCAGAAAAAGGTTGCCATTTGCTCCGTCCTTTTGGGTTGCCTCACTTGGAGGAACAGCCCTACACGGGCTCTTCGATTTGCGCGGGCGGCAGCTCTCGCTGTTACACGAGGAACACGAGCATCAGGAAGCGGGTGAATTGGCGGTCGGTGGCGTCTTCCATGTTCATGACCGATTTCAGCTTGCGGAGGCGATAGCGCACGGTGTTCGGGTGCTGGAAGAGCGCTTCGGCGGCAGCGCGCACGTCACCGCAGGCTTCCGCGAGGGCGCGCGCAGTGCCCAGCAGGTCGGAGTCGCCCTTCTCGTCTTGATCGCGCAGCATCTGCTGATACAGCTCGCAGGTGCTCGATATGAGCCGGTCGCTCTGTGCGGCGCGACGGAAGGCGGTAAGGCCCATGCCCGCCCAGCGCACCAGCGGCTCGCGCCCGGGCTTCGCCCCCTCGAGCGCCGCGAACGCCTCGCGCACGGCAAGGTCGCCCTCGCCGAGCGGCAGCTCCTCGCTGATGCCGCCCACCAGGCGCCCATGCGGGCGCAACAGCTGCATGAATTCCGATTCCGTCTGGATGCCGAACGCAGCAGGCGGGCGATTGTAGGTGACGAGCACGATGGCGCAATCGTGATAGCGGAACACATTCGCCGTTTCCACGCGCTCCCATTCCTTCTTGATGGATGTGGCCACATCCACCAGCTCGTCGATCTGCGCATAGAGCGACGCTTCGTCTCCGCCGGTCGGGCGCAGCACCGCGCACTGCACGGTAGAGCCCGATGCCTTGATGGCGTCGTAGAACACCTCGCGGATGCTCTCCGCGGTACGGCTCTGCAACAGCCCATCTATCAGCCGTGCTATGTCGGAGTCGACCTTGTCGCGTTCGAGCAGCTTCATGCCCTGGAAGATGACCTGCTCGAAATACTCCCCCTCGTAGACGATCAACGGCGTACCGGAAGCATTGCTGGCAGCTATGGCGTCGTCGGTTATGGGAAGGTCGTGCGTGTTGCGCACCGCCAGCGCAGCTAGGTCGCGCGACACCATCGCACAGAGCGACGCGTCGGCGAGCTGCGGCTCGTCGCGGGCGAACCCCAGGTTCGTCAATATGAACTCGCCCGGCCGGTATTCGCTATACGCGTCGTCGCCCATCGAGGCATCCATGATGCCCAGATTCCACACCTTGCGCTGCAACGCCGCCGGCTTGCCGCCGAGCATCTTCCACGAGTGCACCGCCGGAAGCGCCAATATGTCAGCAACGGTTATCATCGTTCGCCAGCTTCGCCGCCTCGCCTAGAATTCCGTGTCCAAGTATACGCAGTCAACGCCGCTCTCCATGCAGATCCGCTGTAGCTTCCTATCCGCCGTGAATAGCGTTGCCGTGTTGCGCCGGGCCAATACGAGATAGAATATATCGTACGACGGATGCTGACATTTGACCGCCTCTGACAGCGCTTCTGACCACATGGTCTTACAGTCGACGTACGTATCGACATAACCGAGCGCGATCCGCCCCATCTCCTGAGCTTCGTCGGCAGCGACTTCCCCCATGCGCACGTACTTGAAGATCGAATTATTCAGCTCGCTCGCATACAGGTCGGGAGCTACGACCTCCTCGCCTGCGAGCATGAGCTCTTTGAACCCTAAGCCTTGGTCGGTCTCTCTGACCATTTCCACTGCGGCGCTGCAATCGAGCACGATCATAGGGCCTCCTCATCCGGATAATCGGGGGTATAAGGGATGCCCATCACCTCGCAGAGCTGCCTGCTCCGCTCTTCGCGCCCCTCTCTTATCACCTCAGCGGCGGGGCGCATATCCTTCGGAAGCTTCTTCGCCAGCTCATGCGTTTTAGCGAAGAGCGCTTTGCGCTTCTCGATGCGCTTCTGGCGTGCCGCCAGCGAGTCGAACTCGTACACATTCGCGTCGCGCATGGAGGCATCTTCGCGCCGCAGCATATCCTCAACTGCCTTGATGGTCTGCTGGGCGATGCTGCGATGCTCGCGCGCGGCATGCTTCTTCAGGTCTTCATACAGATCATCGGGGAAATCCCGCACTTGGAGGGCCGGCATGACAGCTCCTTTCATAATGCGTTATACATGCAGTATACATGTATCATCGGCATATGCAATTGGAATGTTCTCCAGATCGTTGCGCGCCGCCGACCGGCAGGTGCGCACGGCAACGCCTTCGCGAGCGGCTCCCGGTGGCGCCGAGATGCCGGACGATAGCGCCGCGAACGGCCCGAACTGCGTATGCAACTGGTGGTTGACCGCAGCGTTTGGCAAAATGACTACTGAACTTTCTTATGCAACCGCGTCTGCTACCACATACTCGAAAGGCGATCACGATGGCGAACCAACGAGGGAGTTTCATGAGCTACGATTTTGCCGACCGCCTGATAGAGATGCGGCGCACGAAGAGCATGAGCCAAGAGGAGCTGGCGAGCGCACTGGGCATCTCGCGCCAAGCGGTGTCGAAGTGGGAGCGCGCCGAATCGGCGCCCGATATAGGGAATCTGATGGCGCTGGCCGAGCTGTACGGCGTATCGCTCGACGAGCTCGTGCGGGGCAACGCCGCCGAGCTCGCGGCCAAAGAAGACACCGCAGATGCCAAGACGGAAGCGCCCGATGCCGATGCCGCCGATGCCTGCGAAGCAGCAACGCCCGCAAGCGAGGAAGGCATCTCGGCTGATGCTGAGCCTGCAACGATCACCGAACCCGCTAGCAGCTCTGCCGCAGAACCGGACAGCATCGCAGCACCAGCCCCCAGCAGCACCGCTGCGGAAACCGTCCCGGCCACTGCGGCAGACACGACCCCGGCAACGCCCACCGCAGCAGGAACCGCAACCCCCGCTACCCCGCCAATGATCGGCAGCGCACCAGCCCCGCAGCCGCATGCCGCTCCCGACGTCGCCCCGACTGCCGCAGCGCCTTCCGCATATGAGCAAGCCTACAGCGCCGAGGCCGCATCGACCACCGCCGCAGCCAGCGCTCCTGCGGGCAGCACCGCTGCGCCCACGCCGCCTTCCGCACCCGAACCAGCTGCCGCTCCGCATCGCACATCGCGCGCGTGGCAGATATTCCCCTACCCGCTGCTCTGCTTGGTGGTGTTCTTGTTCTGCGGCTTCTTCTTGGGGCTGTGGCATCCGGCGTGGATCGTGTTCGTAACCATCCCCTTCTATTACTGGGTGGTCGGGCTGATCTTGCGCGACCCGAACTACATCGCCACCCACTCGACCGACCGAAAGTAGGCTCACATGACGAAGCTCACAGGTAGTACCTATACAAAGGTAGCGCTGGTGGTGGCGCTCTGCCTTGTGCTGTGCGGCGGCCTTCTCGGCTGTAGCACCGGCTGCGGTTCCGCTTGGTACAACGCGCAACAGCAGTTCGAGGCGAATTTCGAAGCCGCCGATTTCGAGAACGTCGGAAGCGCCGAGGTGGACAGCGGCGGCATCCGCAACATAACCGTGCAATGGGCCTCCGGCGGCGTCGACGTAGCGGTGCGCAACGATGACACCGACACCATCAAGCTGACCGAGACAGCACCGGGTCGCCTGAGCGAGCAGCAGCAGATGCGCTGGCGCGTGCAAGGCGACACGCTGCAGATCGCGTATGGCTGGGAGCGCTCGTGGCTGTTCGGCTGCTCAGCGACCGCGCACAAGCAGCTGACCATCGAGCTGCCGAAGAGGCTTGCCGCCGATCTGGGTGCGTTCACGCTCCAAGCCGCATCGGGCACCTACGACTTGGGCACGCTGGGATGCGAGACGCTGAACATCGACCTAGCCTCTGGGCAAGTGAACGGAGCTGATATGCGCGCCGACAACCTACGGATGAACGTGGCGAGCGGCCTCATCGACCTCAAAGGCGCGTTCGTCGAGCAGATCGCGCTCGACGCAGCGAGCGGCAACATCAGCATCGCGAGCACCGCATGCCCCGCGAGCGCCGATCTGACCCTGCTGAGCGGCAACGTCGACATCGCGCTACCAGCTGACAGCAGCTTCACCGCCGACGTCAAGAAGCTGTCGGGCTCGTTCGATTGCAGCTTCCCCACCGCTCATGGTAAAAATACGGACAGCTACGTCGTCGTCGGCTCAGGCGACAGCCGCTTCGCCATCGACATAACCAGCGGCAACGTGAGCTTGCAAGAAGCCTGACCGCGGCTGCCCGCTGCAAGCGAGCCTCGCCGTTGTCCGCCCCGAGAAGCATCTTTCAGTAAAAAGAGCGAGATGTGTGACAAAATCAGCCTGATTTCGCCGTGTATTCGCGATCGCGAAGGCATATTCGCTCGAAGCTGTCACACATCGGCTGTTTTCTGCTAGATTTTGTAACATATCTCGTCTTTTTTACTGATCGCCCGCGCTTCGCCGTGCGCCCCTGCGGCGGAGCGAGATCAAAAGGAGCATCGCATGCAGATTCGGGAATGGACGGAGCAAGACCTGCCGGCGATGGCCGCTATCTGGAATGACGTGATCGATGCCGGCACGTTCTTTCCCGACGAAGAGCGGCTGGACGAAGACGGTATGCGCCGCATGGCCGAGAGCCAGTCGTTCATGGGCGTGGCCGGAGAGGCGCCTGAGCAGTCGCAAGCATCAGAAGAGCGGGCGCCGCGCATCGTTGGCCTCTATCTGCTGCACCCGAACGGCAAGGGGCGCTGCGCCCACGTGGCGAACTGCGGCTACATGGTCGCCTCCGACGCGCGCGGCCACGGCGTGGGGCGGCAGTTGGTGCAGGCGTCCATCGAGAAGGCGGCTCAGCTCGGCTTCCACGGCATCCAGTTCAACGCCGTAGTGGCCACGAACACGAGCGCCATCGCCCTGTACGAGAGCTGCGGATTCCAGCGCATCGGCACCATCCCCGAGGGATATCGCACCAACGCCGGCTTCGAGGACATGCATATCTTCTACCGCACGCTCTGAGCGGGCGCCCACGCCGACAGCAAGCGCCGGCCAGCCACGCGAACACGCCAACGCGACCATCCACGAGCAACCGCTCCCCTACCGCACTGCTAGCTCTGTGCTAGACTATATCGCCACAGAGCCAGTGCACGCCCCGGTGCCCTCGCATCGGCCCGCATCTCGAGGGTCGTTCCTTGCCCTCGAGTATCCAAGGCATGCAAGATCCTCTTCGCCCCAAGGATGAAAGAGGTCGAACTATGCCTGAATTGCGAACGTCATCACCTATCGCATCTCGCACACCACATGAGCCCCGGAACGTCCATCTCGGCTATGAAACCGCCTTGAGCGTGCTCTTCCAGCTGCCACCAAGCATCCTTCGCGCCGGGAAGCTGCAAAAGGCCGACCCCATGCAACCTGCACCGCGAAAACCCGATCTGCTCCGAGCGGAAGCGCAGCTCAACGCGCTCCTTCCCTGTCCACCGGAGAAACCGTTACATATCATGGTCGGAGCGCAACGCTGCCGGCCAGTCAAGCCCTGGCATATCCATCGCTCCTCTGTGCGCATCAGAGGCGCCTCACAGATCAACCTAGCAGAGCACTTGCTCATACCCACAGCACCCGCTGTTCTCGTGCAGATGGCTACCCGCCTGCCTTTCGCACAGCTCGTCGAGCTCGGCTTCAGATTGTGCGGAACCTACCGGAGCGGCGCACCCAGCACAGACACCATCTTCGACCAGCACCCCCTGACAACCTCGGCACAGCTCTCCGCATTCATAGGGACGAACCCGCACCTTGCGGGAGCACGACGCGCGCAACGAGCGCTGGCTTATATCAGCGACGGCTCCGCATCGCCCCGCGAAACGCAGACCGCTATCCTGCTCGCCCTCCCCATGCGGCTGGGAGGGTACGGACTCGGCTCCCCTCTCATGAACCACAAGCTGCCCGCAACGCGCGAGGCGCGCTCGATCGCAGGCCGCCGCTCATTCCGCTGTGACCTCTTTTGGAAAGATGCCAAACTGGATGTCGAATATCAGAGCCAAGAATTCCACAGCAACGAGCGCAGCCGCATCAACGATTCTCGGAGAGCGAACGCGCTCCGCGCGATGGGATGCACGGTGGTCTCGATCACGAACGACGAGCTCGACAGCATCGCTGCTATGGATGTCATAGCGGCCTCCATCGCGAAGAGCCGCGGGAAGCAATTCCGCATCACTGTCGAACGCTATCGTGAGCGGCAAATCGAACTGAGGCGCCAGCTCAAGCTGCCGATTGCGTTTCGCTGAAACGGCGCAATGCACGGTTCAGCCTCGTGACGGCCACGGCAGTCGCAGCTCATGACGTTCGCAATGGTTGCGGCATGCGCGCCTCGTGACGGTCGCGGTGGTCGTGTCGCCCGGGCATTCCCTCCTCATCTGCTATATGAGCCCCGGTCGCTGGGCATGTGAATCTCAGCCACCATCTGGATAGAAGCAACACACGAGGCGCGCAGCATGCGCAGGCGGCATATCTAAAGCTTCCCTGGGGGTACCTCTAGTAAAAAATGCACGATGTGTGACAACAAATAGCCAAAATCATCGAGTTTTCTCTCATTCGGCATCAAAGCAAGGTGAAAATGTCGCACATCGGCGCTTTTTTACTTGCTTTTGTCACACATCGTGCATTTTTTACTGAGCCAGCGGTCTGCCTTTCGCATCGCCGCCGTGGTGCGGCCACGCTATACTGGGCGAATGGAACGCGATCGATCGACAACGCGGCGCACGCTGCACTATTTCTGGATAGCCACCCGCAACCATCTGGGGCTGTTCGTTACGCTGATGCTGGCCACCATCGGGTTCGTCGGGTTGCTGACCTACGGCAACCCCTACGTGATGAGCCTGATCGTCGACCGCGTGGCTGCCGGCCACGTCGCCCCCGACCAGGTGCTGCCGGTGTTCGGCCCCTACATCGCCGCGCTCATCGCCATCAACGTGTGCGGCCAAGCGTGCAGCAAGATACAAGACTACGCCTCGTGGAAGCTCCAGATAGCCGCGAACTACGACCTCGCCACCATGTCGTTCGACGCGCTGTCGAACCAGTCGATGTCGTTCCACTCCAGCCGCTTCGGCGGCACGCTGGTCAGCCAGACGTCGAAATTCATGAGCGCCTACACGCTGCTGATGAACACCATCGTGTTCCCCTTCCTGCCGGTGTGCTGCTCTGTCACGTTCACCTGTATCTTGCTGTTGCCGCTCGTGCCGCTGTATGTGGGCATACTGATGGTGCTCCTGGTGGCCTACGCCAGCATCTCGTACCTGATGTACAAGCGCATCCTGCACCTGAACGAGAAGGCGGCAGCCGCGCAGAACCGCCTGTCGGGCGAGCTGTCCGACGCCGTCACGAACATACTGGCGGTGAAGACGTGCGGTCGCGAAGACTACGAGCGCGACCTGTTCGACACGGCGAACCGCGACGTGGTGGCGCGCGACCACAAGCGCATGATGTCGTCCATCGCACGCGGCGTCATAACCGCGTGCATCACCGTGGCCATCATGAGCGTGGTCAGCGTGTTCATCGCCGGCGGCAATGCGTGGTTCGGCATATCGGCCGGCACGCTCATCATGATGTTCACCTACACCTACACGCTGACGAACCAATTCAACTTCATCAACACCGGCTTACAGCGGCTGAACCAGGTGTTCGGCGACGCGAGCGGCATGACCAGCGTGCTGGACGAGCCGCGGCTGGTGGCCGACGCGCCGGGCGCGCGGCCGCTCGTGGTGGAGCTGGGCGACATCGACTTCTGCGATATCGGGTTCAGCTACACCGACGGGGGCGTGCGTACCGTGGTGTTCGACGACTTCAACCTGCATATCCCTGCCGGGCAGCGCGTGGGGCTCGTAGGCACGAGCGGCGCGGGGAAGACCACGCTGACCAAGCTGTTGCTGCGGTTGGCCGACATCCAGCAGGGCAGCATCCTGGTAGATGGGCAGAGCGTGGCCGACGTGACGCAGCAGAGCTTGCGCCGCAATATCGCCTACGTGCCGCAGGAGGCCATGCTGTTCCACCGCACCATCGCCGAGAACATCGCGTATGGCCGACCCGACGCCACCCCCGCCGAGATACGCGCGGCGGCTGAAAGGGCGAATGCGTTGGAGTTCATCGAGCAGCTGCCGCAGGGGTTCGACACCCTTACCGGCGAGCGCGGGGTGAAGCTGTCGGGCGGACAACGGCAGCGCATCGCCATCGCGCGCGCCATGCTGACCGATGCGCCCATACTGGTGCTCGACGAGGCCACCAGCGCGCTCGACAGCGAGAGCGAAGCGCTCGTGCAGGACGCGCTGCGCAAGCTGATGGCCGACCGCACTACCATCGTGGTGGCGCACCGCCTGTCCACCGTGGCCAGCCTCGACCGCATCGTGGTGCTCAGCCACGGGCGCATCGTGGAAGACGGCTCGCATGCCGAGCTGGTGGAGGCCGGCGGCGCCTACGCGCGCCTCTGGAACCGCCAGACCGGAGCCTTCGACGAGGTCGCCGACTAGAGACGCGTATCTTCACGGTTCGCGCGCGGCATCTCTCCGACGAGGACACGCGCCGCCCTCGGCTGAGGCTCGTTCCTCCCGATGAGACGCACGTCCTTCCCGGCCGAAACGCACCCTCCCGATCGGAACGTACACCTCCTCCCTCCTCCCTCCTCCCTCCCCCCCCCCCTCTCTCTCTCTCTCCAGCTGGGACGCACATCCCCCTCCGGCCCCCAGCGCAACGGCCGCCCGACAGCGTCCGAGCGCGCTCGGGTATACTGGCAGGCGAGCATCCGCGCGGCTGCTGCCGCCCGACCGAAGGGTTCCCCATGGCTGATATCCAACTGCGTTTCATGAAGGACATGCTGGTGCTGTCAGAGCCGGTGATGACCAGCATGGAGAGGCTGGGGCTGAACGTGGAGCGCGACGGCGACCTGACCCTGCTGCTGGAACCGGAGGTGCTCGAAGACGCCTACAAGCTGGACGCGCTGGTGGGCGCGCAATGCCTGGTAGCGCCCACGGCCACGCTGACGCCGGCGCGCCTCGCGCACACCGGCATGCGCGAGCGAGCATCCGAGCTGGCGAGCGCGGCCCTGCGCATCGTGCAGGCGCAGAGCCCACAGCACATACTGGTGGAGCTGACCCCCTGCGGGCTGCCGCTCGACACGGCATCGAAGGCATCGCTGAATGAGAACGCCGACCAGTACAAACGCGCCGCCCTGCTGTTCGCGGACGAGAGCTTCGACGCGTTCTTCCTGAACCGATTCACGCGCATAGCCGATCTGAAATGCGCCCTGATAGGCATGCGGAAGGTGAGCGATGCCCCCATCTTCGCATCGGTGGATGTCGACGCGCAGGGCCTGATGCCCAGCGGCGAGACGCTGCGCGAGGCGGCGGCGGTCATGGCCGAGTACGGCGCCCAGGTGGCCGGCTTCCAAACCGCAGCCGCGCTGGACGACGCCTGCCGCATAGCCGCCGACCTGGCCGAAGCCACCTGCCTGCCGATGCTCGCACAGCTCGAGGTGCATCCCGCAGCAGGCGGCCTCATCGGTGACATCGACGCAGCGGCTACGATGGAAGAGCTGGCGAGCACCGTCGCCGCAGCCGCGAGCGCCCAGGGCGAGACGGCCCTCGGCGACAAGGCACCCTACGCGCAACCGGAGGATATGATGGACGCCGCCTGCGCCCTGCGCGCGGCCGGCGTGCAGTTCCTGCGCGCCACCGGCAAGGCCACGCCGTCATACACCGGCGCTCTCGTCGCCGCCACCGACGACCTGGACGTGGCAGACACCCCCGCCCGCCCGGCCGAGCCCGCACCGGCAAGCCCGCTTCCCGTGGAAGACCTCGCCGCCCAGCTGCGTGCGAAAGTGGCGGCTGCCCTCAACTGACCGCGCGAAAGGAGCCCCGTGGCACACGGCACGAACATCGACAAGAGCGAATACTACGGCGACCTCCAAGCCGTCGTCGAGAACCTGTTCCACGGCCTGTCCGAGGACGACACCATCACGCGGCTCCAAGCGGTGCTCGCCGCCGAAGCCGCCGACCTGCCCGACGACCTGACGCGCATCGTGAACCTGCTGCCTCCCGGCGACTACACCCGCGAACGCCTGACCACGCAGCTCAACTCAGCCATAACCGGCCACGCCTGGGGCCAGGTCTACGGCACCGTTTCTTAAGAGCTCTCAAGCCGTTCATAGCGCCCCGGCCAGCACCCGAGACATGAAAAAGCCCCCTGCCGCACGCCTTTTGCGCGGCGGCAGGGAGCTTGAATGCGAAGACGAGGTGCTCGCCGGCCTTCGCAGCGCCAGCTCGTCTGGCTGCTAGTCGGACGGGATGTTGTGCTTCACGCGCTCGCTCTCCTCGGCGCGCTTGGCGTCGTTGAAGCGGTCGAGCGTGCCCACCAGATACCCGGTGATGCGACGGATGCGCTCGAAGCCCTGGTTGCCATCGTCTTCCGTGCGCCCGCACTTCGGGCAGCTATCGCCGATGATGCCGTTGTACCCGCACACCGGGTCGCGGTCGACGGGGTGGTTGATGGAGCCATACCCCATGCCGCTCTCCTTCATGTAGCGGATGACCGACTCGAACGCCTCCAGGTTCTCGGTCGGGTCGCCATCGAGCTCGATGTAGCTGATGTGCCCGCCGTTCGTCAGCGCGTGGTACGGCGCCTCAACAGCAATCTTGTCGAACGCGGTTATGTCGTAGTACACCGGCACGTGGAAGCCATTGGTGTAGAAGTCGTGGTCGGTAACGCCGGGGATGGAGCCGTAGCGCTCGCGGTCGATGCGCACGAAGCGGCCCGACAGGCCCTCGGCCGGCGTCGCTATCAGCGAGTAGTTCATGCCGCGCTCGCGCGACACAGCATCGCAGTAGTTGCGCATGTGCCCGATTATCTCCAGGCCCAGGCGCTGCGACTCCTCGGATTCGCCGTGATGCTTGCCGGTCAGCGCCACCAGGCACTCGGCTAGGCCGATGAAGCCCGTGGTCAGCGTGCCGTGCTTCAGCACCTCGCGCTGCTCCTCGTCGTAGGCCAGCTTCTCGGAATCTATCCACACGCCCTGCCCCATCAGGAACGGCGCGTTGTACACCTTCTTCTTGGCCTGGATCTCGAAGCGCTCGTCGAGCTGCTTGGTGACTAGCGCGAGCTTCGAGTCGAGCAGGTCGAAGAACAGGTCGAGGTCGCCCTTCGCCCGCAGCGCCAGGCGCGGCAGGTTGATGGACGTGAACGACAGGTTGCCACGGCCGGGCGTCACCTCGCGCTCGGGGTCGAACACGTTGCCCATGACGCGCGTGCGGCAGCCCATGTAGGCTATCTCCGTCTCCGGCGTGCCCTTGTAGTACTGCGCGTTGAACGGCGCATCAAGGAAGCTGAAGTTCGGGAACAGGCGCTTCGCCGAGCAGTGGATGGCCAGCTTGAACAGGTCGTAGTTCGGGTCGGTGGGGTTGTAGTTCACGCCTTCCTTCACACGGAAGATCTGCACGGGGAAGATCGGCGTCTCGCCGCCACCCAGACCCTGCTCGGTGGCCAGCAGCATGTTCTTTATGACCATGCGGCCCTCGGGGCTGGTGTCCATGCCGTAGTTCACGCTGGAGAACGGCGTCTGCGCACCGGCGCGGCTGTGCATGGTGTTCAGGTTGTGCACCAGCGCCTCCATCGCCTGGAACGTGGCGCGGTCGGTGTCGCGCGCGGCGTTCTTCTTGCTGTAGCCGATGATGGCGGCGATGGTGTCCTCAGCGATGCCCGCCGCAGAGAGCTGCTGCTCGAGCTGCGTGCGGAACTCGTCGCTCATGTCGAGCGACGCCCACTCGCCCGTAGCCTCTTCCACAGAAGCCAGCACGCTCTCGGCCAGCTCGCGCTCGTCCGCCACGTCGCACAGCAGGTCGATAGCCTCGGCCATGTGCTTCTTGAACAGGCGGCGGTGCGTCTTGCTGACGCCCACGGCCAGGCCGTAGTCGAAGTCGCACACGCTCTGGCCGCCGTGCTGGTCGTTCTGGTTGCTCTGGATGGCGATGCACGCCAGCGCCGTGTAGCTGGCGATGTCGTTCGGCTCGCGCAGCACGCCGTGCCCGGTGGAGAACCCGCCCTTGAACAGCTTCTTCAGCTCGATCTGGCAGCACGTAGTGGTCAGCGTGTAGAAGTCCATGTCGTGGATGTGGATGTCGCCCTCGCGGTGCGCCTTGGCGAAGCGCGGGTCGATGACGCACATCTCGTAGAACTGCTTGGCCGACTCGGAACCGTACTTGAGCATGGTGCCCATGGCCGTGTCGGCGTTGATGTTGGCGTTCTCGCGCTTCAGGTCGGAATCGGACGCCTTGCTGAACGTGATGTCCTTCAGCGTCTGGATGAGGCGGCTGTTCACGTCGCGCACGCGGCTGCGCTCGGCACGGTACAGGATGTAGGACTTGGCGGTCTGCACGAAGCCGCTCTCGATCAGCGTCTCCTCCACCAGGTCTTGCACGCCCTCAACCGTGGGGATGCCCTCGATGGCGCCCTCGTCGATCTTCTGGGCGACCTTGCGGGCTATCTGATCGGCGGTCTCGCGGTCCTGCATGGCTGCGCATGCCTGGAATGCCTTCTCGATGGCGGCGGCTATCTTCTCTTCGTGGAATTCGGTCTTGCGGCCGTCGCGCTTGATGATGGCTTGTGGCATGTTCCTGCTCCCTTTCGTCCTACATTTCCGCACACTATCCGGTCGGTTCCGCTTTGTGGGCCCTACCTGCGGATTGACTGTTCTTTCAACATTCTTTCCACTGGCTTTATACCGCGTTATCCACAATATGTTGTGGTTGCTGTTATTTCCAGCGGGTACATATGGTATATTCCCGGCACGTGCAAAGCAACCCATTTTCGGGTGTTTTTTGGTAACGGTTCGGCACTGCGCGGCGCCATCTGCTCCTACCTCCTATAATGGCGGCATGACCGATCGCGCAGACATACCGACCGAGATACGGCTGTACGGCGCCGAGCCGAATTCCATCGTGGATGGCCCGGGGCTGCGCTACGCCGTATTCGTACAGGGGTGCAGCCACGCATGCCCCGGTTGCCACAACCCCGACAGCCACGCGCCCGACGGCGGCGAGCTCATGCCCATCGAGGCCATCATGCGCGACATACGCGCCAACGGCCTGGTGCACAACGTCACCCTGAGCGGCGGCGAGCCCTTCGAGCAGCCGCGCGCATCCGCCGAGCTGGCGCGCCAGCTGAAAGCGGAAGGCTACGGCCTGTGGGTGTTCACCGGCTACCGCTACGAGGACCTGCTGGCGCGCGCCAGCCAAGACGGCCCGGAGGCCGACGCCATAGCGAGCCTGCTCGACACGGCCGATGTGCTGGTGGACGGCCCCTTCGTAGAGAGCCAACGCTCGCTCGACCTGCACTGGCGCGGCTCGGCGAACCAGCGCATCCTCGACATGCCCGCCACACGCGCCGCCGGCCGGCCCGTGGAGTGGAGCGCGCCCGCCTTCACCCCGCCGACGCCCGCGAGCTGGTAGCCAATGGACAGCCTCTACAAAGCCTTCGACAAGTTCATCCACACCGACTGGATGACCACGGCCCTGGGCATCGTGCTCATACTGGGCGTCACCGCGCTGGTGTCGCTCACCTGCGTGAACATACTGCGGCGCATCCTGAGGAAAGGCTCGCTGCTGCCGCAGAGCTCCATCTTCATCAATGTGGTGCGCGTGTGCGTGTGGGTGGTCGGCGTGAGCTTCATGCTCTCCACCTGCTTCGATGTGAACGTCAGCGCCATCATAACCGCGCTGGGCGTCGGCGGCATCGCCGTGTCGCTCGGCTTCCAGGATACCATCTCCAACCTCATCGGCGGGCTGACCGTCAGCGTGTCGCGCATCGTGGAGCCCGGCGACAACATCCAGCTGGGCTCGAACGGTGTCAGCGGCGTGGTGCGCGACGTCACCTGGCGCCACACCACCATCGACAATCCTAGCGGCACCACGGTGGTCATCCCGAATTCCATCATGAACACCACCGCGCTGCTGAAGCTGAGCGCGCCCGAGAACATCGTCATCCCCATCGTGGCCACCGACAGCGACCAGCGCCTCACCTCGGTGGCGCACCACATGGAAGACGCCGCGCAGAAAGCGCTCGCACGCGTGGATAAGATCAAGAAAGGCCCCTCGGTGACGTTCTCCGAGGTGACCGCACAGGGCTTCAAGGGAACGCTGTCATTCACACTGACCGACGTGTCGAAGAAAGCGCCGGCCATCGACGCAGCCATCCGCGCTATCGCGCCGTTCGTGCACACCTACCCCATCGAGCAGATGCTGGGCACGGTTGAGGAAGAATACCTGCAAGACCGCGGTATGCCGCACGACAAGGCGCTGGCCACGGTGTTCGCCGACCGCAGCTCCACCGAGATCATGCCCACCGCCGACTCGAACGTGATGCAGCAGATACAGCACGTGGAAGACGAAGAGAGCAGCACCATAACCGACAAGATAGGCGCCGCCCCCGCCCTGACCCCTGTCGCAAGCCCCAACGCGACAGCAGCAACGAGCGCTCCGGCGACAACAGCAGCAGCCCCAGCGAGCGGACCGGCGACAGCGGGAACCGCACCGGCAGCAACCCCATCGGCCGAACCGGTGAGCGCGCCGAACGCCTGAACCACCTCGTAAAGACGCGACCCCGAGTCCCATCCGGTCTGCAAGTAAAAGCGCGGTCACGCCAGCGACCACAAGGGCTCAGCCAACACCTAGATCACGGTACCCAGAGCCCATTAGCTCCGTCCCTTTGGCGCGCCTTGAGCGTTTTGCCCTTTTGCGCATCTTCGCGTTCTCGTACAACAGTCGAAAGGCGGCGCGTGGTGGCGCGCCGCCCTTCGGGGTTCTTGTTCTCGGCTGTTTTACTCGGTAGCCGTTGCTGCTGCTTTTTCGCGACGGCGGCGTGCATCTACGAGGAATGCGGCCCCCACGGCTCCGAGCGCGATGGCCGTCAGCCCCAGCACGCCCGGGGCGGCTAGGTCGCCCGTTTGCGCGAGCGATTGCATCGTGCGCATCACCTTGGTCGCCGGCGACAGAGGGCCTGCCGTATCGAGCACGAACTCGGCGGTTATCGTGTGGTGCTTACCCCCTTGCCCCGAGGTGAAAAGGTACTTGCTCGCGTTCCACGGATAGCGCACGCCGTCCACCACCACAGCCGATACCCGATACCCGTTCTTCGGGATCAGGTTGAACTCGGCGTTCTTTCCGACGGCGTAATACAGCGTGCCCTGCGGGCTGATGGTGCCGTGCGCCTTGTCGGGCTCGATGGCGGCGGTTATCGCATATGCGCGGCCAGCCTCCACGTCGGCCGGGCCTAAGATGCTCCCAGGGCCGTCCGGGCCATCCGGCTCATCGGAGCCGCCGGGGCCATCGGGGCCATCGGGGCCGCCAGGCTCGCCGCTCTTATAGAACGTGGCGGTCACCGTGCCCGGGCCGCTCACCACATACGCCTTCGGCGCATCGGCCGCGCGCCCATCGCTCGCAAGCGGCACGGTCAGCTGCAGGTTGCGGCCCAAGTCCTCGGCTATGTTGCCGGGGTCGTCCACTGAGAAGCGCACCAGGTCACCCTCGTCGGCCGCATGCGCCGTCACCAGCAGCAAGCCGCCGTGATTCATCTGCACGCAGTCGACATTCCCGAGGCTGTCGGCCAAGCTGTTGCGCGCAACCGTCAGATAACCCCCGCGCGAGCCACCTTCGGTCGCCACCTTCAAGTTCACCGCGTGCTGGTAGAGCACGCCGCCGTTGCCCGTAGCGTCGACCTTCAGCCCCAGATCGACCTTGTTCCCGTTCGCGTCCACCGTGGGAAGGTGCAGCGCATACGAGCCATCGAGGCTGCCTGCGTCGCCCACCACCGCGCTCACATACGGGTTCGGACTGTCAGCGCTGTGCCCCGGCTGCTTGTCGTAGCCGAGCACCTTGTCCACCACGCGGTTGAACCCGTCTATCGCCTTCCTGACAGCCTCGGGGTCGCCTGCAGGCACGATATCGTGCACCGTCGAGCCGTCGACGACGACCTGGTCCATCTTGCCGTCACCATCCTTGTCGACGAAGCCCAGCGTATGGCCATAGATCGTTATCTGCGTGATGCGCTCATCGGCGCTGCCGGGCCTTACGACGATATCCTTGTACTCGCCCACGATGGCATCCGGGTCGTTATCGGGATACTCGACCTCGATATCCCCATCCACATCGGGCGTGGTGTCAACCACCGTATCGGACGCCTTGTCGTACACGTAGCGCCCGGTGCTCTGATCGCAGCCGCTGAACTCCACCGTCAATATCAGGTCGCCCTTGATATCAGACGCGCGCACCCACGAATAACCCATCTGAACATCGCTTCTGACCTGCGCAGTGAAATTGTTCTGTCCAGCGGCGGAGCGCTGTCCTGCATCGAGGTCGATCGTCCCGAATTCCACCGGCACCTCTGCCCCGGTCAGGGAATCTTGCGCTTTCACGCTGCCGCGCACCACATACGAGCCGTTCTTCGGCTTTATGATGAAACGCTGCTCGCCGCCCCACGCAACGGTAGCGTGAACGGGGCTCACCTCGCCACCGACCACATCGCCGAACGCATTCTTCCCGTCCGCGTTCACCGTCGATGCCTTCACCGCAACATCCACGTCGATGGACACATCGTCGCCCGCCTGCGGCGGCACGACCGTACCAGAAGCGTCAGCGAAGGTTGCCACCACGCTCACATGCTGGCCCGCCTCGTGCATGACGGTCTTCAGCACATACTCGACCGCGCCCTCGCCGAGCGGGGTCACATCCACCCCGTCGACCATGAGCGACTTCAAGCGGCACCCGGCATCGGGCACCATGCGCACCGGCAGGTCGGTACCACGCGCAACATCCACCAGGCCCGCAGGCTGCACGCTGCCCGGGCCCACCGCGCGCACATGCACGCGCACCGGCAAGCCTTCCACCGCATCGCCATCGCTGTCGTCGCCGTCAGCCGCCTTCTGGTAGAACGCGGTTATGCTCAGGTTCGACTGCACATCCTCCGCGATGAAGTAGAAATAGCCGTCGTCGTGCTTGGTCACCGCCACGTCGTGCCCGTTCGCAGCAACGCGCACAAGGTCGTACCCCGGCGCCGGCACCATCGTGAACACCTGGCGCCCGCCTGCCGTAACCGCCGTGCTCGTCGGCGAGATGGTGCCGCCATCACCGGCAACCGCGCTACCATCAGGGCCGATCACCACCGCATGCGCTATCAGCCGGTAGACCTTGTCAGGGTCGACCAGCTTCTTGGCGAACGTGGCCGAGAGCACGTAGCTCGCATCTCCCAGATACCCCAGCTCTATCGTGTCGCCATCGGTATCGAGCGTGTCGAATGCGGGCAGCTTCGCCGATTCGTCTTTCTTCGACGTCTCGTTGTAAAGGCTGACCGACGCGATGCGATACCCGCGCTCGGGCGCTATGGTGAACGCCGCCGGCGCTCCGCCCTGCGCAACCTCCGCCGAAGCGGGGGAGATGTTCCCATGCGCGCCCGCCACCGCACGGTACACGCTCTTGTGCTCGTCCGGTGTTCCGGGGTCGCTCGCGCGCTCTTGGAACCTCGCGACCACCGTATAGTCGCAGGCCACCGAAGCGATCCTGTGCTCGAACGTGCCCACATACGCGTCGCCCGCGCTCCACGAGTACAAGACCTGCGCCTTCACGCCAGCCAACGCATCGGGAGAGGCGCCCTTATACAGCAGCACCGATTCCACCGCCATGTTCGCAGCCGCATTCACGCGTATATCCTGCGAATAGTTCTCGACCACATCGACATGGTAGCGGCCTGTCTTGGCGCCAGCGCCGTCTACCTCTGCCGTCATGCCGGCGAATTCACCCGACGCCGCATCGCCCGACACCACGCCATACACCGTGTTCTTGAGGACCGGCGGCGCAATGCCCGGCACGTACTCTATCCACACCTTAGAAGCGCTGGCCTGCATAGCCGCGATGACGAGCCGGCTCGTGCCGTTCAGGTTCATCCGGTTCGCGTCGACCTTGGCCTGCTGCTCCGGCACGTCGGCCGCGCTCACCCACACCTTGTCTATCACATAACCCGTATCGCCGATGGTCGGGGCGCTTATGTCGAGCTGCACCTCGGTACCCTCCACGATGCCGCGCACCACGCCCGTATCAGCTGCTTCGATCAGCGTGTCCATGCGCTGCTCTTGGCCATCTTGCAGGCCCGTGTATCCCACAGCCACCGTGCCCGGCTCGTTCGACACCACGCTCAGGTCGCACGTCGGCGGCTCGCCGCCCGGCACCACCGGCACGTCCACCTTGTTGAACGTCACCGTTATGGCCGCATGGCCTTCGATGCCGCGCCCACCGTCGCCGTTCAGCGTCACCGCATTCGCCAGACGCGTGTACTCGCCGGCGTAGCTCGACGTGCCGTCGATATCCGTCACAGCGATATCGGCTATCTGCGACCCTTCGGCCGCCTGGAACACATACGTCGGCTTCGCCCCGGCCGCGTAGCTCTTCAACGCCTCATCGGGCGAGAACGTTCCCGAGCCCGTGCCGCGCACGATCACCTTCACGGAATAGGACTTCGCGGGCTCATCGGGGTTGCCCGGGTCGGCCGGCTTAGGCGCATAGGCGATGGCGAACGCACCGATAGCCTGCGCCGGGTCGCTGTTCTGGAAGGAGGCGGTCCATGCGCCATCCTTCTCTTGGAGCGTCAGCACATCGTTCGCGTCGGAGACGTTCGCGTAGCATATCTTGTTCGCTGTCACGCCGCCCGACACAGCGTATTCGCGCTGCTCCAGCTTGTTCCCCACCAGCACGAGCAGCGTCAGCTTGCGCGCCGGAGATGCCTGCGCGGCCTCGATCACCGCAGCGCCCGCCGGGAACTCCACGCGCTCTTGCAGGTACGACAGCTCAGGCGCATCAAGGAACGTGTCGTTCACCACGTTCAGCTGATAGGCCGCATCGACCAAGCTCGTGCCCGCTGCCGCCACGAACGTGTCGTACAGGCCCTGCTGCGCCGAAGAGCCCGCTGCCGCAAGGTCGGCCACGGCCAGCCCCGCCGCCACGTCGAACGACCCGTACACTGTTATGCCGGCCTCGGTGATGGAATCCTTCACGGCGCGGCTCTTCACTATCTCGAATTCGAACTCCTGAACGGCGGTGCAGCCCTCGCCCTTGACGGTGAGCGTGAACGTGTAGATGCCCGGGCGCGCCGCCTCAGCGAACCCGAGGGAATCGAAGAAAGCGCCCAGGCCGAGCTTCACCTCGGGCGCGTCCTCTGCGCCATCGCTGACCGCCACCCTTGTCGGGCTCGCCGGATACGTGCCGCTCGACGGCTTCAGCTCTGCGGTGGTCTGCCACGCCCACGATGCCTCGTAGTACCGCAGGCTGCCATCCACCTTCGGCGTGCCGCCCTCGAACACAGCACCCAGCTCGGCAGTGCTCGATTCAGCGGTGCCCATCGTGGCGGCGGGGCTCACGAATGCCTCTGCGGCCCTGAACCGCTGCGCCACCGACAGGTACATCTCGGTGTTCGCCTGCGCTGTGCCGCCGCTGCCGGTGAAGGCGTTCGCGCCCGCGCCGTCGCCGCTCTCCACCGCAGGCGCCGCGAACGCCGCTGCTGGCATGAGCGCGGCCACCATGCAGACGACCAGCGCACAGGTCAGAAGCCTACTCAATTGTTGTTCGATCGCGCTTCCCATAGCCATTCCTCTTCCCGAATCCCTTTACGCTTCTCTGCTCGTTCCGCTCATCTGCAACGAAAGATCCCTGTACTGCCGAAACGCCGTCGGAATGCACCGAGGCACGCCGCTGAGGCGTTTTCGTGGCACTAGAGGGCTTTTCCGCTGCATCGGGCCCTTCTTCCTGGAACCATCAGCTGGCCGCATCGTCGGCTCACCCCTGCACCAGCAGGGTTATCTTCGCCGCCGCCTGCCCGACCTCAGCTTCGGTGTCGGGATCGTAGGCGGTGAACACCGCTGTTGCGTTGTACACGCCCTGCGGCAGATCGACATCGAGCGTGTCTTGCTGGATGTGGTTGTTCGGCTCTATCAGATCGGTGGTGTATACCTGCTGCCCGGTGTCGTCGAGCCGTATCGTCACCCGCATCAGGTATAGGTTGCCCGGCACGTTCTCTATGCGCAGCTCCCCGGGCGATGCGCCGTCAGCGAACATGACAGCCGAGGCGATGGAGATATTGAACATGCCCTCCTCCACCACACGGTCGAGCTCGGCCTGCACTTCCTCAGGCGTCTTGCCGTCGAGCTGGCCCGGGACGCCGGCGCGGCTGCTCTTCTGCTGGCCGCCGAACGTGGCGAACAACAGCGCCGCCGCCAGCACCACGCAGAGCAGCACCACCGCAAGGGCCACCCAGAACGATGCGCCGCGGCGATGCGGCGGGGTCTGGGGCGTCTGCATGCCAGCCGCAGTCCGCCCCGTATCTTCCCCACCCGTTAGCCTTACATAAGGGAGCTGGGCTTTCGGCTGCCCCGCGTGCGCTGCCTGCGGCGGAGGCACGGGCCGCCCATACGGGGGCTGCGCAGCACCCGAGCGCATGCCGTACCCGTAGATCGAGCCCGATCTTCTCCCTGCATCAGCGCTGTTCCGTCCCGGAGTATGCGCGGAGTAGCCGTTTACCATAGTGCGTCCCTTATGCCGTCCCTTATCCGATCTGGGTCGAAGCCAGCCTTAGCCAGCCGTCGTTCCAGCGGTCATCTCGTGCGCCTTCATCGACACCGTGTACGTGATGTTCATGAACTTCACCGCGCTGCCGTTCTCGTAGGTCATGCTGGTGTCGATGTTCGCGCCCAGCGCAGAGTTGGCGCCCACCAGCTGAATGGCCGACTCGGTGCCTGCATCACCCGACTTCTTGGCCACTTCCCACAGATAGTTCGCCGAGGCCGCGCCTGTCGCCGTGGCGGGAGAGAGCACCTTCGTCGTGCTGTCGCCCGAGGTCAGCGCCCACGGGGCGGCGATGCCAGCCGGCTGCATCGACACGAACACGGCCTTCTCGGCGGACGTGGTGGCCAGCGCCTCCTTGGTGGCCACGCCGGTCCAGCCGTTGATGGCACCGGCGTTGTCGAGCGCCGCCTGCACCTGCGTCACGTAGAGCGTGCCCGCGGTGGAGTTGTTGGTTATCTTGTACGACGCCGCAGAGGGCATGACCATGTCGCCGCCGTCGATGTCCGCCACCGCGTAAACGCGCAGCGGGATGGTCGCGTTCACCTGGTTGGTAACGGCCTGCAAGTACACCTCGGTGTTACCGCTGCCCACGCCGGTATTCTTGCCGTCGGCCTGCGTGTTCTCTATCGCCGTGTCGGATGCGTTATCGGTGGCGTTGCCCTGCACCACCGCGGCCGGGTCGGCGAATGCCGTGCCCGCCATGCCCATCGCCAGCGCTGCGCTGAGAGCCAACGCGCCTACTGTCTGCTTCTTCATGGCTTCTCCTCCTTGTTCTGTAGCCATTTCCGTCCTTGCTTATGTCCAGCGGCTCCCACGCCGCGTGAACTCGTTATCCCTGCACGTTCAGCGTTATCTTCGCGGCGGCTTGGCCCACTTCCTCATAGGTGGTGGGGTCGAGCGCCAGGAAGGTCGCCGTTGCGTCGTAGGTTCCCGGTTCCAGATCGCGTGCGAGCACGACCTCTTCGATGAATTGATTCGGTTGCAGCACGCCCGACTCGTACAGCTGCTCACCGGTCGCATCTGCCACGATGGAGACCTTCATCAGGTAATGGTTCCCTGGCACGTTCTCTATGTAGGCCGTTCCGGGCGACGCGCCGTCGGCGAACTGGATGGCCGAGGCGATGGATATGTTGAACATGCCCTCTTCCACCACGCGGTCGAGCTCGGCCTGCATCTCCTCTTGCGTCTTGTAGGGCGCTTGGCCGGTCTGCGCGTCGGGGTCGAACAGGCTGCTGCCGTTGCACGCGAACAGCCACACAGCGAGCCACACCGCCACCGCCGCCACCGCGCACAAGATCGCTATGACGATGGCGGGGCGCCTGCTGGGCCGCGCTGCTTGCGCTGCGGCCGGACGCGCCGTCGCCTGCGGCCGAGGTGCGCCCGGCGCCGCTTGGCCGGCGGGCCTGATGTCGGTCGTCTTCTCTGCTCTGTTCTGCTGGTCGTTCACCATCGGTCATACCTATCTGTCGTCTTTTGTGGTCCGAAAAAGCTGCTCATGGTTGCGCCCGGCCAGGCCCTCCTGTAAAGAAGGCCCGGTCGCAGCGCGATGCGATGCTCGCTATTCCTCGATCTGGTAGGTGAAGGTCAGGTTCGCTACCTTCATGTTCGTCGATACCGACAAGTGCGCCGGGTCGTAGCCCTTCAAGCTGTACCGCGCGGTCAGCGTCTTCCCTACGCCTGCGTCGAGCACGAGGGGCTTCGCCTCATCCAGCAGCGTGCCGGTGCGCCCGGCCAGCATCAGCTTGTAGCCCTTAGCGGTGTCGCCGGTGTCGGCTATCTGCAAGTAGGCGTTCGTGAAGTCGGGCTCGCTGAGCACCTACTTCATGCGGGCGTCGAACTGCTCTTTATCGGCCGCAGACGAACGCTCTTCCAGCCCGGCGATGCCGATGGGCGCGATGCTCCCCGAGGTGAACCGCAGGTCGCAGCCGTTGTTCTGCGCGTCGGCCGCGTCGTCGGCATTCAGCTGTATGTCGGCGCGCACCGGCACCGTAAGGGCGAGCGCCGGGTTGAAGCACGCCTTCAACTGCGCGCCCGTGCTGCCGTGGAACGAGGCGCCGCCATAGAGCGTCTCGAAGCTCGGCGCCCCAGGCTGCCCGCTGCCGATGACCGCGCCGCCGCTCAGGGGCACAGCCCCCATCAGCCACTGAGGGTCGGGCGTAGCGCCAGCCAGCTCGAACAGGTTAAGCACCTCGGGAAGACTGAACGCGTCGGCCTCGCCGTACTTCACCCACATGTGCAGGGTGCTGTAGTCGCCGTTCACGCCGAATACCTTGTTGGCGTAGCGGTCGGCCATCTTGATGGATGCCGCGTCGTCGACCCAGTCGAACTGCTTCAACTGCGCCGCATACCGCGTACCGTCGCCGCGGAAGCTGATAGTGAACCAAGGCTGGTCCCAAATGGCGTAATAATCGGCATCAACCGTAGCCTTCAAGCCGGTGAAGTCGACAGGTGCGCTGGAACCGGCCACGCCCCAACCCATGAACACGGAGCCATCCTTCACCGGGTTCGCCGGCGGCATGATGGCATCGCCCACGTTCGGCGTGGTGGCGACCGGGCTCGCGCCGCTGCCGTCATGCCAGTTGATGGTCACCTGTGTGACGGTCTTCTCAGCCCACTGAGCCGTAGCCGTGACCGTAGCCCCATCGGTGATGCCCAACCCTTCGATAATGCCGTCGATCGACGCCCCCGCAAGGTACTTCTTGCTGACACCACCGAAGGTGACGAGCCACCCATCGAACTGATGAGAAGCATCAGTAGTGAACGAGCTACCCGGCAGAAGGCCACCCGTTTTATACGTGAAGCTGTCAGACGATTGGCTCCCCGACCCTGCACTGCCGGCGGCATAATCAAGGGTGAATCTCACCGGCGTCCATTTAGCCTCCAGCGTTATCCTCGTGGGGATAGAGGGAGACTGCGGCCAAATGTCGGTGCATGTCCGGTTGCCCTTAGCATCATAATGCTGCTGGGCGTTGTACCACCATCCATCGAACCGATAGCCAACCCGCGTTGCCGTGGGTTCTGTATAGATATCCGAGATATCCGGTATCTGCTCGCCGAAGGTGAAGATCACCGCAGACGAAACCGGGCTAGACGTTATGATGCCCTCAGGGTCGCGCCACTCAACCGAAGTCGTCAACGGAGTGAAGTGCGCATAGAGGCATACGCTCTCACCGTCTTCTGTCGTCAAGTTGCGACCTGCATATTTCCCGCACACTTTCTCACCGTCGGGAGACAGAGCCCAGCCATCAAATACATAGCCGCGTTTCGAAAGCTCTTCATTTCCGTTGAAGTCTATTATGAAATCTTGATCGTACACAGCATTGAGCTCACGGGGAGGAAAACCTTCCGTGGCGCCATTTCTATCAAAGAACACGTAATACTCTATCGGAGAATAGTTCGCTGTGAAGGTAAGGTTTCCCGTGGTGCCAGCCTTGATAGTAGCTGTACCGTTGCTGTTTATCCTAACCTTATTCTCGTCGGTCACGCTGCATGTCCATCTAGCAGTGCCTTTGTAGCCTTCCGCAGCCGAAGCCGTCAGCGTAACCGTTTGGTCAGAGCCGCTCACTTGATATGTAGCCGCGGCGCCTATTTTAGCAGCAGCACCTATCGACCCTGCTCCATTGGAAGCCGAGAGATTGTATGTCGTTTTACCGCTGTAATCCGCTGTGAAGGTGATAGCTCCTGTAGTGCCAGCCTTGATAATCGCAGTACCGCCGCTTATCGTTACTTTATTCGTGTCGGTCACACTGCACTTCCACGTGGGCGACCCTGTATAACCTACGGCAGCCGTAGAGGACAGCGTAACCGTCTGATCAGAGCTGCTTATTTGATAAGTCTCTGGGCTAACCGATGCACTCCCCGCTCCCGTTCCTTTGGTACCCGAGAGCTTGTACGATTCTTTGCTGCTGTAGGTAGCCGTAAAGGTGAGCCCACCAGCAGCTCTCCCGGCAATCTTTGCCGACACATTAGCTAGGCCATTATTCGTGACTACAACATCACCGGATGCAATTGCATCTCGTCCAGTCGCAGTGAACACGCAACTCCAAACTGGATATCCTTCATAACCATCACCTGGATAGGCCATAAGGTTTAGATCTTGGCTACCGCTCGTTGGGCTATATTCTGTTTTGCCGTCCCTTGCCACCGTCACCCTCGTAAGAGCATCATTCGCATTAACGCCTTTGGTGACGATAATGTGCGTAGAGTACGAAGCTACAAAGGTGAGATTTCCAGTAGTATTTGCCTTAATGGTGGCTGTTACATTATTCGAGGAACCATTATTAGTGAATGACACTTTTGTGCTTGATACAATCATATTTCCGACAACGCATACCCAAGTAGGATAGCCCTTAGATCCGGTTTCTGGAGTAGCACTCAATTCAATCGTCTGGTCTGAAGAGCTTAACTGATATCTCTCGATTCCAACCATTGCATCTTTCGCTCCCGCTCCGTTACCAGCAGAGAGCGTATACCACGCCTTTTCATAAGTTGGTGTAAATGTCAGATCACCTACAGTTCCGGCCTTGATCGTGGCAGTCGCATTGCTTGTGTCGTTATTATTGATCACTACTTTAGTCGTGTCGGTCACGCTGCACTTCCACTTGGGCGATCCTGTATAACCCGTAGCAGCCGTAGCAGACAGCGTAACTGTTTGATTTGATGTGCTCACCTGATAGCTGCTTAGGCTGACCGTTACGGTGTCCGCCCCTGTTCCCTTGTTGCCCGAGATCGTATAGGACACTTTAGAGGTATAAGTTGCTGTGAACGTGAGGTTCTTATTCGTTCCCGCAGGAATCGTTGCCGTATTGCCCGAGATAGTCACACCGGAAGCATTGCATCTCCAGGTAGGGTCTCCCTTATAGCCCGGTTTAGCCGTAGCTGTAAGGTTCACCGATACAGACGCTCCCGTAGAAGCGCCCGTCGCCATATGCGGATAACTACCCACATTTACTCCGGCAGTAGCAGCTCCGGTGCTGGCGCTCGCAGATATGCTGTAGAGCTTCGTAGGAGTAAAAGATATGTTTCCGCTCGATCTTGCCGGGATGGTGGCAGTGCTCCCAGAGATGCTCGCTGCCCCCGTAGGGGAGCATCTCCAAGAGACGGTTCCTGAATCGCCTGCGGCCTGGGTGGCGCTGAGCTTAACGGTGGTTGCCGTGCTCTTGTTGTTCTCGTATTCCGTAGGGGTTACGCTCGCGGCCGTGATCCCGCCTATTGTATTGACTACAGCGGTTATGCTGCTATAACGCGAAGTGGCGCTGATCGTAAGGGTTATATTGCCACCGCAACCAGCAGGAAGACCGACTGTCGCATTTAGGCTATTCTTGTTTGAGATTCCTACAAAAGAACCCGCGCTCTGTCCATCGATGCTTGCAGTCCACTCGAAATTATACTTCGATGCTGTGAGGCCGGATTTTAAAGTAGCGCTGACTGTAAATGAACCAGCACTAGCAAGTGGGCCCATATAACTGCCGATACTGCTTGAAGTACTTGCGATAATACCCGAAGAGCCGCTTGCAACATGAGTGCTTATAGTAAAAGTCATACCCGCTCGTGCCGACGGCATTGATGCCTGCGGGCTTGCTACGCTCTGGATGCCAAGAACATTGAACATCCTTCCAAGACCTTTGCCCGTGGGCGCATTCAAAGCGCTGCTCGTCATAGGGCTTTCAGGGCTAATGCTCTCGCCAGCTTCTTCATCATCAGAAAGCGCGGGTGTTTCGCCCCCTTCGACGGCTTGGGCCGGCTCGCCACCAGATACCGCAAGAGAAGTACCCTGCGATTCTGGGTCGGTGACCTCAGCGCCGCCTTCCTGAGCGTCGCTAACGAACGGCATACCTCCCTCAGATTCATCGCCTTCGTCAGACGACCCGTCTTCCGCATCGGCCGCAGTCTGGTCTGTATTCTCAACTACGACATCGGCGCTTGCAGTCGCAACTACCGCATCTTTGTACAGCACGCGTACATTCACTGTCGCCCTTCCGTACCCCTTGGCGGTCGCAGTATGCGTAGCCGAATCGACGCTGAGGGTCTTGGCGTTGTACGAATACGCGATGTCCATGCCTTCCGGAGCCGTTATGCTCACATGTTCGAACAGGTCTACGGTTTGCCCAAGGCCAAGGCGTATCACCTCTTGAGCAGATATCGCCCCATATGGGCGTAGATGGTTACCGGACGCAGCAAGCCCGACTGACCAAGGATAGCTATCGCTTTGGTTCTGAGGCGTGTAGATGTTGATGCTCGAATCGCCCGCGAGAGTAGCATTGTCCACCTTTGATACGTCGCCAGCACAGAACACGCTCTTCAAGTTCGGCATATCGGCGAAGGCGTTCGCCTCAACTGCGCTGATGCTCGCAGGAATCTCTATCTCGGCTGCGGCCGTGCCCTCGAAAGCGGCTTGGCCGATCGTACGCACGCCCTCGGCGAGCGCGATGTTCTCAAGGGCGGTGCAACCCGCGAAGGCGCGGGCCGGGATGTCAGCCACGCTGCCGGGGATGCTGACTGCGCGCAGAGCAGAGCAGTTCTCGAAAGCCGACGAGCCGATGACGCTCACCGTTGCAGGCATCGTGATCTCTTCGAGCGCCGTCTGGTCTTTGAATGCGCCTTCCGCCAGAGCGGCCACGGTATAGGTAGCCCCGTTCAGCTCGGCGGTAGACGGGATGTCCACCTTCGCGGGCGCGGCGCCATCGCCCACCCAAGCAACAACGAGCTGGCCGCTCTCCAGCAGGGTGTAGGCAAGCCCGCTCTCGCCCTCAGCCGGAGCAGCCGTGTCGCCCGGCTGGGCCGGCTCGGCGAACGAGGTGAAGCCAGCAGCTTCCCAAGCGCTGCGGTTGCCGGTCAGCACGGTGGCCGCCTGCACGACCTCCGGCTCGAATGCTGGCAGCGCCGCTGCGCCGTCGACCTCGGCACCAGCGGCTATGCCGGATACCCCATCGCCGCTGGTTATCGTGCGCAGGCCCTCGTTGCCCAGGAAAGCGCCTTCCGCTATCCGCTCGCACTCAAGGGCGATGGACGCACTGGCGCCCAGCCCCGCGGGCGCGGCCAAAAGCTCGGTCTTATCTGCGTTGTATAGAATGCCGTTCCAAGCGGTGAAGATGCCGCCGATGCTCCCCGACGGATCAGTAGAAACGATGGCCGAGAGCTTGGTGCATCGGGAAAGTACGCAAGCAGGGACAGTGGCCAACGTGTCAGGGAGCACGGCAACACCCTCCATACCCTCTGGAACGAGGAGGAGGTTCGTAAGCCCTTCATCGAAGAGCATGCCGTTATGCGAGCTGAAATGCTCGTTCTGTTCGCTCACTTCGACGGAGCGAAGATCAGGGAATGCAGCGAAGAACGCCGGGTCGATCGTCGTCACCGATGCCGGTATCGCGATGCTCGCGATACCCGGGCACGCGAAACGCGCCGCGAACGCCTCCGCTTTCGCGGCCGTTGCTGCGGCGGTATCGGTCGGGTCGGTTCCAACTGGTTGCGGCTCTGCCGCGTCCGGAACTAGATTTTCAGTGACCCCCCCCCGGTCAAAATCCCGGTGACCGAAAGGCTTCCGTTGTTGGTGGGTATCTGCGCCGGTATGGTCAGGTTCTCGGTCGGCGCGGTGCTCCACCCGACGAGCGCGACCGTTGTCGGGTCGTCAGGGTTCACTTGGTAGTTCAGGCCGTTGTGCACCAGCACAGTAGCCGACGCCTCGCCGAGCGCCACGCTGCTGGCGATTATCTCCAGGTCGGTCTTGGCCTCAGTTGCGACCTCGGCGGCCTCTTCCTGTGCGGGCTGAACACCAGATGCAGAGTTCGCGCCGCTGTTCGCGGCAACGGCGATCGGTACTTCGGCTTTGTGCATCTCGGGAGCCTGCTGATCGCTAGCCTCGGCCGGCTCGTCAGCTTCGGCACCTGCCTCGATCAGCTCTTCCGCCGCCTCCGTTGAGCTCGACGGAGTGCCATCGGCGAATGCCGCTATAGGGGTCATAGTGAACGCTAAAACGCATGCAAGTGCGCACGAGAGTGCCCGCGAAGGCATGTTCGTCTTCTTCATGAGAATCCGTCCCTTTTCTCCCGCTTACCCACCTCCGTCTCTCGACGGTTCCCGTGGCGGATAGGCTTCGTTATTCATCCCGTTTTTCTTTTCGCTTACAAAGCGCTTATAACCTAAGAGGATTCCGAGCCGATTTCAAGCCCTAATCTCCAATTCATAAAATCCACACTCAGGCTGCAGACTATCCCAAAGCTCGATGAAACACCAGTTCAGAAGGACGATTGTCGAACGAAATGCAGACAACACAAAAGTCCCGCCCCCTGCCGTAAGGATGAACCCACCTGGTAAGGTGGGTGTCCGCAGCTGGCTTCCTGGCTTTCGCATCAACGGATGCGAATCTCCATTCCACCGGCGATCTAGGACTCCCTATCGAAAATCATCGGTCCATCGCGTAAATGGTGGGAGCGGAACCTGTGTATGAGTATACGATACGCATCCCGGCTCGTATACGTGCGCGCAAGATGTTTTCGTAGCTATTCCGTAGCGAAGCCGAGCCGTTCCTATAACCCGAGGGGCACGAAGGGGTCTCGCGCCGACCGCGCCACTAGCCCTTGCGCTCTTAACGATGGCACGAGCGCAGAGCTCGATGGAGCCGAGAAGAGCAGCGCGACCCGTCTATAGCGCTGATGCCCTCGCTCAGGCGGCGCGGTTCGCCGAGCTCGCCGAGCTTGACGAAGAAGGCCCAGGAGCGGGCGCCTCAGGGCCGAGCGACACCGTTATGGTAACCGTAGCACCCTTGCTCACGCTGCTCCCCGCCGTCGGATTCTGGCTGATGACGTTACCTTTCGCAACCGTCTCGGAGTATGCGTTCTGCACGCTCACGTTCAGGCCCGCGTTCGACAAGGCGCTCTTCGCGCCCGCCTCGGTGTAACCCACCACGCCCGGCACGCTGATAGAGCTGACGCCGTTCGACACCACGTAGTTGATGGTGGAGCCCTTCTGCACCTTCGTGCCCGCTGCGGGACTCTGGCTGAGCACGCAGTTGGCCGCTACGCTGTCGCTGTCTTGGCTGCCGGTCTGCGTTATGGTCAGGCCCTCGGCCTCGGCGCGCTGCCGCGCTGCATCGATGCTCAGGCCCTCTATGCTGGGCACAGACACCTGGTCGGCGCCCTTCGAGATCACCAGGTCTATCTTGGAACCGCCCGCGGCCTTCGACTTGCCCCGCGGCGACTGCTCCATCACCTTGCCCTCGTCGTATTCGTCGCTGAACCCGTCAGACACCTTGCCCACCACGAAGCCGGCCGCTATCAGCTCGCGCTCAGCCTCCGATTGCGTCTTGCCCAGCACATCGGGCACTTCGACCTCTTCAGTGCCTTGCGATACCACCAGGTCTATCTTGGAGCCCTTCGAAGCCTCGGTGTTGCCCTTCGGGTTCTGGCTGATAACCTGCCCCGCCGGCACGCTGGTGTCGAAGGTGCTGTCGGTCTTACCCACCTTGAACCCGGCGGCCTCTATCATCTCGATAGCCTCGGCGGTGGTCTTGCCCGTCACGTCGGGCACGGTGCCCTTCTCTCCGCCGCCCATGAACATGAACGCCAACGCCACCGCCGCAATGGCCACGACCGCGCATATGGCGATGATGATGCCCTTCTTCTTGCCGCCGCCAGTGTCAGAAGCGCTGGCGCGGTAGCCGCCCGGCGCCGCATGCGAGCCGCGCGTGGTGGCAGAAGCGGTGGTAACCGGCATGACCTGCGTAGAGTCCATGCCCGCCGCAGCGCCGATCGGCGCGATGACGCTGGTCTGCGCGCTGGTGAACCCGCCATGCGCGGCCATGGGACGCCCGGCCAGGAAGTCGGTCAGCGCCATGCGCAGATCGTTCGCGGTGGCGAAGCGCTTGCCCGGCTCCTTCTCCATCGCGGTGAGGATGATCTGCTCGAACTCGGTGGATATGTCGGGGTTCACCTCGCGCGGGGCGGGCGGGTAATCCTTCACCTGCATGAGCGCCACGCTGACGGCATCGGGGCCATCGAACGGCAGCGTGCCCGTGGCCGCCTCGTACAACACCACGCCAAGCGAGTAGATGTCGCTCGCGGCCGTGAGCTCCTTGCCCTGCGCCTGCTCCGGGCTGATGTAGTGCGCCGTGCCCAGCACGGTCTGCGTCTTGTCGAGATTGGAGTTCTTCGCCCGGGCGATGCCGAAATCCATCACCTTCACGTTGCCGTCGGGCTGCACCATGATGTTCTGCGGCTTCACGTCGCGGTGGATGATATCCTGCGAATGAGCCACCGACAGCGCCTGGCACACCTGCACGCCGATCTCGGCTACCTTGCGCTGGTTTATGGCGCCGCGCTGCTCGATAGCGGTCTTGAGGTCAGACCCGCGCACGTATTCCATGACGATGTAATAGGTGTTGTCGTCGTGACCCCAGTCGTACACGTTCACGATGTAGGGGCTTTGCAGGTTCGCGGCAGCTGCGGCCTCTTGGCGGAAGCGCCGGGCGAAATCGGGGTCTTCGGCGAACTGCGGCAGCATCACCTTCACAGCAACGGTGCGTCCCAGTACGCTGTCTTGCGCGGTGTACACCTCGGCCATGCCGCCGATGCCGATGCGCTCGCCTATCTCATACCGGCCGCCGAACACCTTGCCGGTCATAGGTCCAATTCCGCTCACGAGAACTCCTTCAGTGTTTGTTTTATCTGCGTCTATGGCAGGAGTCGTCACAGTTCTCAGCATTATAACGTGTATTGCCGCCTTATGGAACGAAACCCAAGGCAGACCCGCAACTTTGAGAGCTGATGCCACCCGGGCGGCTGCCAGTAGTTGCAGCGCGCGTGCCCGAGCTGCGCTACAGCAGGCCCTGCACTTGGAGCGCGGCCTGCAACACGGCGCGCGATTGAGCGGCGGCGGTAATGTCGCTGCCAGCTTCTTCGATCATCAGGGCCACCACCACGGTGCGGTTGCCGTCGGCATCGGCTATGCCCACGAACCAACTGTCGTCGGCGCGGCCCTGGTGCTCGGCGGTGCCGGTCTTGCCGGCCACGGTGACGCCGCTGATAGCCGCCGCCGAACCGGTGCCGTTCGCCACCACGCCCTTCATGGCCGACAGCACCTCGCCCGCCACCTCGGCCGAGGTGGCGCGCATCAGCTGTCGCGGCTGCGCGGTGAAACTGCGCTCGCCATTGGCGTTGTACACGCCTTCCACCAGATAGGGCTGCATGATCTGCCCCTCGTTGGCTATGCCTGAGCCCACCAGCGCCATCTGCAACACGGTGGCCTGCGGCCCGGCGGGGCTCTCATGCTCGCCCACCGGCTCGCCGGCGGCGGCCCATGCCGTCTCCCAAGTGGTCATCTCGTCGGGATCGGGCATCAGCGATTCCGCCAGCGGCAGCTCTAGGTTGATCTGCTCGTTGAACCCGAACGCATCGGCACCCGCCACCAGGCGGTCGGCCCCCAGCTGCACGCCCACCTGCCCGAACGCCGTGTTCGACGACACCTCGAACGCGCGCTCGAGCGTGATGGTGCCGTAGTCGCGGTCTTTGAAGTTGCTCACCGGCGCGTTGCCGATATCCATCTCGGCCGGCGCGTCGTAGGTGGTATCGAGCTCGGCTACGCCATCGGCCAGCGCCGCGGTCAGCGACACGATCTTGAACGTGGAACCGGGCGCATACAGCGCCTGCGTCGCGCGGTTCAGCAGCTCCGAGGACCCCGCGCTCGCGTTCTGCATGACCTCTTCCACATCGGCCGCGTCGTAGGTGGGCGACGACGCCATCGCCAGCACCGCGCCCGTGCCCGGGTCCATCACCACGCAGGCGCCCTTATGCCCCTCGATGGCCGCCTGCGCCGCCTGCTGTATCTTCGAGTTCAGCGTCAGCGTCACATCGTTGCCCGGCTGCGAGACGCCCGCCATGGAGTTCAGCACCTCGCTCCAATTGGCGAAGTTGCGCTGGCCTTTCAGCGTATCGTTGTACTCGGCCTCGATGCCCGCCATGCCGTACTTGCCGGAATAGTACCCCACCACGTGCGCCGCCAGCGTGCCCGCCGGGTACACGCGCTCATACGTGCCGTCGGGCTGCTCCACCGACTGCGCCAGCACCACGCCGTCATACGTCGATATGGTGCCGCGCTCGCTCTTCGCTTCCTTCGCTATGGTGTGGCCGTTGCCCGGCATGCTCTGGTAGTTCTGCGCGTTCACCACCATGATGTAGGTGAGGTTCGCCACCAGCAGCGCGAACAGCACGCTGAAGAATATCAGCGCGAAGGTGATGTTCTTGCCCAGCGCCACGCGCCCCAGCACGCTGTTGGCCGCGTGCCGCGAGCGCCCGATAGCCGCCGAGGTCAGCTCGGCGCTGCTGCCCGTGGCCTCGTCGCCGGCGCGCAGCAGCAGCGCCACCACGATGAACCCGGCCAGCAAGCTGGAACCGCCTTGGCTGATGAAGGGCAGCGTGATACCCGTCAGCGGGATGAGCCGCGTAACGCCGCCCACGATGATGAACGCCTGCAACACCACGATGGACGTAGCGCCCACCGCCATGAACGAGCTGACGTCGCTCTTCGCGCGCGCCGCCGTCAGCATGCCGCGGATGGCGAAGCACAGGTACAGCAGCAGCACGCCGGCCGCGCCGAGCAGACCGCATTCCTCGCCTATGGCGCTGAATATGAAGTCGCTCTCAACATAGGGGATGACATCCGACATGCCGCGCCCGATGCCCACGCCGAACAGGTCGCCGTCGGCCAGCGAGAACAGGCTCTGCACGATCTGGTAGCCCTTATCCTGCGCGTCGGAGAACGGGTCGAGCCAGACATCCACACGGGTCTGAACGTGGCTGAACATGAAGAACAGCGCCACCGCGGCCACGCCGGCCAGCACCAGCCCCACCACCACATACAGCACCTTGCCGGTGGAGACGTACAGCATGACCAGGAACACCGCGAACAGCACCAGCGCGCTGCCCAGGTCTTTCTCAAGCACGACGATCAGGAACGCCAACGCCCACATAGCGAGCAGCGGCAACAGCGTGGACAGCGACGGCAGACGCACCGGCCCCACCTTCCACGTGAACACCGACAGCATCTCGCGGTGCTGCGCCAAGTAGCCGGCGAGGAACACCACGATGCAGATCTTCGCCAGCTCGCCGGGTTGGAACGAGAAGGTGCCGATGGTCAGCCACAAGCGGCTGCCGTTGATCTCGGTGCCCACCACCGGCAGCATCGGCGACAACAGCAGCAGCACGCCCACGATCATGAACGTGTACTTGTAGCTGGCGAGCTTATCGAGGTTGCGCACGATGACCAGCACCAGGACCATGATGATGACGCCCGCGAACATCCACATGAGCTGGCGCGATGCCAAATCGGGCACCAAGCGCGTGACGAACGCGATGCCGATGCCCGACAGCGCGAACGTGATGGGCAAGATGGCCGGGTCGGCGTTCGGTGTGAGCACGCGGATGGAGATGTGCGCGATGAGGAACGCCAGGAAGATGCCCACAGGCACGCCCAGCGTGTTGAACGACAGCTCGCGCCCGCCCGTCACCACCAGCATGGCGAACAGCACGATGACGATAGGCGCCGCTATGACCAGCAGCAACAGCTCTATGTTGCGTGGCTTCACGCTAGGCCCCCGCGCTGGCTGCTCCGGGGTGCGCCGCGGCTGCCGCGCTCGCGGACGAGCTGGCGCTGCTGGCGTCGGAGCCGGCTGCATCGGCCGCGCTGCTGGCGGCCCCGTCGGTTCCATCGGCGCCTTCCGCATCCGACCCGCCGGCCTGCGGCACCTGGCCGTTCTCAGCCGCATTGGCCCGGTACGTGCCCACCAGCTCGTACGCCTCCGCCAGCGAATCGCAGCGGATATCCTGGTTGCGCACGCGGTTCGCCACGCCGGGTTGCAGGGAATCGAGGGGAACGTCGGTCACCTCGCGCATGTTGTTGAAGCTCATGCCGAACACCTCGCCGGGGATGCCCTGGTACACGGCCACGCGGCCGTCCACCTCGCCCAGATAAGCCGCGGTGCTGGTCCAGAAGTTGAACGCCACGGCCGCCGCCGCGAACAGGGCCACGAACAGCGTCACTATGACGCCTGCCGTCACCTTCGTCTTGCGCGCCAGCTTGCGATGGCGGCGCTCGGAATCGCCCTCGGCATTCACCACTATGGTGGTAACGTTGTCGTGGCCGCCCGCGGCTATGGCCGCCTCGGCCAGCGCGTCGGCCGCGCGCTGCGCGTCCGGGTGCGCGTTCATCACGTGCTCGATCTGGCCGTCTTCCACCATCGAATACAGGCCGTCCGAGCACAGCAGCAGCCGATCGCCCTCGGCGATGTTCAGCTCGTATAGGTCGCATTGCATGCGCGGGTCGCTGCCGAGCGCGCGCGTTATGACCGATCGCTGCGGATGCGTGCGCGCTTCCTCGGCGGATATCTGGCCGCTCTCCACCAGGTCGGCCACCAGGCTATGGTCGCGCGTCAACTGTTGGAGGTGCCCGTTGTGCAGCAGGTACGCACGCGAATCGCCCACCTGCGCTATGACCAGCCGCGTGCCTTGCAGCACCGCAGCAGTGCACGTGGTACCCATGCCCTGACTGCCGATGCCATTGCGCGCCGCACGGATGATGGCCAGGTTCGCCTCTTCCACCGCCTGCCCCAGCGCCTCGGCATCGGGCACGCGCGGGGCGCGCCGCGACACCACGTCGATGGCTATCTCGGAGGCTACCTCGCCGGCGGAATGCCCGCCCATGCCGTCGCACACCACGAACAGCGACGGCTGCACCACCAGGCTGTCCTCGTTGTGCTCGCGCACGCAGCCGATATCGGTGCGGCTGCCGAAGCGCACGGCCGCTGCCTCGCCCATGCCGCCCATCACTCGTACCTCACGCGCATGGCCACATCGCCCACGTTCACCACATCGCCGCTCTTGAGCGATTGCGGTGCGGAAATAGCGTCGCCGTTCACCAGCGTGCCGTTGGTGGAGCCGAGGTCCTCGACGAAGAGGTTCTGCCCCATCAGCTGGAGCTTCGCATGCCGCCCGGACACATAGCCCGCGGCGATGACGATATCAGCCCCCGGCGAGCGCCCGATGATGATGGGCCCGTTCACTTCCATCTGCACGCCGCGCAGCTCCTTCGGGCCGCGCTCCACCGACACCTTCCACGTCTTGCCCTTCTTGCGGGTGCCGCGCACCTGGTTTATACCCGTGCGCATGATGGCGAACAGGAACAGGTACAAAAGCGCAACGAACAGCAGGCGCGCTATCAGCAATATGATGTCTATCACGGTTCGCGCACCCGCTTAGGAGAGGAGCTGGAATTCCAGCTCGGTCGTGCCTACTAATACTATGTCGGCGTCGTGCAGCGGAGCCGTTTTCACCTGGCGGTTGTTCACGAACACGCCGTTCGTGGAGCCCAGGTCGGATACGATCCAGCTGCCCGATTGGTCGCGGCGTATCTCGGCGTGCACGCGCGATACGTTTATGTCGGGCACCACGATGTCGTTGGCCGATTCGCGGCCGATGCGCTGCGGGCGGCCGGTCAGCTCGTAGGCGCGGTCGCGCGCGGCGTCGTAGAGGTACACCTCGCCCACGGGGTCGGCGGCGGGCGCGGGACGCGCACCAGCAGGTGCAGCGGCCATCACCGTGGTCTTGGGCGCGTCGGCCAGACCGTCGCCATAGGGGTCGAAGTCGCCGCTGTCGTAATAGCTGTCGCCGTAGGAAGGCTCGTCGTAGGCGGGTTCATCGTAGCCCGCCGCGTCGTAGCCGTAGTCGTCGTAGACCGGGGGCTCATAGGCGGGTTGCGGCGGCATGTAGGGCGCGGGCTTCGGTGTGCGCGCCGCGGGTGCGGGCGCGGGCCCGGGCATGCCCGTACGCTGACGCTGCACGTCGCGCGGTCCAGCCGGTGCCTGCGCGAGGCCGTAGCGCTGCATCTCCTCGTTGCGCAGCCGCCCGATGATCTGACCCGACACCATCTCGGCCACCACATCGAACTTCCCGCGCTTCAGCTCCGGGTCGGCCAGGAACCGCACCAGCGGCTGGCCATCCATCATCAGGCCGATCTCGGCGGCCTTCGCCATCAGGTATGTCTCCACCTCGCCGGCGAGCGTGGGGTAATAACCGAACATGCGCGCGTCGTCGTCGGGGCTGACCAGCACCGTGTACAGCGTGGGCGCGTACTGCGCGCCGGCGCCGACCATCTTCTCGCGGCGCATCTGCTTCTCGGCCTTCTTGGTTATCTGCACGGGGGAAAGCGACGAGCCGCCCAGCGAGGATGCCATGCCCTCCACGGTGTCTTCCATCTTTCCTTCGAACTTCGAAAGGAAGCCCATGAAGAATACTCCTTGTCAACACTGCCGACATGAACGCGAACTTCCCTATATAATGCCATAAAATGCCCGTTACGAGCCAATCGGAGGATCAATGTACAAGAAAATCCTAGTGCCTTTCGACGATTCTGAACCAGCCCGCCACGCCCTTGCGAACGCGCTCGAGCTGGTGCGCGGAACCGATGGCGAAGTGTGCGTCCTGAATGTGGTGGAGTGGCGCGATTACAACGCCGAGACGTTCAAGATCGCCTCGCGCATGTCGGGTGTCACGGGCGATTCTCTGGATATGGGCTCCATCTCGGCACTCGATGTGGAAGCCGAGAACGAGGAGGTGCGCCGCGTATCGGCCAGCATCGACGACCTGGTGAGCGAAGGCGACCATGTCAGCATCGCCGTGGTGAACGGCTCGCCGCACGACAGCATCGTCGATTACGCGCGCGACATGGATTTCGACTGCATCACGATGGGCCACCGCGGCATGGGCGTCATACGCGGCATGCTGGGCTCGGTGTGCTACTCCGTGCTGCAAAAGTCCACCGTGCCAGTGCTCGTCGTGAAATAAACACCATGCACCGCAAGCCCAGCCCAAAGGGGACGGAGCGAATGGCACCTTTTTCTGAGCGGCATCCATATGCCGATACCCTTCCGGGACAAGGTGCCATTCGCTCCGGCCCCGTTGGGCTGGGCTTGCACCAGCTGCGCGGGGTTGCGGCGCGGATGGCGCTGATCTCGGCTCTGGCGTTCGTGCCTACCGCGGCGGTGCGAGCAAGCGCGCAGGCGCACCCCCTGGCCGACACGGGCGACGCCGCAGCGGCAGAGCAGCAGGCCAACAGCGCATCGGCCGCGGAGAGCGGCGTCGATGCACAGGAGCTCAAGTCGTATTACCTCGCCAACGGCGATTTCATAACCAGCGTCAAGTTGCAGAACCCGTGGGGCGCATGCTGGGCATTCGCCATAGCTTCCGCTATCGAGAGCTCCATCTTGGAGGAGCAAGCGAAGCTCGACGGCACCTACGCCCAGCGCGTGCAGCAGGCGGCCGATGCGGCGGCACCGAAGCTGACCGGGCTCGGTGGCGGCGTGGATATCTCGGAGCGCGCCATCGCGTGGCTCGCGCACGAGCTGCAAGACGAGGCCAGCGCCGGCCCGCAGGCGGGCGAGGGGCTCTACCGCGTGAACCCGGCCGACTTCGCCACCCAGCTGGCTGGCGGCAACTTCTCCATCGTGGAGGCGGCGCTGGCCACGCGCCAGGGCCTGCTGTCCGAGAATGCGGTCCCCTACCAGTACAACGGCTATAGCGTCGGCGCAACCCCGTGGTACAGCGCGCCGGAGGATGGCGCCGATGCCCGCACGCGCGATTGGTCGATGAACGACGCGCTGCGCACCGTGAACGACGTGGGCTGGTACGTCAGCGGCATCGTGAAGCTGCCAAGCCCCGCGGCCACCGAGTACGACGCCGCCGGCGGCACCGTCGCCTACACCGGCTACGACGCCAACGCCACGCGCAGCATCAAGCAAGCGCTGGTGGACGTGGGCGCCGTGGCCATTTCGCTGCAAGCGGAAACAGCGCTGCCGGGCGAGGCGCGCTCCACCGACCACTTCGATTACACCACCTGGAGCCAGTACGACGCTTCGAGCGCGGTGTATACGAACCACGCCGTCAGCATCGTGGGCTGGGACGATTCGTACAGCGCGGCGAACTTCACCGGCACGCAGAGCGGGCAGCCGCCGGCCGATGGCGCGTGGCTGTGCAAGAACAACTGGGGCAGCGACGCCCTGTATGCGACGCTCGGCGGGGCCGACGATGCCACCCACTGGGGCATCCCTGAGGGAGGCACGGCCAGCGGCTTCTTCTGGCTGTCGTACTACGACCACACCATAACCACGCCAGTGGCATTCGAGGTGAGCCCCACCGATCAGGCATACGACAACCTGTATCAGCACGACTATCTGGGCATAGCGGAATACACCGAGCCCGCCAGCTATCTCGATACCGTGCGCGTGGCGAATGTGTTCACCGCCGAGAGCACCGAGCTGCTGAAATCGGTGACAGCGCACACGTTCCACGAGAACGAGACGGTCACCTGCTGGGTGTACACGCTCCCCGTCGGCTACGACCCCGCGCAGGCCGACCCGCGCTACACCGACGAGGCGACGGGCGACGGGGGCGAGGTCAGCGCCGAGGCGAGCCTGCCCGACGAGCTGCAAGCCGACGCCGCCGCGCAGACGCTCATCTACAGCGAGAAGGTGGCCATCAGCGACGCCGACACCGGCCCCACCGGCAATGGCACGCTGGTAGCCACGGTGGAACGCACCTTCGAGCACGCTGGCTTCCACGAGATAGAGCTCGACGCGCCGGTGCTGATCGCGCAGGGCCAGAGCTTCGCCGTGGTACAGCGCGTGAGTGCGAATGTGCCGGCGGAAGGCGACGCGAGCGCCGAGGCAAGCTACCTGAGCCTTGAGCTGGCATTCGACGATATGCCGGACGGCGGTATGCCGCCCGAGACGATGGCGCGCGCAGTGTCGAACCCCGGCGAGACGTTCGTCTCCATGCAGAGCGGCAACTGGTGGATGCCGCTCGAAGATTTCAACACCTGGTACGACGAGGTTCAAGACGGCGGCTCCGGCGTCACCTTCGGCAATGCCCTCATAAAAGCCCTCACCGACAACACCTCCATGAGCGCCGGCGAACAAGTCTACGAGCTGGTGAAGCTGTAGCAGGCGTTCCTGCCGGCTCGCAGATCGTGAAGGTCAAAAAAAGAAAGAGGCCGAAGCCTCTTTCTTTTTTGATCGCGTGCTTATCTGCCAACCTGCCGCCGCTCCCAGAGCCCATTTGCTCCGTCCCTTTGGCACGCCCGGACAGGCGGAGGCGCTTCATCAGGCAGCCTCAGGCTCCTCCTCGTCGCGGCGGCGCCTCACGATGAGGGCGATGCCCGCCCCAGCTG